>JBDTXU010000352.1:0-9286 GCA_040006055.1 Sphingomonas bacterium | reverse complement strand
ACCCTATATCCCCGGTGCCCTGCCCACGGACGATCATCCGACGGTCGGCGACTGGGTGCTGGTCGACGACGCCACGCAGCTGCCGACCCGCGTCCTGCGTCGGATGAACCTGTTCAAACGACGTGCGCCGGGCGATCCGCGCAAGGAGCAGATGATCGCCGCCAATATCGACACCCTGTTCATCGTCGCCTCCTGCAACCAGGATTTCAGCGTCGCGCGGCTCGAACGTTATCTGGTGCTGGCGCGGGACGTTGGCGTGGACCCGGTCGTGGTTCTCACCAAGACCGACCTGACCGACACCCCGGAGGATTTCGCGGCAGCGGCACGCGCAATCGAGCCCGGCTTGCGGGTCGAAACCGTCAACGGCCGCGATCCCGCCAGCGTGGCGCGCCTCGCGGACTGGTGCGGCAAAGGCAAGACCGTGGCGCTGCTGGGGTCCTCGGGCGTCGGCAAATCGACCCTCGTCAACACCTTGCGCGGCTCGGACAGCATCGCCACCCAGGCGATCCGCGCGAGTGACGATACCGGGCGCCACACGACCACCGTGCGCGAAATGCATCGGCTGGAGCGGGGCGGCTGGCTGCTCGACACGCCCGGCATGCGCGAGTTGCAGCTGTCCGATGCGGCCGAGGGGGTATCGGAGGTTTTCGATGATTTCCTGCTGGCGGCGCAGGGCTGTCGTTTCTCCGATTGCGCGCATGGCAATGAGCCCGGCTGCGCCGTTCAGGCAGCGATCGCTGAGGGCACGCTGACGGTGGAGCGTTTCAATCGCTGGCAGCAACTGACAGCGGACGACCGCGCCACGCCCACATATCCGAAGAAGCGCCGCCGATAACGAGGCGACGCCAAAGGCTAGTGGGGGTGGAACCGAAGTTCGTGCCATCAAGTTTCCCTGTTTCCGTCATGCCGGACTTGTTCCGGCATCCATGTTTCCGCAGGGTGTGCAAGCGTTGCTCTTGCGGCTCGATAGACCCCGGAACAAGTCCGGGGTGACGCTGGATGTAATGTTACGAACTTTAGATTCGGGTGACTGGCCGGATCAGCGCTGCTTCTTGGTCGTGCCCGCGGTGAAATCCGGATCCTTTTTCGCCACCCAATCGACGAATTTGCGGATATTGGGGTTGGCCAGCAGGGCCTCCACATCCATCCCATGGCGCTGCAGCTCGGAATTGGTGAAATTCGCGGTCAGCGTCTGCTGGCAAATCGGGTGCATGGGCACAACGTCACGCCCGCCCCGGCTCTTGGGCACGGGATGGTGCCAGGTTATGGTCTTGCCGGTCGGCCGGCCACACAGCCAGCACAGTGTCGGCGGGGCGGGGGCTTCCTCCTCGCGATGCAGGTCTCCATAGGGATCATGTTTTGAACGTCTGGCCATGCCTCTGTCCTAGGGCCTAAAGCCTGCGCTGCCCACCGCTGCTTATTTCAGACTGACTATCTACCGCCGAGCGACCGGGAGGCGCGCTCTCCTCACGGTTCCGGATACTCGATCGCGATCACCTCATATTCGCGCTCGACAGCCGGCAGGATCACCCGCCGCACCGCTTATTCCTGCAGCAGAGGCTGCCTTCGATTAATTTCCACCTGCGGAACCGGAAGGCTTCCCGCTTGTCTATCTATGTGTGCACCCATTTCGGGGAGATATAAGCAGTGGCCGAGCAACATTATGAAGGCGGATGCCACTGCGGCGCCGTGCGCTACGGCGTCAGCCTCGACCTCGATAAAGGGACTATTCGCTGCAACTGCTCGCTGTGCAGCAAAAGCCGCGCCTGGTTCGCTTTCGCTCCCGCAGATACGTTCCAGGTGAAAAGTGGCGGCGACGATCAAATCCGCTACCGTTGGACTCCTCCCGGCAAGCCTCAACCCAATCTCACCTACTATGTTTGCATCACTTGCGGCGTGCGCACCCATGCGGACGGTATGGACCCCAAAGGCAATGCGATGATCGCGGTACAGGTCGCCACGCTCGAAGGCGCTGACCCAGACGTGCTGGCGAAATCCGTGAAATATGTCGACGGCCGGCACGACCATTTCGACCGGGAACCCGAGCACACCGACGCGCTCTGATGCTGCGTCCTGGCCTCAGGCCGCCGGATACTTGATCACGATCACCTCATATTCACGCTCGCCCGCCGGCAGCGTGACCCGCCGCAGATCGCCCACCACGTCGTCCGCCAAGGTCGACGCCAGCAGCTGGGGCAATTGCGCGGACTGGCGACCTTTGCGCCGCCAACGGCAAAAGCGGCAATGTGTAACCTGGCCCGGCACCCGAACAATGCGTTACCCCTTCAGCGAAGTTGCCGGGCAAATCCTATATTACGAACGCCATTCGCCCAGGCGGCGAAGCCGTCGATCTCGCCGTTGGGCTTACGCGTAAAGACGAAGGTGGTTGTGCCCCGAAGCCGCGTGGTGAAGCCATTGTCGAAGCTGGGCGTCAGGTCCCATTCTACTGCGAAGGGCTGGCGCATGACCAGGGCTTGGCCCTTTCGTACCACCGAGATTCGAGTATCCAGTTCCGCACTGTAATAGGTGCCGACATAGGCGGCGAGCGCGCTGTCGTCGGTCTTCGCGGGCGCGACGGCGATGAAGCGCTGGCGCGCTCCGACATGCTCGAGTGTGAAGCTGACCGGTTTACCGGTCGCGCCGACAAACTGCACGCTGTCACCGTCCGCGCGCCGAAAAACTTGGCCGTGGTCGAAGATCAACACTTGCGATCCCCCTTGCTGCCCCCCTTGCAGTGTCAGTCGATGATCGACGACCTTCATCTCGACCAGTTCGCCGGTTATCGGATTTCGAAAGAGTCCCTGGTACCGCGTGAGGTCCCGGGGAGATGCCGTCGCGGCCGTTCGCAATGCGGGGGCTGCGACGTCCCCGTCGGAATGCCCCATGGCAAGGAGTGCTTGCTCTGCGACCTTTTCGCCCAGGCCCACTGGATCCAAGCCTCCATTGTTGCAAAGCACCGCGACCGAAATGCCCTTCTCGGGGTAGCGACCCAGCCAGGTCTTGTAGCCACCGGTCGAACCGCTGTGCGAAACCATGCGAAATCCGTGCGCTCGAGTAACCTCGAGACCCAGGGCGTATTCGAGCGCTACGCCGTTGCTCAACTTGCCGGGCGTTTGCAGCCTGGCCACCAAAGCCTCACCGCCGGGCAGCTCTGACGGGTGGTCGAGGAACGCGTTCCAGAGCAACAGATCGCCGATCGTGGTAAGCAGGCCGCCATTTCCATAGACATTGGTGAAGGGCATGCTGGCGATGAACCCGTCACCGGCCGACGCGTAGGCCATTGCCCGCCCGGGAACGACTGTACGGAAATCCTCTCGCCATCTGCTGTGGCTCATCCCGAGAGGCTGGAACAGCCGTTGGTCCGTGAAGCGCTGCAAGCTCGTGCCGCTGACCCGCTCGATGATGATCGCCGCCAAAGCGTAATTGGTGTTGGTGTAGAGGAATTCCGTACCCGGGGTGAAGTTCAACCCCTTCTGGCGCGATGCCAGGTCGAGGATCGTGCCCTGGGTGTGCACCTGGCTTCCGGGCGGGTTGCCGGCGAGGGCGAGCAGGCTCCATTGCTCGCGCAGGCCGCTGGTGTGGGTGAGGAGGTGCCGGATCGTGACCGCGGTTCCATAGTCAGGCATTTCCGGCAGGTAGCGCCTGATATCATCGTCGAGCGTCAGTTTGCCGTCCTGAACCAGCATCAGCATAGCAGCAGCGGTGAATTGCTTTGCGACGGATCCGGTCTCAAAAACGCTGTCGGCCGTGAGTGCCGAAGGATGTTCCAGATCGGCGAGCCCATAGCCCCGCGTCAACGACGGGGTTCCCGGGGACTTCACGCCCGCCACACACCCTGGTGCCGTTGGCGCGATCGATGCGAAAATACCGTCGAGGTCATTTGTGGAAAGTTCTTGCGGAGACGGCATTTTCTGGGCGGAGGCGGGTAAGGCAGCGGTAAGCAGCCAGGACAGGGCTGCGATGGCGACGCGGGAGACAGGACGCACGGGGAACTCCGATAAACAGGAGGGGGTTCGAGGCCGAGTTGTTGCAAACAGCCAATGTCGGATCGGTGGCCGGAAAACCGCGGATGGTGCGACAGCGTCCCGGCGGTCCCGCGTCAGCATGCGAGAATTTTGATCCACCCGATCACGCCACCCGGAACTTTGGCACCGGCAGGGCCAGCCGGGTGTCGGCGACGGCCTCGCCGCGGAAGAACCGCACCAGCAGGGCCTGCACATCGGGATGCGCCTCGAAGACATTGTGGCCGGCATTCTCGACGATCACCCGGGACTTGCGCCGGAACTGCGCCGCCACCTCGTCCTGCTCGGCCAGCGCGGTGCGCCCGTCCAGCGAGCCGGCGACCAGCAGGGCGGGATGATCGATGCGGATCGGCGCCCGGAAGCCTTCCCCAAGGTCCGCGCCGGGCACCGCGCCCAGCAGCTGCGGCATCGGGAAGTTCAGCGCCTCGCCCAGCACGGCCGTCCGCGCCTCCCGCCTCACCAGGGCCAGCCGGCGCGGTGAAATCCCGGACGCCAGGTCCATGGCCTCGGGCATGCCGGTCACGCTCAGCAGATCCGCCACGTCGCCCAGGAACGGTGCCAGCACGGCTGTCTGACCAGCTTCCAGCGCCAGGTACAGGCCCGGCAGCATGGCCAGCGTGTTTGGATTCGCAATCAAACCCCCTGCCAGCATCTGCACCCCGAAGCCGCCCATCCTGATCTCGGCCGGCGCGCCCTTCAGCGTGACCTTTGTCAGGGCCGGCTGCGCCTCCAGTCTGGTATGGACGCGGCGCATCAGGGCGGGCAGGTCCGGTACCGCGGCGCGGACAGCCGGGTCGGCGGCGAGCATGCTATCCGCGTGCCGCAGAAGGGCATCGGTCCGCGCCGGCCGCTTCACTGTCTGGCCCTGGCCCTCCAGGCTGGCCAGGGCCACGCGGTTCACCCTGTCGCCGTGCCGCTTGAGCACGCTGAGCGCCAGGTGCGAGCCGTAGCTGATGCCCCAGAGGTCGATCTTTTCCGCGCCGAGATGACGTCGCAGGTCATCAATGTCGTCAGCACTCTGTTCGGTATTGTAGCCGGTCATGGCCACGCCAGCCCTTGTCCAGTCGGCCCAGGCGTTCTGGAATTCAGTGCGGACATAGTGCGTCAGTCCGGCCTCGGTGAATACAGGCGGCGGGCGCATCGTGGCCGGGCGCGCCGGGATTGCGTTGGACAGGCCCGTGCCCCGCTGGTCGAACGCGATAACGTCGGCCACTTCACGCAGCGCCATGAAAATCGGAAAGCGCGGTCCGGTCGCCGCCCCGGTCGCCGTGCCGCCCGGTCCGCCGGCCAGATAGACGATGGGCGGGCCAGGCCTTGCCGATGTCGAGGCGAACCGGACATAGCTCAGCCGGATCTTCCGCGAGCCGGGATCGCGCCGATCCTCGGGGACCTCGAAAAAGCCCCGCTCGGCGTCGGTCTCCTGGCCGCGCCAGCCCTTGAAGCGGAAGGGGCCGGCCTGCGGAGCGGGCGCTGTCTGAGCGGTGGCCCGGGCGAGCGCCAGAGCGGGAAGGGCGAGGGCGGCGGCAGCGAGCACGGCGCGGCGATTGAGCGATATGTGGGTCATGCCGACGGCTGAGCGGTTCGTCGCGCCGTCCGCCACCCCGCTTCGGCCAATGGCGTCCGGTCATCGGCGAATGGCGGTGCATCTCGGCGAGCTGCGCCCTAGACGGGGGGCATGTGTCGAATCCTGCTCCTCACCATTCTGCTGACCGGTTTCGCGACTCCCGCCCGAGCCCAAGACACATCATGGCAAGCCTGTCATGGCGTGGTCGGTCCGGCTGCCCCAACATTGAGCGACTGCCGCCCGATCGAGGATTTCGTCGACCCTCAAGGCCGCGAGCTCTGGATCCGGACCACCGTCAGCGTCCCCACCGACACCCGGCCGCGCGCCCTTTTTGTGGCGGGCGTTGCCTCGTCCGAGGCATGGCTCAACAATCAGCGCCTCGGTGCCAATGGTCGCCCCGGCGCCACGGCACGGGCCGAAATACCCGGGCGCTATCAGGCGGTCTTTCCGATCGGCGAGACCGCCTGGCGGCCCGGCGACAACATGCTTGTGCTGCACCTGTCGTCATTTCACGGTGGCCTGCGCTTCGCCCGCCCGATGAGCGCCATGGGCATCTGGCCTTACCCCTTTGCACACCGCTTCGTGCCACTGGCCGCGACTTTCGTGGCGGCCGGCGCGCTACTGGCAGCGGCGTTCGGCTTCGGCGTGATCCACGCCATGCGCCGCACGGGGTCCAGCCTTGTCCTGTCCGCCGCGGCAGGCGTCGCGGCGCTGCAGGCCATTGTCGAGAGTTTGCGGACGCTGTTCGATTATGCCTATCCGCTGCACGCCTGGCGGATGAGCGCCATCTGGGTGCTGGCGGCCGCTTTCGCGATCCTGCTGGTGACCTATGTCACCACCCGATTCCTGCCCGGGAGACGTTCGATGATGATCGGCCTGGCCCTGGGCCTGGTCGGCGCCACGGCTCTGCTTCCGGGCTTCGACACAAAGACGGTCTGGGCGCTGATCCTCGGCGTGGCGCTCGCCGCCGTGCCGGCCGCCGCGGGCGTGCGTCTGGGCGTCCCCGGCGCGCGGCCGACCCTGGGCTATCTGGTGCTGTTCCTCGCGCTGGCCCTCGGTTTCCCCGAATGGCTGGCCGACTTCTCCTACTTCCTGCTCGCCGCTGGCCTGTTGCTGCCGCTGCTGATGGTTGAGGTGGTGCGGCTGGGCCGCGACGACCGCGGCCGCGAGGCCGCCCTGACCCGTGCCGCCAGCCGTCCCGACCGCCTGACCGTGGCATCGGCGCGCGGCGTGGAACTGGTGCCGATCGCGGAAATCCTGGCCGTGGTGGGGGCTGACGACTATGTCGAGCTGCGGCTGGTCGGCGGCCGCAGTCTGCTGCACACAGCTCGCCTTGACGGCCTGGCGACCCAGTTGCCGGCGAGCTTCCTGCGTGTCCACCGGTCGGTGATCGTCAATCTGGCGCAGGTGCAGCGCCTGGAGCGCGATGGCGACCGCTGGCGGCTGCACCTGAACGAGGGCGCCCCGCTGCCCGTCAGCCGCTCACGCCAGCCCGCTCTGCGCGAGGCTCTGGATGTTCCTCCTCAGCTTTCCGGATAGCCGATCGCGATCACCTCATATTCCCGCTCGCCCGCAGGCAATATCACCCGCCGCAGCAGGCGTTTGCGGCCGTAGATATAATCACCGACTATCGCCCCTGGATATTCACGGGGACCTTGAAGAGCTGGCCAGGCTGACCTGAAAATCGGGTGAGGCCGGCTGCCACTTGGCAGCCGGCCTCACAGTATCAAGCCTTGGCCACGCTGATCCCCAAGGCATCGACATACAGCCCACACCTTCCCCAGAACCCGACAACGCGCATCCCTGGTGCCGCGCTGATTTCATCCTCATGACCACCAGTGCCACCGACGAATTGACCCACACCCGGCCAAACGCGCGTGGCGTTGGTCTTCGTATCGCGCAGCGTGAACTGCAGGCCATCGATGAACTCGCCTACCCGAGCCTTGATGCTCTCGATATACTCGTCCGCGCTGATGTTCAGGGTATGCAATTCGCCCCCGTTGCCGCCGAACTGCGGACCGAGCTGGGGCGCGCCGTCGACGATATAGGTTGCCTGGACACTATCGATATAACCCCCGGAACGAATATCGACCTTGCTCAGCCTGCCCCCGACAGGAACCTTGTCCAGAAAAGCCGTGCCGCCGCGGCCGCCGAGTTGCGAACTGCCATAGAGGCTGGAGATGCCGCCGATCGCATCAAGATTGCGCCCGCAGCGCCCTTGAAACCCGATAAAGTACGGCATGTCCCCTTCCGGCTTCAGAATGAAGCTGCTGCCACCCTTGCCGCCGATCGGACCCATCCTTCGGTTGGCGCTGGTGCAGAACGTCAACTGATCGACCACATAGCCCGAACGCCCTTCCACCAGTACGATCTTTTCGCTGATCGGGAAGTTCTCGCCGCTGCCCGGGAGTTCGTAACACAGGCCGACCTCCTCCCCGTGCAGCGCACTCCATCGAAGGTCGCCACCATTGTGCCAGGCGACCTGGATGCCATGGACGACATCGTCGGCCCAGACGCGGATGCGCGCGATGTCCGCCGGCGTTTTGCTTGCATCGGTGAATGGTGTGCCTTGGGTGCCGCCATACATTTCAACACCCTTTGTGCTGATGATGCGGTCAGGCAGATGGCCAACGATGTAGGAAAGGAAGAGGTAAGCAACCCCCATATAGGCTGCGTAAGCGGTCAGAAGAGCAGCAAAGGCGAAGAGCACGGGCGCGGCCGGACCAGCGATCATTCCAAGCCCACCGACAATCGCGATGATCACGGCGAACACGACCGCTGCGGTGGCAATATTCGACATATGCTTGTTTAAGTCTGCCTCGTACGCTTCCTGCCCGGTGGCCAGCATCAGATGATCCTCGCTGCTCAGCGAGTCAGTTCCGAACTGAAGGGCCTTTCGGGCCGCCACCACGCGGGCGGGATTGGAGGCGAATGCCGTAATCGCGCGGCTCCATTCGTCGGTGGTGATTGCCTGAAGCGCACCTTGATCCGCGCCCGCCGTGGGGATCGCAACAAGTCGAATCCCGACCGTCCTAAAGACATCCGCATTGCCAATCAGGGTGGCGATCGATTTTTCATCCAGGAACATACATCCTCCGTTGTTGCAGACCGCCGCATTTGGTGGCCTGCCAACAGGCTAGAATGTATTCTCGAGTCGTTACAATAGGTTAGATAACATTTTTTATTTGTATCGACAACCATCCGCGTCGACGTTACCGATGAGGGCCGTGCTCTGGAGCGATGTTTTACGTCATCCGAAACCCTATTGCTGAAGCAGCAATTTGGTCGCGCGCTGCATGATCAGCGGCGCCTTTCTATCCGCCGGATCTTGCCGAGCAGCCCTTGCAACACTGAGACGGTCAGCGCGCGAAGTTGCGCCTGGGATAAAGCTTCTTATCGACCTTATCATAGCGCAGGGGCGCCCGCCTGCCGGTCCATTTCCCTCCAGGTTTGACGCTGCACGTTATCCGGAGATGGCCGCTGGCTTGCCTGATCACGTTTGGGAGACCGCGAATCTCGCGCTGGGCGGCGGGGCGGGAGCCGCCTCCTCAGGCTTCCGGATAGCCGATCGCGATCACCTCATATTCGCGCTCGCCCGCAGGCAATATCACCCGCCGCAGGTCGCCCACCGCAGCGCCCCGCAGGGCCCGGGAGAAGGGCGCGCTCCAGCCGATCCGGCCCGCGCCGGCATCGGCCTCGT
>JBDTXU010000351.1:0-1580 GCA_040006055.1 Sphingomonas bacterium | reverse complement strand
GATCTCGTCGATCAGGTCATAGATCACGTCATAATATTTGAGCGCGACCTTCTGGCGTTCGGCGATTTCGCGGGCCTTGGCATTGGCGCGGACGTTGAAGCCGATGATCGGCGCGCCCGACGCCCCCGCCAGGGTCACGTCGCTCTCGGTGATGCCGCCGACGCCGGCGTGCAGCACGCGCGCCCTGATGTCGTCCGTCGAGATCTTGTTGATCGAGCCGACGATCGCCTCGACCGAGCCTTGCGTATCGGCCTTGACGACGAGCGGATATTCGATCGCCTGCTTGTCCTTCAGCGCGGAGAACATGCTCTCCAGGCTGGCCGGGGCAGAGGTCGTGCGCTTGCTGGTGATCACGCTCTGACGATATTCGGCGACCTCGCGGGCGCGTGCTTCGTTCTCGACCACCGATAGCGGATCGCCCGCACGCGGCACGCCGGACAGGCCGAGCACCTCGACCGGCATCGCCGGGCCGGCTGCCTTGATCTGCTGGCCCTTGTCGTCCGTCATCGCGCGGACCTTGCCGCTCTCGGCGCCGACCACGAAGATGTCGCCGACCTTCAGGGTGCCGCGATTGACGAGGATCGTCGCGACCGGGCCACGGCCCTTGTCGAGCTTCGCCTCGATGACGGTGCCCTCGGCGGGGCGATCCGGATTTGCCTTCAGCTCAAGCAGTTCGGCCTGGATCTGGATCTTCTCGATCAGCTCTTCGAGCCCGGTCCGTTTGAGCGCGGAAACCTCGACATCCTGGACGTCGCCTGACATTTCCTCGACCACGACTTCGTACTGAAGCAGTGCCTCGCGGACCTTTTGCGGATTGGCCTCCGGCTTGTCGATCTTGTTGATCGCCACGATCATCGGCACGCCGGCCGCCTTGGTGTGGTTGATCGCCTCGATCGTCTGCGGCTTGAGGCCGTCATCGGCAGCCACCACCAGCACGACGATGTCAGTGACGTTGGCGCCGCGCGCGCGCATCTCGGTGAATGCCTCATGGCCCGGCGTATCGAGGAAGGTGATCTTCGACTTGTCCTTCAACGTCACCTGATAGGCGCCGATATGCTGGGTGATGCCGCCGGCTTCGCCCTTGACGACATCGGTGCCGCGGAGCGCGTCGAGCAGGCTGGTCTTGCCGTGATCGACATGGCCCATGATCGTGACGACCGGGGGACGTGACACGGCGCCCTCATCGGCATCGTCCTCGGTCTCGATCGCGAGATCGATATCCGAATCGCTGACGCGCGTGATGTTGTGGCCGAACTCGGTGACCAGCAGCTCGGCAGTGTCCTGGTCGATCGTCGCGTTTATCGTGACGGGCATGCCCATCTTGAACAAGGCCTTGACCAGGTCAGCGCCCTTTTCCGCCATGCGGTTGGCGAGTTCCTGGACGGTGATCGCCTCAGGGACGACGACGTCACGGATCTGCTTGGCCTGCGCCTCGCGCGGGCCGCCCATCCGGCGGTGTTCCTTCTCGCGGGCACGCTTGAGCGCGGCGAGGCTGCGCGCGCGCGCGCCGTCACCATCGCCAAGCGCGCGGTTGACGGTGAGCTTGCCCGCGGTGCGGCGGTCATCGCCCTTGCGGTCGC
>JBDTXU010000350.1:0-1924 GCA_040006055.1 Sphingomonas bacterium | reverse complement strand
CGCGCAAGCGCGGGCTGTTGTTCGTGATCATCGGCGGAGCGCTTGCCGGCTTCGGAATGACTGCGATCTCGCAGTTCCTCGCCGTGTATCTGGCGCGCATCTATCAGCTCCCGGTCCAGCAGGCGGGCGCGCTGTACGGAACGATCTCGGCGATCGCGCTCACCTGCGGGCTGCTCATCGGATCATTCGGCACTGACTGGCTTTCGCAGCGGGGAGACCGGCGCTGGCCGGCCTGGGGACCGGCGATCGGCCTCGCCATTGCCCCCCTCCTCTATTGGGTCGCGTTCAATACGCATTCGATCGTCTGGGGTTCGGTCATGCTGTGCATTTCCGGCGCGACGCTGCTGCTCTATTACGGGCCGACGCTCGCGATGATCCAGAACCTGCTCGAACCGAGGATGCGCGCGACGGGCGCCGCCCTGTTCGCGATCCTCTACACGATCTTCGGATCGGGGCTTGGCCCCCCCGCGGTCGGCTGGATGAGCGACCGCTTCGCCGGGTCTGTCTTTACGGGAGGCGATTATCTGGCGCTTTGCCGTGGCGGAAAGGCAGCGCTCGCAGCCGCGAAGGCGATCGACGATCCATGCGCGGTTGCCGCGACCTTCGGCATCAGATCAGCGCTGATGGCGGCGGTGTGCGTGTTCTTCCTCGCGTCGATCTGTTTCGTGATCGCATCACGGACATTGCGCGAGGATTTCTACATGGCGGGCGAACAGCCGTAAACATTGCCCCAGCCCCGTCCGGCATGACGCCCGAAGCGCGGTTTCGCGCGTATCTGGACGCTTTCAACAGCGGTGACTGGGATGCGTTGCGCGGCTTCTACGCCCCCGACGTCCGGCTGGTGATTGGCAACGGCACTGAGCTCAACGGCCGTGAGGCGATCATCGATTTCTATCGCAAGGTGAACCAGCAGGTCAGCCGCACGATCGAAATCGTCCAATGCTTCGCGAGCGGGAACACTCTTGCGGCCGAGATCGAATCCGAGTTCCTCGCGGCACGGGACGCGCCGGATTTCGCGGCACGGCCAATGGCGCGTGGCGACCGCTATTATCTCAACAGCTTCGTCTTCTATGATTTCGAAGGCGAGCAATATACGCGAATCCGCGCGGCCGTGTTCCGCCGCGAATTCCGGCCGGTCGGCGAGAGCTGATCGTCTCGTCGGACTATTCCATCGCCCCAAGTACCGCATCCACCGACACGGTCGCAAAGGTCGTGAACTGGTCCGCCACGCCGTACGGCACCAGCAACTCCCGCCCGCGCAGGAGCGAACCGCAGCTGTAAACGACATTCGGCACATAACCGCCGCGAACCTTCGGGCTCGGCGTGATCAGCGGCATCCGGGTTCGCGCCAGGAGCTTTGACGGGTCAGCCTTGTCGAGCAGCACCGCCCCCATGCAATAAGCGCGCATCATCCCAACGCCGTGGACCATCACCAGCCAGCCCTCCTCGATCTCGATTGGCGATCCGCAATTGCCCATCTGCGCGAATTCCCAGGGCGCTTTCGGCGAGACGACCTTCTGCCCGCCATTCCAGACATGGAGATCGTCGGAACTCAGCAGCCAGATGCTTTCATTGTCCTGCCGCCCGAGCATCATGTACCGCCCGTCGATGCGCCGCGGGAACAGCGCCATGCCCTTGTTGCTCGTCGCATCGCCGCGCAACCGGTGCATCTCGAAGCGCCGGAAATCCTTGGCGTGCAGCATCTCGGATCGCACATCGGCGCCGCTGAACGCTGTGTAGGTGCCGTAATAATGTACGCTCCCGTCATCCTCGACGAAGCGCACCATGCGCATATCCTCGACGCCCTGGTGCTGGCTGGGGAGGATCGGGAAGATCACGGTTTCAGAGACTTCGCGGCTGTCGGCGCAGATGAGATGGACGATGTCGTCATTCTCACTGCCCTGCTCGATCCGCGGCGGCACGC
>JBDTXU010000349.1:0-11041 GCA_040006055.1 Sphingomonas bacterium | reverse complement strand
TGAAGATCATCCCGACCTTCGCGATCGGCTGCGGCGAGCGCTACAAGCCCGCCGATGAAGGCTGGGGCCCGCGCAAGGTGCCCGAGGTCGAGGGGCACCCCGACCTTGCCTGGCATATCGCGCAAAGCCTGATCCTCGACGAATTCGACATGACGATCATCAACGAGATGGATGTCGACCACGGCCTGACCGTCCCGCTGTCGATGATGTTCGGCAAGCCCGAGGCATGGCCGACCAGGGTCATCCCGCTCGCAGTCAATGTCGTCACCTATCCGCCACCTTCGGGCAATCGCTGCTGGGCGCTGGGCGAGGCGATCGCGCGCGCGGTGGCGAGCTTCGAGGAGGATCTGAACGTGCAGGTCTGGGGCACGGGCGGCATGAGCCACCAGCTCCAGGGTCCGCGCGCCGGGCTGATCAACAAGGAATGGGACAACCGTTTCCTCGACTCGCTGATCGGCGAGAGCGACGCCGCACGCTACATCCCGCACATCGAATATCTCCGCGAAACCGGATCCGAGGGAATCGAGATGGTGATGTGGCTGATCATGCGCGGCGCGCTCGGCAAGCGCACGCATATGCTGCACCGCCATTACCATGTCCCGTGCAGCAATACCGCGATCGGCCATGTCGTGCTGCGGCCTGACAATGGTGAAGGCTATGACATGACCGGCAGCGAGGCTGAACGCGCGAGCGCCGCAGCCTGACACGACGGGCCGGACGCGGGGATCGCGTCCGCGCCGCACCACCCCGGGGGTCGCTCCTGTGCAAGGCTGCTGCTAGAGCATCGGCATAAGGAGAAGCTTGTGGCCGACCTTCATGCACGGAATTTTTCGCGGCGCTCGATCCTTTCAGCGGGCGCGATGGGCGTGTTGGCGGGGACGATCGGCGCAGCGGCCGCACGGATATCGCCGCCAGTAAGCTATGGGCTAAAAATAGCCGAGGTCGACGCCCTCACGCTGCAGGTCGTGACGGACGCCGCGACCTTCGGGCCATTCCTGGACAATCTGGACCTGCCCGGCATGAAGGTCATCCGGGCCGGTAATGGCGGCACGGGGCCTGCGCCGCGAATGTCGTCGCACGCGCTTCTCGGCGAGTTCGGCTTGTCGATCCACGCCGCCTCGACGCTCAATGCCCGGACGCGCCGGGTCATGGTCGATTTCGGCTATACCCATGAAGTGCTGAGCAACAACATGACGCTGCTCGGCATCGATCCCGCGCGCATCGACGCGGCTGTGCTGAGCCACGGGCATCTCGACCATTATGGTGGCTATGCCGGCCTGTTCGGCGCCGACGCCGGAGCGCAACATCACCTGCCGCTGACGGTCGGCGGGGAAGAAACCTTCTGCGAGCGCGTCGCGCTGATCGGCAATCCGCCGCCGATCATGGGCGCGCTTGATCGGCCCGCACTGGCCAAAGCGGGCTTTGACGTTCGGATCGATCCCAAGCCCTCGATCATCGCCGATCACGCCTTCACAACCGGGGTGATCCCGCTCAACAGCTTCGAACGGGCTGCCATTCCGACCCAGATGCGGCCAGGAATCGGCTGCGACCGGGCGTTGCTGGATCCAGCCAAGCGCGACGCCGCGCAGCTGCCCGACGATGGCGAGCATGAGCTTGCGACCTGTTACGCAGTTAAGGGGCTGGGCCTTGTCGTCATCGCATCGTGCAGCCACCGCGGCGTGATCAATTCGGTGCGGCGGGCTCAGGCCGTGTCCGGGATCGAGAAGGTCCATGCCGTCATCGGCGGCTTCCACCTCGTTCGCCCGCGCACGCCGGAAGAGGCGCGGCGCACCGTTGCCGAATTCGCCCGCATCGACCCGACCTACATCATACCGATGCATTGCACCGGGGAGGTCTTCATCGCTGAAGCGCTTCGCGTGATGCCGCAGAAGATCATGCGCGCCTATGTCGGGTCGCAGTTCATCTTCGGGGCAGTGGCCTAGGCGGGGACGGGCGCGACCTCCTCTGCGCCGTGCACGACATCCGCGAGGCGCAGCCGGGTGAACGCGAGGGCGGCCAGCGAGACCAGCGAGCCGCACGCCAGCACGATCGCCACGCCGGCCAGGCTGATGCCGCCGGCGAACAGGAATCCAGCCAGGATCGGCGACAGCGCTGCGCCGCCACGGCCGACGCCGACCACAAAGCCGGTCCCCGTCGCACGGACATGCGTAGGGTAAGCGCGCGCGAAGATCGTGTAATATCCGACGATCGCCGCATTGGTGAAGAACCCCGAGATGCAGGCGAGCGCCGACAGCATCGTCAGCGTCGAGGCACCCGCCGCGCCGAACAGCGCGACCGTCACGCTCGACAGCCCCAGCGCGACCAAAGTCAGCCGCTTGAGATCGACGCGCTGCGCGACCAGCCCGAAGATCGCCCCGCCGGTCGCGCCACCGACATTGGTCCAGACCAGAACGCCCGCCGCGGCGCTGGGTATGAAGCCGAGGTCAACGACGATCTTCGGCGACCATTTGAGAATGAAGTAGAAGGTCACGCAATGCGCGAAATAGCCGAGCGTGAGGAGGATGGTGGTGCGCAACAGCGCCGGGCTGAAGATGTCGGTGACGGATCGTTTCCGCTCGGCGGCGGTCGGCTCGGGCAGCGCATCGACAGTCGGGTGACGCATCCGCGCCAGGGTGCGATTGATCCGCGCCAGCGCGCCCGCCGGACGACGATCGACCAGATAATGGATGGATTCGGGCACGAAGACCCAGACCAGCGGAATGAAGCACGCGGTAACGATCGCACCGAATTCGAAAACGGCGCGCCAGTCCCCGCCGTTCAGCAGCAGCGCGGCGACCTTCCCGCCGCCCACCGCGCCAAGCGGGTAGCCGATCGCCATCACCGCGAGGCAGGTGTTGCGCCGCGCGGCATTGGCGAATTCGGCTGTCACCGCGTTCACCGTCGCGAGCATGCCGCCGATGCCGAGCCCGGTCAGCACGCGCCAGATCGAAAGATCAGTGATCCCGGTTGCACGGCTCGCCATCGCCATGCCGGTCATCATCGTGACAAGGCATGCAAGGATCATCCGCCGCCGGCCGATCCGGTCAGCGACGCCGCCGAGCAGCACCGAGCCGACCGCCATGCCGATCAGCTCCATCGACAATATGACGCCGAGCGCGGCGCGTTCGACGCCCCATTCGGCGGCGATGCCGGGCGAGGCGAAGCTGATCGACAACACATCGAAGCCATCGAGCGCGTTGAGCCCGACCGTGATCGCCACCGCGCCGATCTGCAACCGGCTCATCGGCGCCTGTTCGATGATCGTGCGCGGGTCCTTGCTACTGGTCATGCTCATACTGTTTCCTCTCCCGCCACGATCGTGGCCAATCCTGCACATTATGTCCTTGCCATGAGATCATGACGGCTCCGGGAACCAGTAAGCGATCGCCCGCATCTCGATCGATGCGCGCGGCGGAGCGTCGGCCGGGCAATCGGGATCGTTGAACGCAACGTGCGGCACTGAATGCGCGCATTCGGGATCGCTGTCGTTGGTTTTGAACAGGATCACTTCGTCGCAGCCGAGATCGCGAAACCAGTGCCAGCGGTGCGCGGGCGAATGCGCTACGACGAGCCCCTCGAACGACCAGACTTCCACCCCATCGCGATCGAATATGGCATCCGCGGTCAACAGGTCTTCTGGCGCGACGCTGCGTGCGTCACACAGGGCGAGCGGCACGTCCTGCGGTGCAGCCGAGATCGCGCGCCAGATATTGTAATGGGCGACACGGCGGGGCGCTGCTCCACCTCCATCTTCCGGCAGCGAGCGCTGCGAGAACTGCGCCGCCGTCACGTCCGACACATCGACATGTGCGAACCGCGCGGGGCGCGAATTGTCGAGCGCCCCCGACTGCGCCGAGCGCTCGGCAAAGCGCAGCACGCCGGTGCCTGCGACCACCACCGAGTCGGCACCTGATACCTGCTTCACCAGCGCCTCGATCTCGGCCGGGTGGATGCGGGCCACCTCAGCCGAATCCGCGAAATCGGCGACCGCGCTGGGATGCGGCACCAGCGCGAACCCCTCGCGATCCAGGCTCGTGCCCTCAGTTCGTGCTTCGCGAATTACCATCGGCTGCGGCGCGAGCACGACCGTGTCGCGACTCGAGTCGTTCGCGAAATACCGCATGCGGCCCTGCCCTCGCGCGACATAATTGATCATCGCCTGCATCGCGCTCCGCTCCCGACGGCCGGCAATTGTATGCCTGTCGCACAGTGTGGCGCAGCCTATGGCCCGAGAGCAAGCCCCCTCGAACAGGCTGGTTCCCAAGGCTGGCAGTGCCGATAGGGGTAGTTTCCCTACTCCTTGTCAGCCGTGAAATCGTATGCCTTTCTTACAATGGGCGCACGCAAACGCGCCGTTTCGGAAGGCCACGTCCACCAAGGGCGGGCCTGATCCAGGAGGGGAAATTCGATGCACCATTTTGTCCGTTCGCGCCTGACTACAGGCCTGTTGGCCTCGGCTTCCGTGCTTGTGTTCGCCGCGCCGGCACTGGCGCAAACCGCGCCCGCGAGCACTCAAACCGAACCCGCGGCGACGCCCGATGCGGAATCCACGACGCAGGACATCGTGGTCACCGCTCAGTTCCGCCGCGAAAAGCTACAGGACACCCCGATCGCGATCACCGCGGTGAATGCGGCGCAGATGGAATCCCGGAACCAGACCAATCTCGCGCAGGTGGCCGATTCAGCGCCGAACGTGTCGCTGAAGCCGCAGGGCGCCTCGTTCGGCCCCTCGATCTCCGCATCGATCCGCGGCGTCGGGCAGAATGACTTCAACCCGGCTTATGAGCCCGGCGTCGGCATCTATATCGACGATGTCTATTATCCGCAGCTGACCGGCGCCGTGTTCGATCTGCTCGATCTCGATCGGGTCGAAATCCTGCGCGGGCCCCAGGGCACGCTTGCCGGCCGCAATTCCGAAGGCGGCGCGATCAAGATCTATTCGAAGATGCCGCACGGCGACAATGACGGCTTTGTCGAGGCGACCTATGGCTCGCGCAACCGGATCGGCCTGCGCGCCGCCGCTGATTTCAAGCTGACCGACACGCTGTTCGCGCGGATTTCCGGCGTGTTCAAGCAACAGGACGGCTTTGTCGACCGGCTCGATTATGGCTGTGCCAACCCGGGCAGTGGCGTCGCCTCCACCCGGCCGGCGGGCGATTGCCGGATCAGCAAGCTCGGCGGCGTCGGCTATCAGGCGGTTCGCGGCATCCTGCGCTGGGAACCGAACGACGCGCTCAACGTGACCGTCATTGGCGACTATACGCATGACGAGCATACCATCGCCGGCGAGGTGCTTCTCGCGACATCGACGATCAATTCGCCGAACGTGAACCCGGCACCGGGCGTGCCCTATGACAACCGTTTCATCTGCGGGCCCTTTTGCAACTACATCTCGACCGGCCAGCCAGCCGGCGTCTGGGTGCCCCCGATCCCGGTCGATCCCTATGGCGCCGCTGGGACGCCGCTCGCGGCCACTTCGGGGACCGATCGCAGCCTGTATAATGGTTGGGGTGTTTCCGGACAGATCAACTACCAGCTCAACGATGCGATCGCGCTGACCTCGATCAGCGGCTACCGCGCGTTCGACACGCGGTTCGATTCGGACGACGACGTCTCGCCCGCCAGCAACGGCTTCGGCCAGAATCACCTGACCAACTGGAGCTTCAGCCAGGAAGTCCGCGCCAATGTGGAACTCGCCAAGACGCTCAACTTCACGCTCGGCGGCTATTATTTCAAGCAGCACTCGCTCTACGATTCGACCCAGGATATCCGCTATGTCCCGGTCTATCCGCTGCAGTTCCGTCAGCCCGACCCCACCGACGCGGATGCCAAGGCGGTGTTCGCGCATCTCTCCTGGAAGCCAGTCGACAATCTCACGTTGAGCGGCGGCCTGCGCTATACGGACGAATCCAAGAGCCAGACCTATTATCGATACAACCTCAACGGCAGCATCAACCGTTTCGTCGATCCGGTGGGCGCTGCCTATGGTCCAGGCTATGTCGGCCTCGACCCGCTTGATGCAAATCGCAACGGCAGCACCACTGACACCGTGAAGGCGCTCACCGGGCTGACCGCGAAATACAAGGCGAGCCGCGTCGATTATCGCCTCACCGCCGACTATCGCTTCTCGCCTGCCCTGCTCGTCTATGCGAGCTTCTCGACCGGCTTCAAGGGCGGCGGCAGCAACCCGCGGCCGTTCAACGCGAACCAGGTCATCCCGTTCGCGCCCGAACAGCTCACCGCCTACGAGCTCGGCCTGAAGAGCGATCTGTTCGATCGCAAGCTGCGCTTCAACCTTTCCGGGTTTATCAACAAGTACAAGGACATCCAGATCCCGGTCAGCACCTGCCCGGACGCGCCCTGCGCGGCGCGCCTGAACGCGGGCGCTGGCACCATCAAGGGCTTCGAGGCTGAGCTTACCGCCTTCCCAGTGCCCGGCCTGTCGCTCGACGCATCGCTCAGCTACCTCACCTTCGCCTATGATCCGGCAAGCCTCAATCCCGCGGCCGCTTACCCGACCAATCCGGGCGGGGTCAGCGCCAATGATCCAACGACGGTCCCGCCATGGAAGGCAAGCGCCGGCATTCAGTACAAGATCCCGCTCGGCAGTGCGGGAAGCCTGACGCCCCGCTTCGACGTCAATTACCAGGCCAAACAATATACCGGCCCGACCGTCATCGCCGGCACGCGCTACCTGAACTTCATTCCGGCCTACACCCTGGCCAATGCCAGGATCACCTGGAGCAACGAGAGCGGCGACCTCGACATCTCGGTCGAGGCGCAAAATCTTTTCAACAAATATTATCTGCTGACGATCTTCGATCTGCGCGGTGCCGGTGCCGGCTTCCGCAAGGGTCGGCCTGGGAGCCCGCAGGAATTCGCCTTCACCGTCAAGAAGAAGTTCTGATCGCTATTTGGGGGCGCGGCAGGGAGTGGCTAACAGGCCATTTCCTGCCCAGCCGCAAGGAATGACTATGACCGATACCGGCCGCGTGACGCTCTATCATTGGGAGCCCAACGCGAATTCTGGCAAGCCGATGCTGACATTGTTCGAAAAGGGCGTGGCGTTCGACAGCCATTATCTGGATCTGCTCTCCTTCGATCAGCACAAGGCCGATTATCTCGCGGTCAACCCGCTCGGCACGATCCCGGCGATGACGCATGGCGACCGCGTGCTGACCGAATCCACCGCGATCATGGAATATGTCGACGAGGCCTTTCCCGGCCCGAGCCTGATGCCTGCCGATCCGGTCGACACATGGCGCGTGCGCTGGTGGATGAAGTTCATGGACCAGTGGCTCGGGCCGAGCTTTTCGATGATCGGGTGGAGCGTGTTCATCGGCCCCTCGGTGCGCCAGCGCGATCCCGTCGAGCTCGACGCGGCGATCGAGCGCATCCCGCTCCCCGAACGCCGCGTCGCATGGCGCAAAGCAATCAGCGGAGCCTTTTCGCCCGAGGAAATGACTGAATCGAAGCGCCGCGTGGCGCTCGGCATCGGGCTCCTCGAAGAGGCGCTGGGCAAGCGCGAATGGCTTGCCTCGAGCAGCTACAGCCTCGCCGATATCAACGGCTTCAATCTCGCTTATGCGCTGCCCTTGTCGCAGCCGCATTTGTCGAACGACGAATTGACGCCCAATATCATGCGGTGGCTCCGCGCGATCTATGCCCGGCCCGCGACCCGGCAATGCTGGGCGATGGGCCGGACCGATTTGGCAAAACGGGTGTCGATCCTGGAAAGCGAGCCGGCATGACGCGCATTCTCTATCACGGCGAGCCCAACGGACCCTCGCTCGCCATCCTCGCCGCCGCCTTCGAGAAGCAGGTCGATCTGACGCTCGAACGGATCGATCTCGTCGCCGGGGAGCGTCATGGCAGCCGCGTGCCGCATGCAATGGAGATCGATCAATCGATCGAAGGCGAAGGCCCCGTGCTTGTCGTCGACGGCACGCCGATGGCCGACAGTGTGTTCATCGCCTGCTATCTCGACGATGTCGGCAGTGGACCCGCGCTTCGACCCGCCGATCCCTATGCCCGTTGGCAGATGATGGCGTGGTGCCGCTATGTGATCGAACGGCTAGCACCCGCTGCGTCCTATCTCGGCTTGCATGCCGCGCCGCCGGCCGCCGTGCCGGACGGGATCGCCAGCATCGATCTCGCCGAGCGCTGGCGCGAGGCCGTGGAGCGACGCTTCGACGAGGCCAAGCTCGCCGACAGCCGCGCCAAGGTGGTGCAGGCGACCGACAAGATCGACGCCCAACTGGCGGACGGCCGCGACTGGCTGATGGGCGATTTCACGATCGCCGACCTCGAGACTTATGCCTGGCTCGCCGGCATGCCCGCGCTGGTGGCGGACGCCTTCACCAACAGGCCGCTGACGAACGCCTGGCTGGCCCGGGTCAAGGCGCGACCTTCAGTGGCGCGCGCCCTGTCGCTCGCCACGACGGCCGCCCCGGAAACGATCTGGGCGCCCGGCCCCGAAATCAATCGCTGGGGCTGAGGTGCGCTCAATCGACTATTTCGATCGCGGCCATGACCTCGATCCGACGCGCACCGCGCTTGTTGATGTGGCCGCCGGCGAGCGCCTGACCTTCGCTGAGGTCAAGGCACGCACCGAGAGCATCGCGGCGGCACTGTACGCCGCCGGATTCGAGAATCAGCAACCGGTCGCGCTTTATGGCCCGAACAGCGCGGCGATCATGGTGGCCCTGCTCGCGATCTGGCGCGCCAATGGCGTGTGGGTGCCGGTCAACACCCGCAACGCGATCGACGCCAACGCCGCCTATCTCAACTATGTGCATTGCGGCTGGCTCTTCTATCATTCGAGCATGGCGGACGATGTGGCGGCGCTCCGCGCCCGCGTACCCGGCCTGAAGCATGTCGTCTGCCTTGACCGGCGCATCGGCGACGACCCCTCGCTCGAAGACTTCGTGGCGGCCGCGCTACCTGTCCCGCTCCCCGATTTCTCCGACCCGTTCGGCGCACCCGATGGCGTGGTCGGCCTCTTCCCGACCGGCGGAACCACCGGCCCGTCCAAGGGCGTGGTGGTGACCAATCTCGGCTGGGGCACCATGCTCGAGACGCTCGGCGCCGCGATCGGCGGCGATGTCGACAAGCCCGTCTCACTGGTGGTCGCACCCGTCACCCATGCCGCAGGTCCAGTCGCGCTCGGCACGCTTGCGCTCGGCGCGACGCAGGTGATCCTGCCCGGCTTCGATGCAGACGCAGTTCTCCGCACGATCGCCGAGTACGGCGTCACGCATATGTATCTGCCGCCGACCGCGCTCTATGGCTTGCTCGGCTCGCCCGAGCTTGGCCGGCAGGACACATCGTCGCTGCGCTTCTTCATCCTGGTCGGCTCGCCGGTCTCGCCCGAAAAGCTGCGCCAGGCGGTCGAGGCGTTCGGGCCCTGCATGTGCCAGGCTTATGGCCAGGTCGAATCGCCGATGATCACGACATGGCTGCCCCCGGAGATCGTCGCCGCGGCCGCCGCCGGCGATCATCCCGAGCGGCTGGCCAGTTGCGGCCGCGCGACGCGGTCAGTCCAGATCGGCATCATGGATGACGAGGGCCGGCTGCTGCCCGATGGCGAGCGCGGCGAGATCGTGGTGCGCGGCGTGCTGGTGTCGAAGGAATATTTCGAACTGCCCGAAGCGACCGCCGAGGCGCGGACCTTCGGCTGGCACCACACCGGCGACGTCGCCTATCGCGACGCCCAGGGCTTTTTCTACATCGTCGACCGCAAGAAGGACATGGTCGTGAGCGGCGGCTTCAACGTCTTCACCGCCGAGGTCGAGGCCGCCGTCACCGAGCTGCCGGAGATCCGCGAATGCGCGGTCATCGGCATCCCGCACGACAAATGGGGCGAGGCGGTCCACGCGATCGTCGTCGCTGACGGGATCGGCGAAGAGGCGATCATCGCGCACGCCAAGGCGCGGCTCGGCGGGGTCAAAGCCCCCAAAAGCGTCGCCTTTGTCGATGCGATTCCGCGGACGGCTGCCGGCAAGATGGACAAGAAGGCGCTGCGCACCGAATATTGGCGCAGCGACCGGCTGGTGAACTGATCCGGCGCGACATGAGGATGCAGAAGATGGATCGAGCAATGGGCCATGGCTGCCGCGCAATCATGATGGGCGCGCTGGTCACGCTCGCCTCCTGTCAGGCGAGCAAGGCGCCGGACAAGACCCAGCCGGTGCTCGCCACCAGCGGCGTCACTGACGCGCAAATCGCGGCGGTGCCGGATGGCGAATGGCTGAGCTATGGCCGCGACTATGCCGAGCAGCGCTTCTCCCCCCTGACCCAGATCAGCGACCAGAGCGTCGCGCAGCTCGGCCTCGCCTGGTCGGCCGATCTCGACACGGCGCGCGGCCAGGAAGCGACGCCGTTGATGCATAACGGCACGCTCTACGTCTCGACCGCGTGGAGCATGGTCAAGGCCTATGACGCTGCCACAGGCAAGCCGAAATGGTCCTATGACCCGAAGGTCCCCCGCGACACGCTGGCGCATGCCTGTTGCGATGCGGTCAACCGCGGCGTCGCGCTCTATGGCGACAAACTCTATGTCGGCACGCTCGACGGGCGGCTGGTCGCGCTCGATCAGGCGACCGGCAAGGTCGTCTGGGAGAAAGTCGTCGTCCCCAACCAGAGCGACTATTCGATCACCGGCGCGCCGCGCATCGTCAAAGGCCGCGTGCTGATCGGCTCAGGCGGCGCCGAGTACAAAGCACGCGGCTATCTCGCCGCCTATGACACCGAGACCGGCGCCGAGGCGTGGCGCTTCAACACCGTCCCGGGCAACCCGGCCGGCGGCTTCGAGAACAAGGCGATGGAGGCAGCCGCCAGGACCTGGAGCGGCGAATGGTGGAAACTGGGCGGCGGCGGCACCGTCTGGGATTCGATCACCTATGATCCCAAGCTCAACCTCGTGTTCTTCGGCACCGGCAATGCCGAGCCATGGAACCCGGCCCCGACGGGCCGCACCGGCGACACTCTCTACACCTCGTCGATCGTCGCGGTGAACGCCGACACCGGCGAATATGTCTGG
>JBDTXU010000348.1:0-19109 GCA_040006055.1 Sphingomonas bacterium | reverse complement strand
AAGGGGGTCCCTGTTCGACGCCGATCGGGGGTCCCTTTTGCGCGCCGATTGACACCCCTGGGGCGATCAGATTGCAGGCCGCGGAAAGTTGCGCGCCGTCGTCTTCCTTGACCCGTACGGGATGAACGTCGAGTGGGAGACGCTCGAGCTGCTGGCATCCACCCGGGCGGTCGATGTCTGGTATCTGTTCCCGATGCTGGCCGTCACGAGGCAGCTCGCCCGGGACATGTCACGTGTGGACGAGCACAAGTCGGCGAAGCTGGACGAAATCTTCGGGACATCGAACTGGCGCAAGGAGCTTTATGACACGCAGGTCATTGACGACCTCTTCGACCAGCCGGTCACGACGTCGGTCAGGAAGGTCACACTGCCGCAGATCGAGGAATATGCGCGGAAGCGGCTTGGCACGCTGTTCCGCTACGTCTCCGAACCGTTGCCGTTAATCGCTGAGGGGCGAGGCCAACTGTTCTCGCTGTTCTGCCTGTCGAACAGCTCGAGCGACGCCGCCATCGACCTCATAAAGAAGGGTGTACGGGCGACCCTGAAGAAGTATGGCGGCCCGGCATCTCGTCGTATGTCCGGCCATTGAGCAGACGGCCGGCGGCCTTCTTGTTGCGCCCTCCCCATTGCTTGAAAAAGAAGGCGGTACCGGTCTCGCGGCACATCTCCTCGATCTCGTGTACCCATTCCTGGGGCATGGCACGAGCGCGAGGACCACTCTCGCCCCCCACAATCGCCCAATCAATATTAGTAATGTCGGCTTCGCCGACTGAGCCGATCAGCGGCTCAAAAGAGATGAAACGGACGGCCGCCGGCGTCGCGCGCAAGTGATCGATGCGGTCGATGACCGCAGCATCCTCGACGCTTGTCCCAATCCAGACGTTCGGTAGCACCGCAAAACCGGCCGATGACAGCACCGTCTGCATCCGCTCGGGCCGCTTCGTCAGCACTTGGTAGGTGTGCTGTGGCGTGTCGTGCATCACGTCCCACACCTTACGGATGAACGCGGTCTCGACCGCATCGTGGAACAGGTCGGACATTGAATTGACAAAGACCGTCCGTGGCTTTCGCCAGGACCGGGGCGCCTTCAGCGCCTTCTCGTCTTGGACGACTTTGCCCGTCCAGACGTAGCGGCCGCCGCTCTTGCGCGTGAGGCCAGCGTACTTCTCCATGCCCATCGCTTCGAGCCGAGCGGCCATACGCATGGCATAGCAGTTGGTGCAGCCGGCGGTAGCGACTGTACAGCCTGCGACGGGGTTCCAGGTGACGTCCGTCCACTCGATCGGCGACAACTGGGCCATCTGATGCCTCCATTAGAACATAAAGGGAACATACCATATGCGGCGCCCTCTGTCCTCCTCTATCGATGATGTCAAGCGTGGCAAACGTTTCTATTGAGCCGACGGACGCTCGACCCGAACGCAGTGTCGCCGCCGACCAGTTCCGTGGTCGTGAAGCGGTGGCCCGTGGCTTGCGCGATGTGGCCGTTGTCGATGGCACCGAACTGGCTGACCGCGCCGTCCACCGGGCAGATGAAATCGACCGCGGTCCGGGGCCGGGCGCAGATCTTGAGCGGGCGGTATTGCGGTGACGTCACCCTAACGCGTTTTGATCAGCGGGCGCACCAAACTGGCAATCGCGGGTGTAGCCGGCAATGACAATCCGCTTCGCCCTCTCGCAACATCCTCCCCAAGATAGGGCGTGCGCGGCGCGGCACTCGGGCGTAACAGGGTCAACCCGCCTTGGAGGCAGGACGCAGCATGTTCGTTCCTCGTCACGGCCTGGTTCTGTTGCTCGCCGCGCTCATCGCGAGCAACAGCGGCACGGCCGCGCAAACGCCGCGCATAAGCAAACCGAGGCCCGCACCTCCGTCGACATCGACCATGCCTGCGCTGCCCCCCGCCCTCATCGATGACACGCTCGCGATCGGCGGGCATGACGTGAAGGCGCGGCGGGTGGAAACGCGCCTCTCCGTCGAAGTGCGCATCAACGGCCACGGCCCATACCAGTTCATCGTCGACAGCGGCGCCGACACCTCGGTCGTCGGGTTGCGCATCGTGCGCGACCTTCAACTGCCGCTCGGCACGCCCGCCACTCTGAACGGCATGACCGACCGCAGCATTGTCGATCGTGTGAAGGTCGACAGCCTGACTCTGGGCCCGACGACCATCGAAAACCTGCAGCTGCCCGCGCTGAGCGAAGGCGATGTCGGTGGCCAGGGCATGATCGGCATCGATGCGCTTGTCCGGCAGCGCATCATGATGGATTTCGACAAGCGGCAGATCAAGGTCGAGGACGCAAGCAGGCCGGCGAAAGCCCTGCCCGATGAAATCGTGATCACCGCGCGTCGGAGCCGGGGCCAGCTCATTCTGACCCATGTCAGGACAGGCGGATTATCGCTCGACGCGGTGATCGATACCGGCGCGGAGATGACGATCGGGAACCCGATCCTCCGCGACAAGCTTATCCGACGTCATCAGAAGTTCCAGCAGGTGAAGGCGATCGGCGTAACCGGCAAGGAGATCGACCTGCAGGTCGCGGTGATACCGGAGCTTCAGATCGGCGGGATTCTCATCCGGAACCTGCCGGTCGCCTTTGCCGACCTGCCCCCGTTCCATGTATTCGGGATCGCCGACGAGCCGGCGTTGTTTCTCGGAACCGACGTTCTGCAAACATTCCGCAAGGTCTCGCTCGACTTCCGGGCCCGCAAAGTCCGATTCCAGCTAAGGCGCTGCTCGACGTCAGGTTTCGTGGTTCAGACATGGGGCGATTACCGCGGCACGCGATTGTCATCGCTCGACGCCAATGTGTGTGCTCAGTGATGGAGAAACCTCGATTCATGGGTCCAAGGTCCGGAAGTGGCGGAAGCGGAAAAGCTGAGAGCTAAAAATGGCTGGTTAGCGCAGAATCAGCGCCAGCGGCCCCTAATCTGCCGACCGCCCAAGCGTCGCCGGCCCGCCGTTCTCAAACGCGATCGATTCCATCCGCACAAGCCGATCCTCCACCCGCCTGAACAGATGCAGCCGCCGATCGGCGATGCTCTCCGCGGCGATCAGGTCATCAGACGCGAACACCGCTCCTTGCGCCCAGATGCCGATCTTCGCCCGGTCGGTTACCACCAGCTTGCGATCGCGGATCGCGAGCAGCACCACCTCGCTATTGGGTGAATAGAGGGGGTCGGCATGGTCGATCGTGCTCATATTCTGGTTGGCGGTGACGACAAACCGCCCGTCGCCTGAGCAATCCAGCCCCTCGGGCGACGGCCCCACCGTGACCGTATCGATCGCCCTGATTGGGTTGGCGTTCAGGTCGATCAGACTCAGCGTATCCAGGTCGCCAGAAACGGTCCCGAAATTGCCCACCACCGCCAGCCCGGTCTTGCCGCACACCGCGAAGGACGCTGGGTACAGTCCCGTGCTGATCTCCCGGAACGGCGCCGGCTCGATCTCGGTCCCGCGCCACCGATACAGCGCGGTGCGATTCTTGCCAGCCAGAGTTATCGCAAGCGATTTCCCGTCCGGCAGGAACACCGCAGCCAGCGGCCGAGCCCCCGCTCCGAAGCTGATCCGCCGAACGATCTCGACGCGTTTGCCGGAGACGCGCAGCAACGTCGCGGCATTGTCGTCCGCGTGCGTCACAACCAGCAAACCGCCGTCCGGGCTAAGCGCCGCCGAGGTCGCGCCCATGCCGACATGCATCGTCTGCGCCACCCGCGGCATACCGCCGCTCAGATCAACCACCGACAATATGTCGATCGGCACCAGGGTGTTCGCGGACCCTCCGCTGCCGCGTCCGTTCGCCGCCGGCACGAAGGCGCGTTTCCGGTCCGCCGAAATCGCGATTCCGGCCGGCGGCCCCTGGAAACTGACTGGCACATCCACCGTGCCGATCCTCCTCGGCTTCCCCGCCGAGAAATCGAAAAACACCACCTGATCGGGCTTCACCTGCTCGGGCGGCACGGCATCGCTCCCGATCAGCCGCGCGTCGGCCTCGAGCCCGATGGCGACGATCCGGTCCCGGGCGACCGCGGCAGAAGCGCAGAACAGGCACGAAACGAGCAGGATCGATTTCAGCATGGCGGCCATATCCACCAATTGCGCGATCCTCAGTAGCCCGTGGCCACGACACAGGCTGTTCACTAGAAGTGAGCAATGGAACGCGAGAACCTCTCCCAACTGAGCATCTTCGTCGCTGTCGCCCAAGCCAGCAGCTTCCGCGAGGCCGGGCGGCGTCTCAACCTCTCCTCCTCCGCGATCAGCCAGTCGGTCGCGAGGCTCGAACGCGGTCTCGCGACCCGCCTGTTCGAACGCTCGACCCGCCGCGTGCAACTCACCCCGGAAGGGGAACAGCTCTTCGCCGAGATTCTGCCCGCGCTGGCCAGCATCGACCGTGCCATGGAAGCAGGCCGCACCAGGCCGGGCGTGGTCCGCGGACGCCTGCGCATCACCGCGCCGCGCGTCTGCGCGACCGACCTGCTCGCCGGGCGCCTCGCCAGCTTCACCCGCGCCTATCCTGCGGTTACGCTTGAGGTGGACGTCAACGACAGCGTGTTGGACATCATCGGCGCAGGGTTCGACGCCGGCATCCGGCTGCACGAACAGCTGGAACGCGACACCATCGCCGTGCCGATCGGCGGCCCGCAACGCATGATCGCGGTCGCCTCCCCCGCCCTCCTGGCCGCTCACCCACCGCCGGGCCATCCACGCGATCTGCTCGGCTTGCCCTGCATCGCGCTCCGCCTGCAAAGCGGCAGCCTCTATTCCTGGCAGTTTGAGAAGGACGGCGCCGCGGTCAACGTGGCGGTGCAGGGTCCGCTGATCGTCAACGATGACTATCTCGCCCTGACCGCCTGCCGCGACGGTGCCGGCATTACATACCTGTTCGAGGCTACCATCCGTGAGGATCTGGCCTCGGGCCGACTCGTCCCCCTGCTCGAGGATTGGAGCCCGCCTTTTTCAGGCTTCTATCTCTTCTACACCGGGCGCCGCAACGTCCGCCCTTGCCTGCGCGCCTTTATCGACTGGATGCGTCAGCCGAAGGCCCCATGACCGGGCCCGGCTGACGGCGTTTTGAATGAGCCGTTCGACCAGCATCTTCGCCCTTACTTCGGCAATATGGTGACCATAACGCGCTTGTAGCGAGTCAGCGGCGGCGCGCCCTTGTCCGTTACGCGGAGGATGAAGTGGGCGGTTTCGGGCTTGCTGACCACGGGCGCCTTGAACGACATGTGGAAGATGTTCTCGGCCCCGATCGTGGGGATGGCGGCCTTCAGCGTGCCGGCCTCGGTATAGTTGAACCAGAGATAGCTCAGGCTGTCGCCGTCGGGATCGGTCGTGCCCTCCGCGCTCAGCGTGAAGACCTCGTCCGAGTGGACCGTCAGGCGATCGGGGCCGGCAAGGCGGACGAGCGGCGGGTGGTTGGCCTTTTCGTAAGCCAGGGTGGTCCAGCCGATACGCGCCGCGAAATCATTCTGGAAATCGTCGCGCCAACGCCAGAGCGACACGCGCGCACCCGTATAGGTCCGACGGCCCGCCTCCACAGCGCGGCCATATTCGCCGACTCGGAAGGGCGCGAAGGTGTCGGACGCGTTCGTCCAGATCGGCCGTGTCTCGGGCTCGATCGGCACGCCCCCGGTGAAGCCGGTGAGATCGAGATCCTGCATGACAGGCGTGTAGAGTTCGAACCTGCCGCCCCAGCCGCCCCATTCGGGATGTTCGGCGTCATTCAATCCGTTCGGGATCAAGGGCAGGTAGGAGGGCGTGTCGCCTTCCATGCCGTAGGCGACGTCGGGATAGGCCGCGCCCAGGGGCCCATGCCCCTGCTGGATATTGTCCCGCAGCCAGGCATTGCTGATCGTGCGGTTGTCGATGCCGTCGATGACATCCATGATGGCGGCCCAGGTGGAGTGGCCGTACCCGCCGGGGCTGACGACGTAGAACAGATCCGGGAAAGTGCGGCGGATCCAGGCGCCGCTATCGTCCTGATCGGAAATGGTGGCGACGCGGAGCTTTGCCAGCAGGCGGCTCGTCTCGGCCGCTTTATGGGTCGCCTTGAGCGTGAGAAGCGCCTGCGCCAGCGTGTTCGGGCCACCCCACACCGTCACCCACAAGGGCCGCGGATCGGGGGATTCGAGCGCGCGGATGATGGCGTTCGAACCGGCTGTGTCTTTGCCCGTCCCGACCGCGGCCATTCCGTAATCCGGCTGCCCGGTTGCGACCAGGCCAAGCATTTTCGCTGCTGCCGGGTAACGTCGATCATGCTCGAGGAGGTTGGGTTGAACCCTGGCATAGGCGTCGAGGATGCGGCGGATGGTTTCCGGGTGGAGCTCGTGCCGCATGTGCGTGGAGGTGGTCGCGATCAGCCCCTCGATCTCGACTTCATTCGCGTAGAGCATGAGCCGGACGAGCGATTGCGCATCGTCCTGATCCGCCTCCATGTCGCTCAGGACGATCATGCGCCGCTGCGGGCCATCGTCAACGATATGGGTTCGGGCGGCGGGTGGTGCCGCGGCCGCGGTGGAGGGCGCCGCGCCAGCGAAGGCGGCGAGCAGGCCCGCAGCCACGCATGTGAGTGTTTTCATTCGCCCCCCTTTTCCGCGCATGGCAACGGTGTCGACGGTGTGCCAGCACAGCCTCACCTCAAATGACTGCCCATCAGCTCGCCCAGGCGCACCGGCCGCTCGGGCGCCCATTCGGGGTTGAAGGCGATCGCGCCTTGCCCGAACAGCATCACGATCGTCGAGCCGAGCAGGAAGCGTCCCATCTCCTCGCCCTTTTTCAGTGTGATGGTCTGATCGGCATAGGTCCATTCGGACATTTTGCCCGTGCGCGTCGGATTGACCACGCCGTGCCATATTGTGGCGATGCTGCCGACGATCGTCGCGCCGACCAGCACCATCGCGAACGCGCCATAGTCCGGCGATTCGAATACGCACACCACGCGCTCGTTGCGGGCGAACAGCTTCGGCACGCCGCGCGCGGTGACCGGGTTCACCGAGAACAGCGCGCCCGGCACATAGATCATGCGCGTGAGCGTGCCATCGCAGGGCATGTGCAGGCGGTGATAATCCCTGGGCGACAGATACAGGTTGGCGAAGCTGCCGTGGCGGAACGCGGCCGCGAGCGCAGTGTCGCCGCCGACCAGCTCCGTGGTGGTGAAGCGGTGGCCCTTGGCCTGCACGATGTGTTCGTCGTCGATGGCGCCGAACTGGCTGATCGCGCCGTCCACCGGACAGATGAAATCGGCTGTGGCCAGGGGCCTGGCGCCGATCTTGAGCGGGCGGGTGAAGAAGTCGTTGAAGCTGTTGTAGCTGGTGATGTCCGGGTTCTCGGCCTCGCTCATATCGACGCCGTACTTGCGCACGAACCAGCGGATCAGGCGAGGCGTCAACACGCTTCCCTGCGCTCCGGCGACGCGGCCGGCGAAGGTTGTCAGGTGCCGCTTCGGCAAGAGATGTTGAAGCAGGATCTTGAGATGATCGGACATCGTCAGGCTCGCATCATGGAGATTATCGCCCCTGTGTCACGAAGCGCGTCCTGCGTCTTTCGAGAAAGATACTAATTAGTATAGTGTCCCCGAAACTGCCGCCTGACCTTCGGACAGACAGGCAATGATCAGGTGCGCGTGCGGAGAGTCGAGCGCCGTGCCGGTGCCGCAGAGATAAATATCGTTGCGGCACACCGGCCCTGCCGGCTCGAGACCGAACGCGGCGCAGGCGTCCAGCGGCGCAATCGTGGCACCGCGCCCCAGCGCGACACTCGCCAGCGCTTCCTCCAATTCGGTGAAGTGATCGTGGCGATTGAGCAAAGGCGGCTGACCACCAGCCGCGTCGGCGAACCAGCGGCCGAAGACATAATCATATTCGTCATAGGTGATGAATCGCAGCCGCCCCTGCGCGGCGTAATCCAGCTCGCTATCCAGCGCGCCGACCAGCCCGATCTCCTCCGACGCCACCTGTATCGTTCGGTACGGCGCTGCGATGACCGGGCGATAGGTCAGGGCCAGATCGATGCTGTTGGCGGCAAGAGCTGCGATCAGCGCGTCATGCGTATCCGTTCGGAGGATCAGTTGAACATCGGCCGGCAGGCGCGGCAGCAACCGCGGCATCAGCCGGTAACGGCCAAATCCGGTGACCGCCCCAAGCCTCATGGGCAGCCTGTCCGGTGCAGCGTCTCGCGCCAAGGCGCAGGCCCGGTCAAGGTCGGCGAGCGTGCGCCCCACCGCCTCAAAAATCTCACGCCCCTGCGCGGTCAGCCGAAGGCCACGTCCGACACGCTCGGTCAGCGCCAGTCCGAGGTCTCGCTCGAAACGACGAAGGTCGGCGTGGACGGCGGGGGGCGACTTGCCCAGCCGCTCGCCAGCGGCGGTGATTCCGCCGGCAAGCCCGACGGCATGAAATACCGCGGCACGGCGCAGGGTGCTGCTATCCATCATTCACCTATACAGAAACATACACCGAAAGCTTCCAAATAGATGAAGCGCCAGGCGGCGGGTAAGCGGAGGCCTGGGAGAATTTCATGAAGCTCACGCCCTTGTTGCTCGCCGCCTGCTCCATCGCCACCCCAGCACTTGCGGGCGCTCAGGAGCCAGCGACCGCCATCCTACAGCTCTACAGCTATCATTTGGTCGATCCGCCGCGCTTCCGGGAAGGATATCGCGCCCATCTTGGCTGGCACGCGCGCCACCGCGACCCGCTCGCCTGGTATGCCTGGACTGTTCAGGCGGGCCCGCGCCGCGGCCAGTTCATCGACGGGACGGCGGGCGCCAGCCTTGCCGGGCTCGATGCTCGTCCAGACCTGCCTGGCGACGGCGCCGATTTCGTGGCGACGGTAGGCGACTCGGCACAGCCGATCGATGTCGAGACATGGGCGCTCTGGGCTGCGCCGACGACGGCGACGCCGCTCGAGGACCGAAAGCCGGGAAAGACAGTCGACGTGTTCCTGCTCACGGTTTCGCCTGGCCATGCACTCGCCTTCGAACGAGCCGTCGCGCGTCTTGCACAGAAGCGGCGTGCGGGCGGTGCGCAGCTCAGCTGGTATCGCCGGCTGCGCGGCGGTGGTGCCGCCTCGTACATGCTTCTCGTCGCGCGCGAGCGTTGGGCCGATATTGCCGCCAATGGCGGCACGCTACCCGAGATCCTGTCGCGCGCTTATGGCGCGCGCAGCGCGGGGGTCGAGGCCGCACTGGCGCCGGTCGAGGCGCTCGCGACCGAGACATGGACTTACGAACCGCGCCTTTCGCTCCTGCCTGGCGAGCCATTCGCGAGCTAGACGGACGTCTCATGGCGGATTTTGGCTGGCGTGCGGCACGATGATGCAGTCGCAGGCTTCGCCACGACACTCTCCTCTTGCCCTGGAGCCCGCTTCGGGGGCATGAGTATGGCAGTCCTGAAAACGGGATGCACTGACGAAAATCGGGGAGAGAATGAGATGAAGTCGCTGATTGCCGCCGCCGCGCTGATGTTCGTTCCCGCCCTCGCCATGGCCCAGGCCGCGCCAGCGCCGGCGCCGGCCGCAGCGGCCGATCCGGCCGCCACCATTTATGACAAGGCGCTCGGCGATGGCTGGCAGAATTGGAGCTGGGCCAAGACCGAGCTCAGCGCCGACATCGGCAATCCGCGCATGCCGATCAAGGTCGAAGCCCAGGGCTATCAGGCGCTCTTTCTTCATCACGCGCCGTTCAGCGCAGCGCCCTATCGCGGCATTTCGATGCTGATTCAGTCGGTCGGCGGCGAAGCGGATCTCGTCGTGCTCGCGTTCGCCAACGGCAATCCGATCCCGGACGGCACCAAGGTCGGCGCCGATGGCAAGCCCGAGGCAAAGAAGAAGCCCATCAAGGTGCTACCCGGGGGCTGGACCAAGGTGGTGATTCCTTTCGAACTCCTCGGCGTCACCAAGGCCACGATGCTCGAGGGATTCGCCGTGCAGAACAGCAAGGGCGAGCCCGCGCCGAACATCTATGTCGCGGATATTATGCTCAGCAAATGAGCGTTAAAGGCTGACGCAGCAATCGCGAGGGCCAGGATGCTGTCGAAGCGCAGAAACACGGTGCGAGGCCTGACGGTCAAAGCTGCCATGGCCCTCGTCCTGACGACGGGCACAATGGCGGTGCCGCTTTCAGCCTCCCCTGAGCCCGGCGCCGCGGCGGCACCCGATCGGCAAGAATTGCCGGTCCTCGGGCCCAAGCCTTTCATCGCCTATTTCAAGCCAACGCCGATGGTGAGGCCCTTGAGCGAAAAGGCGTGGGGCGCGGCCGAGGTCGGGCCTCGCGATACCGGCAACGGGCTCGAAGATGCCGGTTTGAAGCAGTGGAATTACTGGGATGGACCGATCCTCAGGGGATCCGACGGGCGATACCGGATGTTCGCCAGCCGCTGGGATCAGGCACTGGGTCATGGCGCGTGGGGACAATCCAGAGCCATCACCGCCATCAGCACGTCATTGCTCGGGCCCTATCGGGACGGAGGGCTGAGCTGGCCTTCGGACCGGGACGGCCTCGGCCACAACGTCACGCCCCTGCGGATGCATGACGGGCGCTATGCCGTGGTGGTCAGCGAAACGCGCAATGGCGACGTCTTCGTCTCCTCCTCGATCGACGGGCCGTGGCGCCTGCTGGGCAGCATCGCCGTCGATCAGAGCAAATATCGCTCGGTGTTTCTCGCCGACGAGGTGCCGGCGCAGGGCGCGGAGCCAAAACCATGGCACGCGTCTAATGTTAGCCTCATCGCACGGCCGGATGGTGCCTATGAGATCGTGCAACGCTCAGGCCAGATCCTCCTCAGCAGGAAGGGCATTCTTGGCCCCTATGTGGTGATGGGCCGCAGCATCTTCCTTGGCGTGCCCGGGCTCCCGCAGAAAAATCCAAGCCGTTTGGAGGACCCGGCTATCTGGTTCAGCGGGGGCTGGTATCATATTCTGGTCAATCATTGGGAAGATCGCCGCGCCTACCATCTGATCTCACGGGACGGCATCACGGGCTGGAGGTTCCAGGGCCTGGCTTATGAGCCTGGAGCCGACTTCATCCGCTATACGGATGGGACGGTGAACCATTGGAACAAGCTGGAGCGCCCGGCCGTCGTCATCGAGAAGGGCCATGTGACGGCGATCACTTTCGCGGTGATCGATACGCCCAAGGAAACACAGACCGGCAATAACGGGCACGGCAGCAAGGTGATCGTCGTTCCGTTCGATGGCGCCGCGATGGATCGCGATCTCGCCCGCGTGGACGGTTAGGCAGCCGCAGGGATTTAAACCTTGCGACCAAATCCACGCACCGCCGCCGGGGCAGCCATTGCGGGCGCGGCAGGATAGCCGCCCCTGCCATCCCCGGTCGTTCCGGCTGGCCCGCCGCTTCCCAATTCCGCCAAGCGCCTTGCCACCTTCTGATCGAAGGACTGATGGTCCGGTCCGCCATGAGGTCCGTCGTCATCCGGCGCATTGCCCGAAACGCTCCGCGCCAGGCTGAACACGCCCCTGTAGATCTTCGCCCCGGCAAAGATCATGACGAGCAGGAAAAGGCCGAGCAGCCAGAAGCCGGTCGAACTCGACGGGGTCCGTCGCACATCGGCGGGTGAAGTCGGCGACCGCCCGGCTTCTCGCGAACGTTTCGCAAATGTCGCCTTTGCGCGCGCGACAAAGGCCTCGTGCGACTCGCCGGGCAGCGGCTCCATCAAGCGGCCCGAGGCGATCCTCTCATCATGATGGGCGCGTTCGGCGGCCTCGCGTGCCTTCGACCGGGCGATCTCGTCCGCATGGTCGATCGCATATTGCGCCCGGTGCTTCGCCGTCGGATCGAAGCCCAATTCATCGATCAGAATCGCGATGCGCTCGTCGTCCAGCTTTGTGTAGCTGTCGCCGTGATACAGGACATAGGCGTTGCCGAATCGGCCGTTCAGATAGCCGACGTCCCAATTTTCACCGTCGCGGATAAAGGGCGCGCGGTCGGGGAGATCATAGACCTGGTCGATCGTCTCGCTCGCGCCGAAGCGCGGTATGGGGATGAAGAAGAAGCGGCGCGCCTCGGCGGATTGCGTGCTCAGCATCAGGCACAGCAAGGCGGCCACCAGGGATGCCGGAATTCTCATGCTGCCCTCCACGCCGCTTTCGTTGGCGCGAGGATAGGCTCGCTTCCTTAAGCTTCGGTTGAGCGGGCGATTGTCATTCGAGATTACTATTTCCCTCAGCCAAAGATGCGGTTAGGTTCACTCCGAATCATATAGTATATTTGATTGCCTGACCCCGAAGTGCGGGGCTGGCGCGTGCGGGGAGAGGCGATACCGAGCCTCGCAACATGTTTGAGTGATTGTTCCGCCGCGAACCGCGGGGGAGAATTCAGTTGGGAGGTATGTCTTGAAACGAACCGTCACCGTAATGTTGGCCGCCATTGTCTCCGTCGGACCGGCGTCCGCGCAGACCGCCGCGCCGGCCCAAACCGCCGCTCAAGCGCCCGCGCCGGCGATCGTGGAGGACTTCAAGCCCTCTTCCGTGAACCAGCCGGGCCAGGAATATCCGCAGGTCAATTCGCAGGGCTATGTCCGCTTTCGGATCGTCGCGCCGGATGCGCAGAACGTCAAAGTGACCCTTGGCCTGGGCGGACGCGGCGGCACCATGCTCAGCAAAGCGGCTGACGGCAGCTGGACCGGCACCACCGCGGGCCCGCTCGACGAGGGTTTCCATTATTACCATCTGAACGTCGATGGCGGCACCTTCAACGACCCCGGCACGCTGAACTTCTACGGCTCGACGCGCTGGGAAAGCGGCGTCGAAATTCCGGCGCACGACGCGGATTTCTATGCGCTGAAGGACGTGCCGCACGGCCGGGTCGAGCAGATATTGTTTCCGTCGCCGAGCACCGGCACGCAGCGCCGCGCCTTTGTCTATACGCCGCCGGGATATGACAAGAATGCGCGTGAGCGCTATCCGGTGCTGTATCTGCAGCATGGCTGGGGCGAGGACGAGACCGCCTGGTCGAACCAGGGCCATGCAAACCTGATCATGGATAACCTGATCGCTGCCGGCAAGGCGCGGCCGTTCATCATCGTGATGACCTATGGCATGACCAACGACACGCGGCCGGGCGGTCTCGCCAAGTTCGATGTCAAACCGTTCAAGACCGTCCTCGTCAACGAGCTGATTCCGTATGTCGACAGCAGCTTCCGCACGCTTGCCGATCAGCGCCACCGCGCGATGGCCGGCCTTTCGATGGGCGGCTTCGAAACCAAGCTGATCGCGCCCGCGAACCTTGATACATTCGCATATATCGGGCTGTTGAGCGGCGGGACTTTCTCGCTTGAGGACGTGAACGGGACGCCGGGGTTCAAGGAGAAGGTCAAACTGACGTTCGTCAGCTTCGGCAGCCGGGAACTCGAGGGACGCGCGGCCGGCCCTCCGGCGCCTCCAGGCACCCCGCGCCCCGATCCGCGTGCAAACGCGGCAGCGGTGAAGGCTGCCGGCTTCAACAGCGTCTTCTACGTGTCGCCCAATACCGCGCACGAATTCCTGACCTGGCGGCGCAGCCTGCACGAATTCGCGCCGTTGCTGTTCCGGGACTGATCAAGGCTCGCCGGGCCTGCTGTCGCGGCCCGGCGACTGATTTGCCTTTGCAGCCAATTCGGCGCCCCTTTCTGAGCTCTGGCACATTCGCCGCCATTCCGGGGGCATCGATTCGTGTCTTGCGGCTGACCGGCTGATACAGACGGAGCCCGATATCGCCGCCGACCCCAGGCTATGACGCGCGAGGCGGCAAGAGAGGGGAATCGCCACCTGATCGGGCAGCTGAACGAGCCATAGATATTGGACGATGTTGGGCAGCGGATGCCCGTTCCCTGGCCCTTGAACGCAGCGACAAGGTTGCTCGTGACCTGCTTAACATGCTTAACCTGCTTCGCGTGCACGTTGAACATGAAGGACAATGGCTGAGCCATGATGGCATCCTCTCAGGTTGACGGCCGATAATTGGCAGTATCGGGTTCGGGTGCGAACGGGACTGCAGCGGGATCGGGGACTTCTCGCGCGCGCTGAGTCGCACTCGGCGTGGATGGGATATACCCAGCGGCCAAAGCAGGGCACAGCTGGACGGCAAGCGACAGCAGCTTACCAGAGCGTTGTTGGCCAGAGCGCCTTTTGGAGTGTTTGGAAACTTGCGGAGGAAATATCACAGCAAGACGCCAGCGTGATCACCGCTGGCGAGCTCGAACCGATCGCGCTGCCGGCGGAAGCACGGCTTCTGCTCGCCTGCGCGCTTCATCCCGCTCTGACTACGGCTGGTGAACTGCGGCGCCTCGCCGGCGCGGTTTCCGACTGGCCCGCCATAGTACGACAGGCGACCCACCATTTGTCGCTTCCGGTGCTGCGGGAGCGACTATCCGAAATCCAGGACTGCGTGCCCGCCGAGACACTGGCCGAGCTCGACCGCGCCGTGATTGTGGCGACCGCCCACAACCTCCAGCTCGGCGCGATCGCCGCGGAGTTGAACCGGTCCTGGTTCCGGCCAAGGCAAATCCGTTTCGCGCTCTTCAAAGGGGTGGCGCTGGCCCAGCGTTATTATGGCTCGGTCAGCGGCCGCTCCTGCCGCGACCTCGATCTGCTGGTGAGCGGGAAAGGGTTCGCGGAAACGGTGACGCATCTGATCGCCCAAGGCTTTCGCCTCACAAAGCCGTTCGAGCTGCCCGCCGATCCAGCGCGCCACGCGGCCCACATCGAGGCGATGTGCGGCCTGAGCCGGGAAATCTCGATGCGCGCGCCATCAGGCCAGATGGTCGATCTTCATCAGAGCGTGGATCTCACCGGGGCCGATTTCCCCACCGAACAGCTGCTCGACCGGGCGGAGACGGTGACGATCGCCGGCGAGACATTGCCCGTCTTCTCGACCGCCGATCTGTTCGTCTACATCTGCTATCATCACAGCCGCCACCGATGGTCGCGGCTGCACTGGATCGGCGATCTCGGCCGAATCGCCGCAGCGCCCGATTTCGATGTCGCGGCGACGCGCGCGCAGGCGAAGCGCGCCGGGCTGGAAAAGCTGGTCATCGCCTGCCTGGAAATGCCGGCGCTGCTCGTCGCCGCCGTCGCCGGCAACTGGCCCGCCGGCCCGGGCCTCGCCGCGCGCATGACGCGGGATTGCATCAGGTTTCTCCACCCGGACAACGCGGCACCTGAGCTGGAGCGGCACAGCCGCGATGCTGATCGGCTGTACCGCTGGCGCGACTGGTTCGCGACGACGGCGATCGAATGGCGCCAGCGAGAGGGGGTGGGGCGCCGCGTTCGTGCCGTCGGACGAAGCCTGGAACCGTCATGGCAAGCCTATCGCGATCTGCCGCTACCCAAAGGGCTTCGCTGGCTTTATGTGCCCTGGCGGGTAGCGGCGCACATGGTGCGCTATTTCCCATTGCCCAGATTCGGACGGAAAAACGGGAAACGCGGATGAGAGATCGCACGCGGGAATTGCTCGCCATGCAGCCTCTGGTCGAGGGGCGACCAATGGCGATGCTGGCACTGGCGCGACAGCTGCCAGCCGTCGGGCACCGCGCGCGAGCGCTCGACATCATCACGCGGGCGCTCGCGCTTGAGCCCGGCGACGGCGAGGTGCGCGCTCTGGCTACCGAATTGCTGAGCGACGGCGTGCATACATGGCACTTCTCGATCGTGCGCGATCAGGCGCGCAATGAGGCTTATGACGCGGCGCTACGCAACGCGATATTTCCAGGCTGCACCGTACTGGAAATCGGCACCGGTACGGGGTTGCTCGCCATGATGGCGGCGCGGGCTGGCGCGGCACGGGTGATTACCTGCGAGGCCGATCCGGCCATCGCCGCGGCCGCCCGCGAGAATGTGGCGATCAACGGCTTCGCCGATCGGGTGACGGTGGTGAACAAGCATTCGACCTCGCTCGACCTCGCCGATGTCGGCGGGCCAGCCGACATTCTGGTGTCCGAGATCATCAGCAATGACATGCTGAGCGAAGGCGCGCTCCCGGCCCATGAGGATGCGGTGCCGCGCCTGCTGAAGCCAGGCGGCGCGGTCATCCCGATACGCGGCCGGATGCGGATCGCATTGATGGACGATGGCGGCACGGCGCAACCAAATCTGAGCTTCATCGACTCCTTCGATCTGAGCGCGTTCAACAGATTGCGACGGCCTTATCGCGACATTCCGGTCGGTAGCGATTCAATCACATTGCGAAGCCCCGCCGCGGACCTGTTCGCCCTTGATTTCGCGAATGGCCCCTGGCGGGGCGAGCGCCGTGAAATCACTGTCGAGTCGCTGGGCGGGCGCGTGAGCGGCGTGGTGCAATGGATCGCGCTCGATCTGGACGATCGGGAGAGCTACGAAAACCATCCCGGGCCAGGCGCTGCTTCATGCTGGGGTGCGATTTTCTGGCCGTTCGCCAAGCCAGTCATCTCGGCGCCGGGCGAATCCTTCGTGATCGGCGCTTGTCACGAGGGAAACCGGGTCCGCCTCTGGCGCCGTTAACTCCCTTCGGAATTGACTTTAACGCAATTCCGCGCCATCGGAGATGATTGGCTAGGCAATGCTGGATCGGCTCATGAGCGATACGAACAACGATGCACCGGCCCCTGTGGTCGAAACCACCGGCAAGCCGGAATGGGTGAAGCCGGAGATTACGTCTTTTGCGCCGGTTCAGGCCGCCGAAGGCATCTCCTACCGGCCGAACGACGGTATCAGCAACCTCACCTGACCGAACGCGTCGTTTTGAACGATGACTGACGGACCCGGGGCGTCAGGCGCGCCGGGAGCGGGTGATTCTGCGGGCATGGCAAACTCGCCGAGCGCAGACCCGGCCAGCAAGCCCTATGATCTCGCAACGGCGGAGCATGACTATCCCGCATGGGACGGCGTACCGCTCCGCACGATATTGATCTGCACCCATCCCCGATCGGGCAGCACCCTGCTTGGCGAGGCACTATATTTTGCCGGCGGCCTGGGCTGTCCGCTGGAATATTTCCATGCCGGGTTCCGTCCGGCGCTCGCCGCGCGATGGGGATGCGCAGGCCTGCCGGACTATGGCCGGGCGGTACATCGCTGGCGCACCGACGCGTCGGGCACCCTGTCCGTGAAGCTGTTCTGGCGCGACGTGGCCGAACTGGCCGGGGAGCTCCAACCCGGCCGTTTCGACGATTTACACCAACGCCCGCCAGAGGCGACCTCGCCTGCCATGTATCGCGAAATCGCCGGGTTGCTCGCGCCACTGTTCCCTGCCGCCCACCATATCCATCTCGTCCGGCGCGACCGGGTGCGGCAGGCAGTCTCCGCCGCCGCCGCAGTGCAGACGGGCGTCTGGCGCCAGATCCCGCAGATGGGCGAGCGAACCGAAGCGGCAGCGCCAAGCTTCGATTTCGCGACGATCGAACGGCTGATTGCCTATGCCGATTTCTGCCATCGCCATTGGCGCGGCTTTTTCGCGGCGACCGGCGCTGTTCCCCACGGTCTGGCCTATGAAGATCTGACGCGGGATCATGACCCGACGGTGAGAGCCGTACTCGATCATCTCGGCAGCACGGCCGCGGTCCCGCCCGTTCGCATGAAGCGCCAATCGGATGCGCGCAACGAGGCGATGGTGCTGCGCTTCCTGCGGGAGCATGCCACACGTTCGGCAGCCGGCAGCGCGGCATGAGTGTTGCGCGCGGCCTCATGCCTCCATGGCTGGTGCGACACGACCTGCTTTCCCAGGACGAATGCCGTGATCTGCTCAGCTGGACACTCGACAATGAGGCGCGCTTCAGGCCGGCCGCGCTCGACAAGGGGCTGGTCGATCCAGCGATACGCCGTTCGCTCAGCTTGCGGGATCTCGGGCCATTCTCGAGCCTGTTCGAGGACCATGTTCGCGCCGCGGTGCCGGAGTTGATCAACCAGCTGCGCGTGACACAATTCGTCGCCGGTGAGATCGAGCTTGAGCTGGTCGCGCATAATGACGGGGCGCATTTCGCGCTCCACGGCGACCTCTACACCGGGGAAGGCAGCGCGCGCGGCGACCGGATGCTCAGCGCCGTTTATTATTTTCACCGTGCGCCCAAAGCCTTTTCGGGCGGCTGCCTCAGGCTGCATCGGATCGGCGCTGTGCCCGGCGACATGGGGCCAGGCGACATGGGCGTGGACGTCGCGCCAGACCGGAACAGCCTGGTGGTCTTTCCGTCCTGGGCGCCGCACGAAGTGCTGACCGTGCGCTGCCCGTCAGGCGCGTTCGGCGATTCGCGATTCGCGGTCAATTGCTGGGTCTACCGCACGGACCGGCACCAATCGTCAGCCGATGGCGATTAACTCGCGCTCGCGCATATCGGCGATGAACTCCATCACGTCGCCGCGACAGAGCGCGGGATCAACCGAATGGGCCTCCGCCATCTTCGCGCACAGCTCACCGGCCGCGATGGGCGTTTCGAGCAATGCCCAGATCCGCGCCGCGGTCCGGTTGAGCTGAAAGAAATAGCCGCTCTGGATATCGAGGATGACGGCTTCATCGCCCACGTCCGCCGCGATCATGGTCTCGCGGCGGCTGACCATCATGGTGTCGTCAATGTCGGTCGCTGGCATTGGTAGCACTACTCCACGGTATCACAGTTCAAATCTTGAAGGCGTTTTCGAGCCACATGTCCATCGCCAGTGTGAACCATACCGGCCCCCAGGGCTGATCGGGAATAGGGCCGGTCGATCCCTGATCGCGCCAGTGCTGGAAGGCGGCGTGCATTTCTCCGATCTTCGCGCCGTCAACCCAGCCGAGCTGCGCGCAGAGCAGCTGATCCGCCGGTCGCCGACGCAGCAATTCGGAGATCGCATCGACCGTATGGGCAACGAAAGCCGCCTTGGTTTTCCGCGTCCTGACCTTTTCAGGCAGGGTTCCCTTCATCGCCTGACGCAGCAGATATTTTTTCTGCCCGTACCGGTTCAGCACAGAGCCCGACGCGCCCATCATGAAGCCGGCAAGGCGCTGATCGTGGAACGGATGGCGCTGCTCAATGCCGAAGCTCGCACTATATGCCATCGCCGGCTCGACATTCACATGCCGGCGAGCGAGCGCGAACACACCGTAGCGCTGCTTTTGAGCGATGCCGGGCAGATCGACGGGCAAGGCATCGGCATACCATCGCTCCGACAGGC
>JBDTXU010000347.1:0-7284 GCA_040006055.1 Sphingomonas bacterium | reverse complement strand
AGCTTGAATCACATCGGACAATTGGCTGGCTGATAATCGCCGGAACAGCCAGAAAAGCTGGCTGTTAGCTGGCTGATACCTGGCTGTTATTCAATAACAGCCAGCACACGTCAACCACCTGAAATCACATCGTAAATCCGCCCTTCCGTTCCAACATAACAGCCAGCAAAAAAAATGTCGTCAAAAACAGCCAGGAACAGCCAGCAAATCCCGCCCTCTGTTGGAAAACGGCAGGCCTTCGGCAGCCCTCCGCCGAGCCCTATTCGCCCTGGCTTCCGCCCCCGCGTCTGAGAGCCTCTGACAGCGACGCGGTGGCGCTCCCACGCCGCGCCGGTTGCGGCTGAGACGGGGCAGGGGCCCAGCCGGTCAGGAAGACGAGCTCGAAGCGCTCCGCAGTGCGGCCGTCCGGGTCGGCGCGGTCGGCGAACAGGGTTGCCGCGCGGGCCAGCGTGTCGCGGCGGAGTGGGGTGCGGCCGATCAGCACGTTGCTGGCGGCCATGCCGCGCAGATCGTCCAGCAATCTGCCGAGCGTGCCGTAGCGCACGGTGAGCGACTCGACATCGGCAACCGGCAGCGCGAAGCCGGCGCGGACGAGCAGGTCGCCCGCCGACCGGACGTCGATCTGGGGGTGGATGCGGGCGGCAGGGCGGTCGGATTCAGCCTCGCGGAGTACCGCGCGCAGGGTCGCGAGCGTGCCGGCCCCGGTAAAGGCGGCGAGGAACAGGCCGTCGGGGCGCAGCGCGCGCCGGATCAGCGTCAGCGCGCCGGGCAGATCATTGACGCTGTCGAGCACGCCGGCCGAGACGACCAGGTCGAAGGCACCGGCGGGGAAGGGGAGGTTGTCCTCATCGGCCTGAATGCCGCCCGCCGCTCTCGCAAACACCGAGCCGGCGTCGCAGCGCGTGATCCGTGCGCCTGGTGGCGGTTGAAACGCGCCGTCGAAGCAGCCGAGATCGAGCACATCCTCGAAGCTGCGGGTGACGGTGTCGAGGCGGTCCTGAATGCCGTCAAGCATCGCCGCGCGCAGGAAATCATGTTCGGCGAACGTCGCGGCGGCGCGGTCGCGGCGGAGGCGGCGGGCTGCACGATCGAAGATATCGGGGACACTCACCCTGCGGGCTTGTGCCGCCGGATGCGCGGCGCGACAAGGGCGTGTGGCGCGGTTGCTCGCTCCTTTGCGTTTTGCCGCCAATCTCGCGCTGCCGCCGCGCTGCCCGGGCTGTGGCACTGTCACTGGCGACGACCACCGGTTCTGCGCGACCTGCTGGAACGAGCTGCGCTTCCTGGCGCCGCCCTGGTGCGCGGCCTGCCATGTGCCCTTCGCCTATGATCGCGGCCCAGACGCACTTTGCGCCACATGTCATGGCAAGCGCCCGCGCCATGCCGGGGTGCGCGCAGCGGTAGCTTATGGCGATGTCGCACGAACGGTTGCGCTCAGGCTCAAATATGGCGGGCGCACCGCCTTTGCCGAGACAGTCGCGCGGCAGATGGTGCGGCTGATGCCGGAACAGGCCGATCTGCTGATCCCGGTGCCGCTGCACCGCTGGCGGATCTGGTCGCGCGGCTTCAACCAGGCAGCGCTGATTGCCCGCGCGCTGACCCGGGCGACCGGCGTGCCGAACGATCCGCTGCTGCTGCGCCGGGTGCGGGCAACGCCGTTCCTGCGGGCGATGGGCGCAAGGGCGCGGGCCAGGGCGGTTGCCGGCGCCTTCTTCGTCAGTCCTGATGCAAGGGAAAAGCTGCGCGGCAAGGCGGTTGTGCTGATCGACGACATCCATACCAGCGGCGCCACAACCGACGCCTGTACGCGCATCCTGCTGCGCGCAGGGGCAGCGAGCGTGGTGATCCTGTGCTGGGCGCGCGTGCTCGATCCGGCCGCGAACGATTGACAAGCGGGGGCACGCCCCACATTTCTGGAACATGGCCAAGATCGAAATCTACACCAAAGCCTTTTGCCCTTATTGTACCCGGGCGCTGCGCCTGCTCGATGCCAAGGGAGTCGAAGTCGAGGAATTCGACATCAGCATGGGCGGCCCGAAGCGCGCCGAAATGCTCGATCGCGCCAGCGGACGCAGCACCGTGCCGCAGATCTTCATCGACGGAAAGCATATCGGCGGATCGGACGACCTTGCCGCGCTCGACCGCGAGGGCAAGCTCGACGCGCTGCTCACGGCATGAAGATCGCGCTGCTCCAGATGACGAGCGGGATCGATCCCGCCGCCAATGCGCAGGTGATCACCGACGCGATTGCCGAGGCGGCAGCCGGCGGCGCGGCGATGCTGTTCACGCCGGAAATGTCCGGCCTGCTCGATCGCGACAAGGCACGAGCGGCGAGCTCGCTGTTCGCCGAGGCCGACGATCCGGTTCTGGCGGCAGTCCGCGAGGCGGCGGCGACTCACGGTATCTGGGTCCATCTCGGTTCGCTCGCGGTGAAGGAAGAAGGCGGCAAGCTCGCCAATCGCGGCTTCGTGATCGATGCCGACGGCAATATCCGCGCGCGCTACGACAAACTCCACCTGTTCGACGTCGATCTGCCGACCGGCGAGAGCTGGCGCGAATCCGCATCCTATGTACCCGGCCAGGGCGCGGTGGTGGTGGCGACGCCGGCGGGCGGGCTCGGCCTTGCGATCTGCTACGACCTGCGCTTCCCCGACCTGTTCCGGGCGTTGAGCGATGCGGGCGCGACCATCCTTGCGGTGCCTGCCGCCTTCACTCAGCCGACGGGCGCCGCGCACTGGCATATCCTGCTCCGCGCGCGAGCGATCGAGGCGGGCGCCTTTGTCGTCGCGGCGGCGCAGACCGGCGTGCATGAGGACGGCCGCGCGACCTATGGCCATTCGCTGGTGATCGACCCCTGGGGCGAGGTGCTGCTCGACATGGGCGAGGCGGCCGGTGTTGGTTTCGCCGAGATCGACCCCGCGCGGATCGACGATGTGCGGGCGCGGATTCCGGTCCTGGCGCACCGCCGTGCGATCCCGGCCGTGGCGACGGCATGATCGTTTTCGATCTGCGCTGCACCAGCGGCCATGTGTTCGAGGCCTGGTTCGGATCAAGCGATGCCTTCGAGGATCAGCGAGGGCGCGGCCTGCTGTCGTGCCCCATCTGCGGCGCGAGCGATATCGGCAAGGCAGTGATGGCGCCCAATATCGCGGCCAAGGGCAATGCCCAGGCGCCCGCGTCCGCCGAGACGCCGAGCCCTGAGGTGATGAAGGCGGCGATGAAGGCGCTCGCGAGCGCGCAGCGAAAGGCGCTGGAGAAGTCCGAATGGGTGGGCAACGCCTTTGCCGACCGGGCCCGGGCGATGCATGTCGGCGATGCCGATCCGGCACCGATCCACGGCCAGGCGACGGTGGGGCAGGCGAAGGAGCTCGCAGAAGAGGGCGTTGTGATCGCACCGCTACCGTTCCCGATCGTCCCGCCGGATGCGATCAACTGAGTGATCCCATATGATTGACCCGTGCGGGGCCAATCTCTACCAAGCGCCGCGTGCCCCCGTAGCTCAGCCGGATAGAGCGACGGTTTCCTAAACCGTAGGCCGCGTGTTCGAATCTCGCCGGGGGCACCAACCCGACACCAGCACAGGACCCGATAGATCCGTGGCTTTTCCGCGGGCCTTGCTGTTTGTGCCCGGCCTCAAGGCATCGAAAGCCTAGTCCGGCGCCCGTGAAACCTGGTCCTGTTAACAGGCAGGGTGCCGCGCTCTCCCGACCCGTACTGTTGATCGTATGGCTTCTGCAGGCCGAGGGCGGTTGTGGCTGGCCTTGCTGCATATCGATAATCGATATATAGTTTATCGATAGTCGAGTCGCAGGAGATTGTAATGCCCAGATCGTTCCCCGCCGCGCTGCCGGTCGCGCGCGCCATCCTCAAGCTATTGGTCGTGCTCACCTGGATTTACGCCGCGACGTTGCTGGCGATCCTCGTCGGGCTGATCTCGAACCCGGCCTGGAGCCTGACCGTGCCTGGCTTTGCGCCGGCCCATCAGACGGCTGCGCTGTTCACAGGCGTGCGGTTGACCGCCCTGGTCGGCCTGGCGGCGGTGCCGCTCAACCTGATCGTGCTGCGCCGCCTGCTCGAGATGATCGACACGGTGCGCGCGGGCGATCCGTTCGTCGCGCGAAACGCGGAGCGGCTGCAGGTGATCGCCTGGGCGGTGCTCGGGCAGCAGGTCCTCCAGCTGATGGTCAGCCTGATCGCCAGGGCGACCCTGGCGGAGGCGCAAGGGCTGCATGTCGATGCGGTCCCCACCAGCGGGTTACTGGCTGTGATCCTGTTGTTCGTGCTCGCCCGCGTGTTCGCCGAGGGCGCCAATATGCGCGACGACCTCGCCGGGACGGTATGACCATGATCACCGTCAAGCTAGACGACCTGCTGCACGATCGCCGGATGACGCTGAGTGAACTGGCGAATCGCGTCGACATCACGCTGGCCAACCTTTCGATCCTCAAGACCGGCAAGGCGCGCGCCATTCGCTTCTCGACGCTCGAGGCGATCTGCGAGGCGCTGCAATGCCAGCCCGGCGACCTGCTGCACTTTCAGCCCGACCCGGACGGCCAATAGGCGTGCCCCGACTTCACTTTTTCCCAAAGCTCATCTTCGCAAAGGATATTCCAATGGCCGTGATTACCCTTGCGGCACCTATGCCCGAGAGCACGGCCGACCAGGAGGTTTCGCTCACCCGCCTCTATGTGTTGCGGGCGACCTATTTGCTGCTGATCGTCGGGCTGGGCGGGTTCATCGTGCCCCAGCTCCTCAGCCACGAACCGCTCGCCCGCGGCGTGATCCCGAGCCTGTTGGGTGCTGTGTGGCTGCTCGATTTCGGCCTGACTCAATGGTCGACGGGTAACGCGCCAGCCACCTTTCCCGAGGACTTCAAGGCAATTGTCGCCGGGGTGATCCTGATGCCGATCGTCATCCCATGGGGCCATGTGCAGCGGCATTTCGCCCGGCAGCCTGGGGCGCGGTGGCGGTGAGCCGGGCCGCGTGTTGCGCGGCTATCTGACGGGAAGGGGCCAGTCACTGGCCCAGGTCCACTCGAGGGCATCGCCACCGCAGGGTGGCGATGCCCCGGCGGACATCACGCCTTGACGTGCTGTGCGATATACTTGTTCATCTCGAACATCGTGCACGACTTGCGGCCGAACACCTTTTCCAGCTTCGCATCGGCGAGGATCTCGCGCTTGTTGGCTGGATTCTGCAGATTGTTCGCCTTGATGTAATCCCACACCTTGCTGATCACCTGGCTGCGCGGGAGCTTGTCGTTGCCGACGATCGCGCCCAGCTCGGGGGAGGGCTGTACCGGAGCATGAATGCCGCCGGTCTTGGTTGGTGCAGTCGCCATAAATCTTCCTTCCTGATGTGCCGTTCATGCCGACATCGGTTTCACGCCTCCTGGGACGTGCCACGCTTGTGCGCCGCCTTTTCGGCGTTGTCACGCCTACAATGGCCCGTTTCACACCTTGAAATGCGCCTTCCGGCCGCTTTGGGCGAAGAAAAACCCCCGGTGCGGGCACCGGGGGTTGAAAAAAGGCCCCTCTTCGCGTCGGAAGAGGGGTACAGAGGGCGTCTGGTCAGTCGAGGTCAGAAGCTCTTGCGGACCGTCGCGCCAAAGGTGCGGGGCTGGTTCGGATAGCCGCTATAGCTGCCGTCCTGCGCGACCGTCGGGAAGGTTGAGATCAGGTAATTGTCCTGGGTCAGGTTGCGGACCCAGAACATCAACTCAAGCTGGTTGGCTTTGCTCTGGATCCCGAGGCTCGCATTGACCGTGCTCTGCCCATAGGTCGACAGGTTCGGTGGCGTTGTCTCGGTGAGCTGGAACTTGCTCGTATAATTATATTCGCCGCGGAGATACGCGCCGATATCGTTGGTGAGATCATGCGAGAGCGTAGCCGAGGTCGAGAAGCTCCAGGTCGGGATGCCCGCCGGCCTCTGGCCGGAGAGATCGCGGAACGACGGGCGAAGCCCCGTGGCCGGATTAACCGGGCACCGGACCGTATCGTAATTCACGCAGGCGGCCCCGGTGAAGGAATCATATTTTGGATCGAGGTAGGTGACCGAGCCTGTGAGGGCGAGCGCCCGAACCGGGCTGTAGGCGGCGTCGATTTCGAAGCCGCGGACCGATTCCTTGCCCGCGTTGACCAGGCTGTAGCCGAGGCCGGTAAAGGCGTTGGACTGGAAGCCCTTGATCGACTGCTTGAACACGGCGAGGTTGAAATAGCCTCCCCGGAATTTCGCCTTGGCGCCGGCTTCATAGACGGTCACTTCTTCGGGATTGGCCGAGCGGCCGACGCCGTTCAGCGGCGGACGGCTGTCCGACGACAGGTTGATCGCGCTCGCCTTCCAGCCAGTCGAATAGCTGGCATAGACGTTCACGAAATCCAGGTCATAGGCGATACGCGCGGCGTAGGTGACCTTGTCGCCCGCGAAGATGCCAGACTCGTTCGCGTTTGGATAATTGACTGGACCATGGTTAGCTGTGTTGGCGTAGAAGAATTGCAAGGCATTGAGCGCGAACGGGTTCGTGCCGGCCGGAGACGCCGGGCAGGGCGCGGAGCCTGGCCCAGGCAATGACGGGCCGAGGCTGCCGCTGAACAGATTGACCGGAAGTGTCGCTCCGAAAACAAAACCCTTTTGCTGTAGACAGCCCAAGATCGGCGCAAAAGCGGGGTTTGCGGCGGCCACAGCTGTGGGTACGAACCCGAGCGCGGGAACGTTTGAAAGGTTCAGCGCCGAAAACTTGTCGTTCATCACGACATTGGAAACCACCGCCTTGCGATCGTTCATATAGGCAAGGCCACCGGTCAGAGTCAGCCGGTTGGTGACTTTGAAATCCACCTGGCCGAACAGCGAATAGGAGCGCTGTTTCATCTTGTAGTTATCAGCAATGCCCTGGCCGGCACCGAAATAGGTGCTGCCCGGAACGATCCCAGGGGTGCCAACGGCCGCCTGCAACGATTCCAGGCCCGTGATCAGCCCGCCGGAGAGAATATTTACAAACGCCCTGGTGTCCTTGCCGAAGCGGATGTCGCGGCCGGTGTCGAGCTTTTCGTCCTGATAGAAGCCGCCGACCAGCCAGCTCAATGGGCCGTCGCCGGTCGACGCGAGGCGGAATTCCTGGGTGAAGGTCTTGGCATTGTTGGCCGTCACGTTGTTCGAGATGTCGGCGGCGGTGAAGTCGATGTCCTGGTTGGACTGGTTGATCTGGTTGCGATAAGCGGTGATCGAGGTCAGCTTCGCGAAGCCGACATTCCAGTCGACCTGACCCGAAATGCCCTTGCCCTCGAC
>JBDTXU010000346.1:0-5381 GCA_040006055.1 Sphingomonas bacterium | reverse complement strand
TTATAAGCGCAGATGTGGCGTCAGGTAAGTTACAAGGGGCTCCGGGAGCTATCGACAGCTCCCGGAGCCCCTCACCAAGTTTTCGCTAGGCAGCAAGCTGCCAAGCTACACTATCCTCTCCCACTGGAGAGGATCCGAAGAAGCAGCGCCCGATTCAACTTCCCAAGCCACTCGCCTACTTCCGCCGCCATGCCCCCAACGCCCACCCTCGCGCCACCCGAAAGTTCATGCTATGTTCCCCATGTGCCGGAACCCCAACCCCTCCTGCCCCCACGCCCGCTGCGCTGGCTGTTCCTCGATCTGAACAGCTATTTCGCGAGCGTCGAACAACAGCTCCAGCCCGAACTCCGCGGCAAGCCCGTCCTCGTGGCCCCCGTCGACAGCGACACCACTGTCGCCATCGCCGCCTCGGTCGAGGCAAAGCGCTACGGCATCACCACCGGCACGCCCGTGTGGGAAGCCAAACGCCTCTGCCGCGATCTCATCGTCACCCCGGCCCGCCACGAAAAATATGTCGAGTTCCACGACGCGATCATCGCCGAGATCTGGAAGCACATTCCCGTCACCCGCGTCTGCTCGATCGACGAAGTCGCCTGCCGCCTGCTCGACAATGAAAACAGCGTAGAGGCCGCCACCGCGCTCGCCCACCGCATCAAGGCCGGTATCCGCGCTTATGTGGGCGAGTGCATGACGAGCTCGGTCGGCATCGCCCCCAACCGCCTCCTCGCCAAGCTCGCATCCGACATGCAGAAGCCCGACGGCCTTATCGTGCTTCCCGCCGAGCAACTCCCGCAGCGCCTCTTCGACATGCCGCTGCGCGACATCGCCGGCATCGGCGCCAAGATGGAGCGCCGCCTCGCCCGCGATGGCATCAACGATATCCGCCAGCTCTGCGAGCGCCGCCCGCGCGACGCCGGCACTGCCTGGGGCGGCACCAATGGCGATCGGCTCTGGTATCTGCTCCACGGCGTCGACCTGCCCGAGAAAGCCACGCAGAGCCGCAGCATCGGCCACAGCCACGTCTTCTCGCCCGGCAAGCGCGGTGTCGAGCCGGTCCGCCTCACCGCCCGCCGCCTCGCGCTGAAAGCCACGAGCCGGTTGCGCCGCAAAAGCTATCGCAGCCGCCTCCTCGTCCTCCACGCCCGCTTCGAGGATGACAAATCGACCTGGCGCGCCAGCATCAAATTGCCCGCGACGCAGGACAGCTTCGTGGTGCTCGCAGCACTCGATGCGCTCTACCCCCGCCTGATCGCGGCTGGCCGCGCACGGCCGGGCGACTTCCAGATCCGCATGGTCGGCGTCACCCTTGCCGAGATCGAGCCGGTGGCCGGCGAGCAGGATTCGCTCTTCGCCCTGCTCGATCCGAATGATCCGCTTGCGCGCGAAACCCGCACCCTCTCGCTCAGCCGCGCAATGGACCGCATCAATGAACGCTTCGGCCGCAACGCGGTCAGTGTCGGTCCGCTGCATGGCGGTCGAATCGATCGCGTCGGCACCAAGATTGCCTTTGGCCGCATCCCCGAACTGAGCGAATTCCATGAATGAGCCGGGTCTGAATCTGTCGCGAAAAATGACAATTTTGTTGCGGCGCAATAAAAAGTTTGCGGTTGGCGACAGGATGTGGCCTCGCCCTCTTGACGGCGGGGTCCCTGTAGGCAAAGCACGCGCTGCTATGATCCTTCGCACCCTCCCCATCGCCGCCGTCGCGCTCTTCGCGCTCTCGGCCTGCAACAACGCTCCAGAGAAGCCCGTTGAGGTTACGTCGGTCGCCGACGATCCCCAGGCGGCCGCTGTGCACAATCGCCCGATGGCGGAGCTGCCACCTCCCATCAAGGCGGACGTCACCTTCCGCTGCAAGGACAACAGCCTTGCCTATGTCATCTTCTTCGAGGGCGACAAGCGGGCCATGGTCAAGACGGCAAAGGACGGCACGTCCGTCATGCTGAGCGCCGAAAAGGCCGGTGATCCGCTGAAGGCCGAGGGCTATTCGCTCACCGGCACGCCGAAGAACATCACCCTCACCGCGCCGGGCAAGGGCACGCTCACCTGCAAGGCCTGAGCCCCTTTTTCCAACAATCCAACACGGCCGGCGGAGCGATCCGCCGGCCGTTTTCATGTGCGGCCAGTTGCCTCGCCCGGCGCACTGCGGCACGATGGGCCGTGCTCACTAACTAAGGAACGCGCGTGGCGACGATCGCGATCTACAGCCTGAAGGGCGGCGTCGGAAAGACCACGCTGGCAGTCAACCTCGCCTGGTGCTCAGCCACCCTCTCCGCCCGCCGCACCCTGCTCTGGGACCTCGACCCGCAGGCGGCGAGCAGCTACCTCCTGTCCAGCCATAAGCCCAAGGAACAGGCGCAGGCCGTCTTCTCCAGGGACGTCGAGCCATCGAAGCTCGTCCATCGCACCGCCATCGATCGCCTCGATCTCATCGCCGCCGACGCCTCGCTGCGCGGCCTCGATCTGCTCTTCCACGAGCTCGACAAGAAGAAGCGCCTGCAGAAGCTGCTGACCGGCCTGCGCGACCCCTATGACCGTATCCTCCTCGATTGCCCACCGGGCCTGACCGAAACCAGTGACCAGGTGATGCGCGCGGCTGACCTGATCGTCGTCCCCGTCATCCCCTCCCCCTTGTCCGAGCGCGCCTATGCCGAGGTGGTGAAGCACGTCGGTGGCCATCTTGGCTCGAAGGGGGCGCTAGTGCTGCCGGTCCACTCAATGGTCGATCGCCGCCGCAAGCTCCATGCCGAGGCGCTGGCCCGCCACCCCGACTGGCCCGTCATCCCGATGGCGAGCGTCGTCGAATCGATGGCGGCGCGCCGCGCCCCGGTGGGTGCGTTCGCCGGCAAATCGGCGGGCGGCCAGGCCTTCGCCCAGCTCTGGCAGGCGATCGAGCGCAGGCTGGCGACATGAAGGTGCGAGCGACATGAAGACGGGGCCGCTCGACGAGGTGGCCGGCTTCGCGCCGCTCGACCCCCAGCTCGTGCTGGGCGCCTATTCGGTCGGCGTCTTCCCCATGGCCGATTCGCGCAATGCCGACAGCGTATACTGGGTCGAACCCAACGAGCGCGCGATCCTGCCGCTGGAGGGCTTCCACCTCTCCCACTCGCTGCGCAAGACCCTGGTCTCGGATCGCTTCCACGTCACTGCGGACGCCGCCTTCGAGCAGGTGATCGCGCTCTGCGCCGAAACCGCGGAGGACCGCAGCGACACCTGGATCAACCGGCAGATCGAGCGTGCCTCGATCGAGCTCCACCGCCTCGGGTTCGCCCATTCGATCGAGGTGTGGGACGGCGACCGGCTCGCAGGCGGCCTCTATGGCATAGCGCTCGGCCGCGCCTTTTTCGGGGAATCGATGGTCAGCCGCGCACGCGATGCCTCGAAGATCGCAATGGCGTGGCTGGTCGCGCGGTTGAAGGTCGGTCGATTCACTTTGCTCGACTGCCAGTTTATGACGCCTCATCTCGCTTCACTCGGCGCGGTCGAGATTCCGCGTCAGACTTATGTCGGCCTGTTGTCAGTCGCGGTCGACGGCGTGGTCGGCGCAGGCGCTTCGGCAGCCGGTGCTGCTGCGGCCGGCGATTTCTTCGCGCTCGATCGCGGCGCTCCATCATGGCCCGCGCTATCCCCGGCCGGAATCGAGTCCGGACCGGCAGACGGGAAGGTCATCGCACAGCTCTTGGTCCACACATCATAGACCGGATGCTGGACGACGTTCAGCGATGGGCGTTCCTTGTACAACCACCCCGAAAAGACCCGCTTCCAGCTCTTGTCGAGCAGCTCGATATCGAGTTGCACAAAGGCGCCGGTATAATGCTCCTGCTCCCAGGGGGCAGTCTGCTCACAGGCGCGCAGACGGATGATCACGTCGCCGAGGCGGGTCGCCTCGCCGGGCTTGAGCTTGATCTCGCGGGCAACGCCGTTGCGCTTGTTGAGCAGGCCGAGCACCGCGACGCGCTGCGCCATCGGCGTTGCGCCCTGTGACGGATCGACGCTGGCGGGCAGATCGACCGTGACAACATCGGACGAGGCCGGCTCCTCATCGAGCGCGGTATGCGGGGTGGGCTTGGGACCGGGCGCCTCGTCCTTCTTGCCGCAGCCAGCAGTCACGAGCAGCGCCGCGATCGCCGCGCCGCCCAGCAGCCGGCGGATCACGCCTCCGGCACCCAGGCTTCATAGTCGCCGGTCGCGGCGGCACGGCGGCCGCCCTTCTCGAGCGCACCGGGCGGGCGATAGGCAAGCGCGGTGCCGGTGAGGTTGGGCGCGGCGGGCTTCTCCCATGCGCGCGGCGCCGGCAACGACCGTTCGGGCACGTCATCGACCTGGTGGTGGAGCCAGCCGAACCATTCGGGCTCGACCCGGCTCGCGTCATTGGCGCCGGCATAGATCACCCAGCGGCGGGTGATGCCATTGGGGTCCGTACCGCCCTCATAATAGACATTGCCAAGGCCATCCGACCCGACCCGCGTCTTCCCGCGCAGGCCAAGCATGGTGCCGAAGGTGGCGCCGTTCCACCAGGTAAAGACTTTTCCGAGGACGCTCATGCTCAGCCGCTTACAAGCTGGCTGGCGGACGGGCAACCGTCGTGCACCGGGTGATGCGAAATTCAGCCGCTCACCTGCGTGCCGCCGCCAGCACCGCAGTCGCAACCCCGTCTACCACCGCCGGATCGATTGCGAGGCTCGCATCGCCATAGGTCGCGAAATTGGCCGCCATCGTGTCGCCCGCCACCGGCTTCAGCACATGGTTGACGCCGGGGATGGTCACCAGCTTCGCCGACAGATGGGCATTTTTGAGGATCGAGGCGTCCTCGAGCGTCACCTGCAGATCGCGCTTGCCCTGCAGCACCAGCATCGGCCCCTTATACGCCGCGGCCAGTTTGGCTGGGTCGTAACGGAAGAAGTCGATCAGATAGGCCTGCACCTTGGTGGCGAATATCGGTGCGAGCGCAGGATGCAAGCCCGTGGGATCGAACGCCTTGCCCCCTTCGAGCGAATCGATCGCGGCGAGCGCCTGAGCCAGCATCGGCGCGTTGGCGGGGTTGGCCTTGAATTGCTGGCGCATCACATCGGCGAGCGGGCGCCCCATCGCAGCGACGAGCAGCAGGCCGCAGATATCGGGCGCCGATTGCGCGGCGACGAGCGCAACCAACCCGCCCTCGCTGTGGCCCAGCACCCAAACGCACGGGGCGCCAGTGCGCTTGCGGATTGCGGCAATCCAACTGCGCACATCCCCTGCATAATCGGCGATCGTCGCGTCGTTCGGGTCAGCCACGGCCGCACGGCTGCCAAACATGCCGCGCTTGTCGACCCGGACGCTGGCGATGCCGCGTGCGGCAAGCCCAACCGCGAGTTGGCGATAGACGCCACCCCTGACGCCGA
>JBDTXU010000345.1:0-16212 GCA_040006055.1 Sphingomonas bacterium | reverse complement strand
GCCCAGGAACAGGGAAACGGCGCTCTTTATCGAGCACCCTCAGCTTCTGTCGGACCCGTCCCTTGGCACCGTCAGCCGCGCCCTGAATGGCCGGCTTACAGCGGCGTCAGCAGATGCCCGCCATCCACCACGATATCGCTTCCGGTCATGAAGCCCGAAGCGGAAGACGCCAGGAGCAACAGCGCCCCGTCCAGATCGGGGAATTGGCCGAAGCGACGCATCGCGATGCGCTTTTGCAGGGCCTGGCCATGTTCCGATTCGAGAAGCGCCCGGTTGAGGTCCGTCGCGAAATAGCCTGGCGAGATCGAGTTCACGCGAATGCCGTATCGCGCGAGGCTCCAGGCCAACTGCCGTGTCAGATGCAGCACGCCCGCCTTGGAGACATTATAGGGCGCGGTGCCGAGCATGCCCCGGTGCCCGGTGATCGAGGCGATATTGATGATCGATCCGCCCGAACCGGCCTGCCGCATCCGTCGCGCGGCCTCGGTCGCCACCAGCCATGGGCCCTTGAGGTTGATGTCGAGGACCATGTCATAGTCCGCTTCGGGAATGTCGAGGATCGAGCCGGAGCGTTCCACGCCGGCATTGTTGACAACAATGTGGATCGGGCCCGCCGCGTCGAAGCCGGCCGCCACGCTCGCGCCATCGGCAACATCCATGCATATCGCCTGTGCGCGGCCGCCCATCGCCTCGATCTCGGCGGCCAGTGCCTCGAGCGGCGCCTGCCGCCGCGCCGCGATCACCAGTTCGGCCCCGGCGCGCGCCAGGGTGCGGGCGAAATGCGCACCCAGCCCCTCGCTCGACGCTCCGGTTACCAGTGCCCTGTACCCGCTCAGATCCGCGCTGATGGTCATGACGTCGCCCTGCTCGTGGTTCAGCGGCTCTAAAGCGCCTCGATGATCGTCACATTGGCGATGCCGCCGCCCTCGCACATGGTCTGCAGGCCGTAGCGCATGCCGCGCGCGCGAAGCGCGTGGATCAGGGTTGCCATCAGCTTCGCGCCCGAGGCTCCGAGCGGATGGCCCAGCGCAATCGCCCCGCCATTGACATTCATTCGCTCGGGGTCGGCGCCGACATGCTTGATCCAGGCCAGCGGCACGGGCGCGAAGGCCTCGTTCACTTCGTAAAGGTCGATGTCACCGATCGTCAGGCCAGCGCGCTTCAGCGCCCGATCCGTCGCGGGGAGGGGCTCCTCGAGCATGATGATCGGGTCGCCCGCAGTGACGGTGAGGGCATGGATGCGGGCGAGCGGGGTCAGGCCGTGCAGCTTGAGCGCGGCCTCGCTCACCACCATCACGCCGGCGGCGCCGTCGCAGATCTGGCTGGCATTGGCCGCCGAGATCTTGCCGCCCTCCTGCAGCAGCCGAACCGAGCCGATCGATTCAAGCGTCGCATCGGCGCGTACACCCTCATCGACCATGTGCAGCGAGACATTGCCATCGGCATCCGTCACTTCGATCGGGATGATCTCGCCGGCAAAGGCATTGGCCTCGGCCGCCGCAGCGCCGCGCCGATGGCTTTCCACGGCGTAACGGTCGAGATCCTCGCGGCTGAACCCATGCTTGTTGGCGATCATTTCGGCGCCGATGAACTGGCTGAACTCGGGCACGCCAAAGCGCTCGCGGATCCGGCCCGACCATGGCCCGACGCCGATCCCGGCCGCGGCGGCGAGGGTCATCGGCGATCCCATCGGCACCCGCGACATGCTCTCGACCCCGGCGGCGATCACCACGTCCTGCGAACCCGCGATGACGGCTTGCGCGGCAAAATGGATCGCCTGTTGCGACGATCCGCATTGCCGGTCGATCGTGACCGCCGGCACTGATTGAGGCAGGCTCGACGCCAGCACTGCGTTCCGCCCGACATGCATGCTCTGCTCGCCGGCCTGGCCGACACAGCCCATGATAACGTCCTCGATCGCGGCCGGGTCGATTCCGGTGCGCGCCACCAGCGCGTCCAGCACCTGGCCGGCGAGATCGGCAGGATGCCAGCCGGAGAGTTTGCCGTTCCGGCGGGCGCCGGCGGTGCGGCCGGCGGCGACGATATAGGCCTGGGTGGCAGTCATGGTCGGATGCTCCTGTTCATATCTGGAAGAAGGGTCGCCACCGCGTGGGTCCGGCGGCGCTCACGCATCGAGCGTGCGGGCGATCAGCAGCTTCATGACCTCGCTGGTGCCGCCATAGATGCGCTTCACGCGCACATCCTTGTACATCTGGGCGATCGGATATTCGTTCATATAGCCATAGCCGCCGAACAGCTGCTGGCAGGTATCGACGACCTTTTGCGCGCGCTCCGAAACCCATAATTTGGCCATGCTCGCGGTCGCCGCGTCCAGCTCGCCGCGAAGGTAGCGCGCGATGCAATCGTCGACGAAGCACCGCGCGACCATTGCCTCGGTCTTGCACTCGGCGAGGCGGAACTGGGTGTTCTGGAAGTCGAGCAGCGCCTGGCCGAAGAGCTGCCGCTCCCGGACATAAGTGAGCGTCTGGTCGAACGCGGCTTCGATCAGGGCCAGCGATTCGATGGCGATCATCAGCCGCTCCTTGGGCAGCTCCCGCATCAGCTGGTGGAGGCCATGCCCTTCCTCGCCGCCGATCAGGTTGGAGGCGGGCACCGGCACGTCATCGAAGAACAACTCCGATGTGTCGCCCATCTCGAGCCCGACCTTGTCGAGGTTGCGCCCGCGCTGGAAGCCCGGCGCCTGTTCGGCCTCCACACCGAACAGCGAAATGCCCTTCGAACCCGCTTCGGGGTCGGTCCGTGCGACGACCAGGATGAGGTCGGCATGCTGGCCATTGGTGATGAAGGTCTTCTGCCCGGTCAGGCGATACTGGTCGCCGTCGCGCCGGGCCGTAGTGCGCATCCCGCGCAGGTCTGATCCCGCGCCCGGCTCGGTCATGGCGATGGCGGTGATCCATTCGCCCGAGACCATACGCGGGAGCCAGCGCTGGCGCTGTTCGGGCGTCCCGCATTTCTCGATATAGGGCGCGACGATCGCATTGTGCAGCGGCACGCCCCAGCCTTCCGCGCCGATCAGGCCGAGCCGGCGGATCATCACCGCATCGTGCCGGAAATCGCCGCCGGCACCGCCAAAGGCCGCTGCCACGGACAGGCCGAGCAAGCCGGCATCGGCCATCTCGCCCCACGCCGATCGTTCGACGATGCCGTCGGCACGCCACTGGGCGAGCCGTTCCGGCGGCACCTGATCGCTCAGAAACCGGCGCAGCGAATCGTCGAACAGGACGAGCTCCTCGTCCATCCATGGTGACGGAGTCTGGAAGATCCCGGCCATCGGGTTCAGCGCGGCGACATGCGGATCGCGCCGTCGAGGCGGACATCCTCGCCGTTGAAATAGCCGTTTTCGATCATGGTCAGCGCGAGATGCGCATATTCGGCCGGAGCGCCGAGCCGCTTCGGGAACGGGATGCTTGCCGCCAGCCCGTCGCGCACGGCCTGAGGGGCGGCCAGCAGCAAGGGCGTCTCGAAGATGCCCGGCAGGATGGTGTTGACCCGGATACCCTCATTCATCAGATCGCGCGCGATGGGCAGGGTCATGCCGATCACGCCGCCCTTGGAGGCTGAATAGGCCGCCTGGCCGACCTGTCCGTCCTCAGCCGCGACCGAGGCGGTGTTGACGATGGCGCCGCGCTCTCCAAAGGCATCGACCGGGTCGAGCGTCAGCATGCCGGCCGCCGATTTGGCGAGGCAGCGGAAGGTTCCGACCAGGTTGATCTGGATCACCTGGTTGAAGGCTTCGAGCGGAAAATGCCGGACCGCGCCGGTTTCGCGGTCGCGGCTCGCCGTCTTGATGGCGCTGCCGACGCCGGCGCAATTGACCAGCACGCGTTCCTGCCCATGCGCCGCGCGCGCGCGGGCGAAGCCGGCGTCAACGCTCTCGTCCGAGGTCACATCGACCTTGCAGAAGATCCCGCCGATTTGATGTGCGAACGGCTCGCCCATCTCGGCGTTGATGTCGAACAAGGCGACCTTCACGCCTTTGGCCGCAAGCGCCCATGCCGTTGCCGCGCCAAGGCCGGAGGCACCGCCAGTCACGACCGCACCGATCGATTCATCGAGCTTCAAATCCGCTTCCTCTTGTTGTTTCGAGCCGCCGGAGTCCGATCGTCATGGAGTCCGACTCAATTAGCGGGGTCACCGTAGCGCCCGGCGATGCGGCGCTGTCCTGCCATTTTTGACGATATTGGCGGGGAGGCCCTGCGCCTAGGTTCGCAGTCTCCAATCGAGGAAGCCACGCCCATGACACCCGCAGATGCGACCAGAGCCATGTACGACCACGCCTCGCGCGGCGAATGGGACGCGGTCGAGGCATTCATGGCTGAGGATTTCGTGATCCACGAGCCGGTCACGCTCCCCTATGGCGGCACCTGGCACGGCCGCGATGCGCTGCAACGGCTGTTCATACATGTCATGACCTTCTGGGAGGATCCCGATGTCGAATGGATCGACCTTGTCGGCGGGGACCGGCACGTCGTCGCGCTGCTGAAGTTCAGCATGACCGTGCGTGGCACCGGTCGCCGCATCGTGCAGCGCGTCGCCGAGGTGACCAGCTTCGGGTCCGACGGCAAGATGGTGGCAATGCACATCCATTATTTCGACACTGGCGAGATGGCCCGTCTGATCACGGGCTGAAGTGGCGGCCTCGATTCAGGCTGTTACAGTCTCCGCTGCCGCTGCGAGTCCGGCACGGTAGCCGAAGACCATCGCGGGTCCGAGCGTGCCGCCGGCGCCGCCATAGGTCATCCCCATTGGCGAAGCCATCGCGTTGCCAGCAGCATACAGGCCGGGGATCGGGCGCCCATCTACGTCGAGTACGCGCGCATCGATGTCGGTCTGCGGTCCTCCCTTGGTCCCAAGCGTGCCGCTCTTGACCTCGATCGCATAATAAGGACCCGGGCCGAGCGGGCCCAGCGTCGCGCGCTTGTCGCCGCGATGAGCGGGGTCGCCCCACCAAAGATCATTGGCACTTTCGCCGCGCCGGAAATCCGGATCATGTCCTTTCCGGGCGTTGGTATTGAACCGGGCGACTGCGTGCTCGAGTCCCTCGGGATCGATGCCGACCCGCTCCGCCAGGTCTGCGAGCGTATCAGCGCCGGGAATCCATTGCGGCGGCCGCGCGCCCTCGCCGAATGCGTCAGGCAATCCGCCGACAAAGGGCCATTTGGCGTAAAATTCCTGGTTGAAGATCAGCCAGCAGGGCAGGTTCGCATAGTCGAAGCGGCTGACATCCTGCTCGTGAAAGGCGGCGCCGAACGCATTATAGTTCGAGGCCTCATTGGTGAAGCGCCTGCCTCTGCGGTTGACCATCAGCGATCCCGGCATGGTCCGCTCATAGGTCAGCAATTGCCGGCCCATCGCGTTGATTTCGGTCGGGACCTCAATCACCGGCATCCACCACGCCTCGCGCATATTGCCCAGCATCGCGCCGACACGCATCGCCATCTTCAGCCCATCGCCGGTGTTGGTCGGGATCGACACCGGATGCGTCAGCGGCCCCCGCGTAAAGGCGCGAACAAGATCCGGATTCCATTCGAAACCGCCGGTTGCGAGGATGACGTTCCGCGCCTCCACGGCGAAGGCACCTTGCAGCCCTTCGAAGCGCACGCCGGCGACCATGCCGTCGGCCATCATCAATTCGGTAGCCCGGCACCCGGTCACCGGGACAATGCCGCGATCGAGGCAAGCCTTGAGCAACCGGCCGATCAGCGCGAGCCCCATGCCGCGCTCGTCATGGGCACGGCGATATTCCTTCACTTCGGGCGACGCCGGCATTGGCACAGGCTGGCCGAGCGTCGTCTCACCGATTGTATAGGTGTAGTCCGGGAAATAGGGCGAGACGCCGACGCGGTCACGCCATTCGCCGAGTTCGCCATAGGGAAAGGTCGGGCATTCGAGCGTTCTGCCGCCTTCGGGCATCCCGCCCGGAAACTCCAGGTGATAATCGGGGAAATTGGGCACCGCGACGAAGCGAACCGGGGTACGCTCTTCCAGGAAGCGGATCATTTCCGGGCCGGTATCGATAAAGGTCTCGGCCATCCGGCGATCGATCATGCCGTGCGACAGCGCCATCAGATAGGTCAGCGCTTTCTCGCGGCTGTCTTCTCTGCCGGCGGCCAGTTCGTGAGGATTGTTGGGGATCCAGATCTGCCCGCCGGACCAGGCGCTGGTGCCACCCACGGTCTCCGCTTTCTCGAATAGTCCGACCCGCGCGCCGCCCTCATGCGCCGCGATCGCCGCCGTCAGGCCGGCGGCCCCGGTTCCCAGCACCACGACGTCGTAATCGCCCATCCGCTACCACTCCGGTCAGCTGCGTAAGATTAGGCGGCGGCGCTAGCCGCCGGTCCGCGGCAATTCCCCGGCGAGATATTTATCGAGCGTGTGGTGGAAATGCCGGATGCGGCTTTCCTGATAATGGCCGAGTTCGATCGCGTGGTTGGCTGAGGCCTTCATCCCCTTCTGCACATAAGGCAGGTTCTCGAGATCCTGGTCGAAGACGCCGGCCAGCCCTTCACCAATAATATGCGCGACAGACGTGAAGGGCTGGTCGGGCGGGATCAGGTGCATCGGTGGAGCCTTGGGCGCGCTGGTGCCTTTTGGCGTGCGCATCAGGATGCGGATTTCCATCAGGCAATGATCGGCGTCTTCGCCCGGCCGCCAGCGATAGACGAGGTTGGGCACATAGCCCCCCCAGGGCGCGAAATTGGGGAAGATATTATAGGTCAAATTGTCCAGCATCTCGCTGTCGCTCGCGGCCGAATAGTCGTGGCCATCCACCGCGCTGAACCCCTCCCGGTTCGCCTCCGCGAGGACTTTCCGCGCCAGCAGCGGATCGTCGGCGGCGAAGCCCTTGGTGTCGGACGCGTCATTCTCCGCGTAGCGGTTGCTGTCGCCGCCGAGGAATTCAGCCAGCTTGTCGAGCACATAGCGCTGGTTCCTGCCCTTGATGTGCGGGCTGAGCGCGCCGGACGGCGTGATCGCGCGATTCATATGGTCGCCGTACAGATCGTACCGCGTGTTCGCGTCGGCGGTGAAAGCCAGGATCTGGGGGTGCGTAACGACGGAGTGGAAGGCTTCCATGAAAGCGTCGGCGGCGGCCTTCCAGTTGGCCGGGATCACCCGCCCGATCCAGACGACTGTGTGGCATTCGTCGAGGCGCCACTGATCATAATGCTCGATGCCGGGCCCGACCCAGTCGAGGAACGCGGGCAGCTCGGCATTCTCGGTGACCATCACAAAGCCCTGCCAGCGCTCGACGCGCAGGGCGGGCAGCGACAGATCCTTGCCCTCGAGATGACGGAAGTCCCAGTTGCAGGGGATTTCCTTCAGCGTGCCGTCATTGTTCCAGGTGAAGCCGTGAAACGGGCACCGCAGGTTGATCGCATGGCCTGATTTGGTGCGCAGCAACCGGCCGCGGTGCAGGCACACATTGTGGAACGCTTTGATAGAATGGTCAGGCTGGCGCACCAGCAGGTAATTCTTGTCGGCGATCTCATAGACCAAAGTATCGCCGGGGTCCGGCAGGTCCTCCTCGCGTGCCGCGAATTGCCAGATATTGGGCCAGAGCTTCTCGCGTTCCGCGGCGGCAAAGGCCTCGCTGGTATAGCGCGCAGGATCGAGCGGCTCATCGCTCAATGGCTGGGTCGATTCGGCCATGAGGAAGTCGGGTACCCGCCGCGTGTCTGCCTGCAGCATCTCGGTATAGCTGACGCCCGGGCAACGATCCTGGCGCTCGGCGGGGGGGGCGACTTCGGTCATAGGTCTACTCGGTTTGGTTGAGCGGCATGCCGCAGGCCTCGGCGATGTGGCGGTGTACGCCGTGAAGCGCGGGTTCGTTGGCGCCCAGCACAACATGATAGTCAGCCGGCGCGCGGCGAAGATTGGCATAGCCGCCGGAGGCGACACGGTAGTCCTCGCTCTGCACGACGGTCGCGGTCGCATCATAAGCCAGCTCGCAGGCGGCGCGGTGTTCGGGACCGTCCAGCCCGAAGGGCGCATAGACGGCAAAGTGGCAGATCATGCGATCCGCGCCGTCCGGGAACAGGCGGAAGACCTGGGTGAAGAAGACGCCCGGCGTCACCGCACCGAAGAAGATCACTGTATTGGGGAACAGGAAGTGGACGCCGCCATAATCGGATTCGGGCCACTCATCCTCTTCCACGCCTACGAGCTTGCCGACCGACAGATCGGGGAAATTGACCCGGTGGTGGCGGCCGAACGGCTCATAGAGGTTGCGGTTCGAATAATGCGTCTGTCCGATCGTCGAACCGTGCAGCGCCTTGAAGTGATAGCCCTCGCCATAGGTGTCGAGCGCGAACTTCCAGTTGGAGTCGGCGGTGAGGATGCCCTTCTTGACCGGCTCGGCGCGCCACAGCTCCAGCTGTTCGAGGACGGTGTCGAATTCGCCCAGATGCGCGGCGCCATCGATCGGTTCGCCCTGTGGGTCAGCGCGCACGAGGATCAGCCCCTTATGTTCGACGCACGGCATCTCGATCAGATTGCGGGCGCCGATCGGGCAGTCGGCAAAGCCGTCCTTGCCGGGCTGGCCGACCAGCTTGCCGGCGGCATCGAAGGTCCAGGCGTGGAACGGGCAGGAAATGCGCGGCTGATGTCCACTCCAGGGTTCGCGCTCTTCCACCAGCCGCGCGGCGCGATGCGTGCACATGTTGAGAAAGGCGCGAACCACACCATCCTTGCCGCGCATGACCAGGATCGAGGGACCCGCCGCATCGAAAAGCATCGTGTCGCCGGGATTGGGAACGTCGCCGCTCAATCCAGCCACAAGAGGCTCCTTGTGGAAAATCTCGCGCATTTCCGCGGCGTGGCGCGCGCTGCCGGTATAGATCGATTTATGCAGCGGAAGCGGCGCAGCCGCGCGGTCGGTGCGCTCCTCCGCTATCAGTGCGACAAGCTGCCGCAACGCTGTGCGGGCATTGCCGCTTCGCACCTGGGCCCACTCGCCCATCCGGGGATCGCTTTCAGCCATGTCCTCTTGCCTCTGTCGGTGAACCCCGCTCTGCGGCGATGTATCGCACGATCGCCAGCAGCTGCCTGCTAGCGGTTTTGATGAGAGCGGCCCCCGTCAGGCGCTCGCGCCCAGATAGCCGAGCTGACCGGCCTTGAAGATGGTCTGCGCCCGATTGATCGAGTCCAGCTTCTCGCTCGCGCGGCTGATATGGTAGCGGATCGTCGCATGGCTGAGCGCGATGATCATCGCGATCTCACGATCGGTCTTGCCGATCGCCGCCCAGCGCAGGCATTCGACTTCGCGCTTGGACAGGCCGCAATCCGCCGGAATGCGCCGCTTGGTGCGCATCACCGCGACATAACCGGCGATGAAGCGGCGGGTGAGCGCACCCAGCGTATCGCCGATGGTCGCGAAAAGCTCCGACAGATCGTCCACCGTGGGATCGAAGGGGACGAAATTGCTGGCGGAAACCTGCGCGAACGGCAGATGCACCGGCACGACGATCGTGGCCTTGCAGCCCGCCTGGCTGGCAAAGAAGCGATCCAGCGCGATTTCCTTGAGGTACGGATTGGTGGTGTAGGTGTAAAAGCCTTGCGCGTTGCACCAGAAGGGCTCGTTCTCGTAGCGGCAGGCGCGCGGCAGCGGCGAGTGAAGGGCGAGATTGCGGTCTTCCCACCAGCGCTCGCTCTCGGACATCCAGCCGAACACGCTCGAGGCGAGCACTGTGCCCTCGGCATCGACCATCGGGTCCTTCGAGGCGATATTGTCGCACATTGCCGCACGCAAACTGTGCGCGGCCGCGAAGTCGCTGATGGTGCGCGCAGCCTCGCGGATATCCTCCACCGAACGGACCGTCGCCCGCTCAAGCAGTGCTGCGTGGGTCGAAACAGGTGCGAGTTGCTCGAACTCGCCGCGCCAGACTAAGCCCATGATATATCTCCATTTGAGATGATGGTCGTCGAATTCCCGGCTTCAGATGGCGCCGGGCGCCGCAGTCGCACCGACATTTGCTGTCGGCGAAGCCTGTCACTTTTGGGCGTGGTCCCGCCGCTCCTATCGGGCGATCCGATCGCCTCGCCAGAGGGAGACGCCGCATCATGCCCATCGCACGTCAATGGTTGCTTGCCGGCCATCCGCGCGGACGTGTGATCGAGCCTGGCGACTTCCAGCTGGTCGAAACCGAGATCGGCGGCGCCGGCGAAGGCCAGATCCTGCTCAGGACGCGCTATCTCGGCTTCGATCCAGCGCAAAAGGGCTGGATGGAGAATATCGCTGATTATGTGGCGCCCATGGCGATCGGCGACGTGATGCGCGGCAGCGCGATCAGCGAGGTCGTCGAAAGCCGCCATCGCGGCTTCGCTCCGGGCGACCTGGTCGTGGGGACGACCGGCTGGACCGAGTTTCACCTGTCGAACGGCGCGGGGCTTGAGCGCGTCGAGAGCTCGCTGCCGCCGACCGCGATGATCTCGGTGCTCGGCACGACGGGCATGACGGCCTGGTGCGGTCTGTTCAAGGTCGGCCGGCCGATAAGCGGCGACACGGTCCTGGTATCGGGCGCTGCGGGCGCCACCGGGTCCGTGGTCGGCCAGTTGGCGAAGATCGCCGGCTGCAGGACGGTCGGCATCGCCGGCGGTGCCGAGAAGTGCCGCTGGCTGGTCGAGGAAGCGGGCTATGATGCCGCGATCGACTACAAGGCAGGCGATCTCGCTGAGCAGATCCGCACGCATTGTCCCAACGGCGCCGATGTCGTGTTCGACAATGTCGGCGGCGCGATCCTCGATGCCATGCTGACTCAGATAGCGACCGGCGCGCGCGTCGTGCTCTGCGGCGGGATCAGCCGCAACGAGACCGGCGCGCTCCCGGTCGGACCCCGCAATTATTTCAACCTGGTATTTCGCCGCGCGACGATGTCCGGCTTCATCGTGCTCGACTGGGCTGGGGAGTTCCCAGCAATCCGGAAACGGATCGAGCGCCTGGTTCATGACGGGCGGCTGACCTATCGCGAGGATATCCAGCGCGGCTTCGAAAATGCCCCCGCCACACTCCGCCGCCTGTTCAGCGGGGAGAACCGCGGCAAGCAATTGCTGGAGCTGTAGGGGGCCGGTCATCGATCCTACGCCGTTATGCCGCCATCGACGGCCAGTTCGGAGCCGGTCATGAAAGCGCTTTCGTCCGAGATGAGGAACAGCACTGCGGATGCGACGTCCCCGGGCACGCCGGGGCGCCCGAGCGGAGTCGCCTCGGTCCCAAAGGCCGCGACGTCCAGTCCCGGCACCGCTTCGGTCAGCATTGGCGTATCGATGATCCCGGGCAGGATGACGTTCACGCGGATCCGGTCTCCGGCGAGGCCACGGGCAGCGGCGCGGGACATGCCCCGGAGCGCCCATTTGGAACCGGTATAGGCAAAGAACATCGGATCGGCTTTCAGGCCGGCGATCGAAGAGATATTGACGATCGATCCGCCGCCCGTCCGCTTCATCATCTCGGCCGCGAGTTTCATGCCCAGAAAAGGGCCCGTCTGGTTGATCGCAACCGTCCGCTCGAACAACGCGAGATCGGTGGCCGCCATGTCGGCCATCACCGCGATGCCCGCATTGTTGATCAGCCCGTCAAGTCGGCCATGCCGCTCTTCGATTTGCTTGAAGACCGCGGCCCAGGATTCCTCGGACGCAACGTCAAGCCGATGATGCCAGGCCCGCGTCCCGATATCCTTCGCGACCTGCCCGGCAAGCGCCTCATTGATATCGGTGACGATGACCTCGGCGCCTTCCTGCGCGAGCAACCGGGCATGAGCCTCGCCCTGCCCACGCCCGGCGCCCGTCACCAGGACGATTTTGCCAGTGACCCGGTTCCTCATTGGTCGGCTCCGACCGTAACCGCGGGCTGAGTCCACCATATCGCGAGGCTCAGGGGAAACATCTCGGCATAGAAGCGCGCGCGCTCACCGGCGTCCGCAGCGAGAGCTTGTTCCCGCGTGGGACCAAAGGGTGCGGCACCGGGGACCGAATCGATCCATTCCAGTTTGAAATCCTCGATCAGCGCCATGATCGGCTCTGCCGCCGCCTCGTGATAGGGCGCGATTTCATGGGCGAGGAAGCCCGCATAATCGTCGAACGACTCGAGGCAGTAATAGCTGTTGGGCGATTGGCCGCGCCAATATTCGTAGCGGCGGAGCCCCTTCTCTTTGCCGACCGACGCGTCGTGAAGGCTACGCGCGATCGCCTCGAACGCGGCCGCCTGACCTTCCTTCACGCGCATGTGCACGAGACACGTCGCCATTTCCTCTCCTCGTAGCCGTTTTGTTAGTTGGCCGGCTATTGGCCTCAGCCTATAACATGCAGCAGTGCTGCTTGCAACCGATCAATCAGCCGGTAAGGTGAGGAGAAGGCAGGAGTGGCAACGCAGGAACCCGATCTGTTCGGCCCGGAGGCGAACAAGCGCTGGTACCAGACCTATCGCGAGCTACGGGAGCGAGCGCCGGTCTACCGGGTCCCCGAAACCAACCTGTTCGTCCTCACCAGATATGACGACATCGCGATGGTCGTGCGCGACAGCGACCACTTCTCGAACGAAGCCGACAAACATGGTGGCGAGCCGCTACTGCTGTGCCCGGAGGCGCGGGCGATCTATGAAGAGCGCGGCTGGACCAAGGCCTTTCCGCTGGCCCAGGACCCTCCCGAGCACAAACGCTACCGGGCGCTGGTCAACGGCTTCTTCGTCGGCGCCCGGCTTGAGCAGAGCCGCGCGCTCATCGAACGCCATGTCCACCGCCTGATCGATCGCATCATGGGCGCGGGCGAGATCGAGTTCATCCATGCCTTTGCCGAACCCTTGCCAGCCGCGGTCATTTCCGAGCTGCTGGGCCTGCCGCCGGAGGACCATGCGTTGCTCAAGCAATGGTCTTTCGCCTGGGCGTTGCCGTTCGCCCGTGGGCTAAGTCGTGAGCAGGAAATCTGGGTTGCCGAGCAGGGCGTCGAATTCCAGCACTATCTGAAAGGCCATGTCGATCAGCGTCGTGCCGATGGCGGCAACGACATCATCGCGGATCTCGCCGCTGCCCGGGTGGATGACCGTCCACTCAGCGATGGCGAGATCGTGTCGATCATCGACCATCTGTACATCGGCGGCAACGAAACCACGGCGTTCGCGCTGGCATCAGGCATGTGGATGATGTTGCGCGAGCCGGACATCTATCAGGCGCTGTGTGCCGACCGCAGGCTGATCAAGGGCTTTGTGGAGGAAGTGCTTCGCCTCGAATCGCCGACCCAGGGCCTGTATCGGACCGCCACCCGGGAGACCGAAATCCGCGGCGTGACGATTCCGAAGGGCGCCACCCTGCATCTGCGTTTCGCCGCCGCCAATCGCGATCCGGAGGTGTTCGAGGACCCGGATTCGATCAAGGTCGATCGCGGCAACGCAATGCGGCACATGGCCTTCAGCCAGGCCGAGCATCATTGCCCGGGTTCCGGCCTGTCCCGCCTCGAATTGCAGATCGCGTTCGATGTCCTGATCGATCGCCTGCCCAATCTGGCGCTGGCCGAGGGGAAGAATGATTTCGAGCACCAGCCCGGCTTCGTGCTGCGGGCGCTGAAAGCGCTCCACCTAACCTTCGATCCGGCCACGCCGGCGGCATAAGACCGGGTGGGGCGTTCAGCCGCGTACGGCGATCGCATCCTCGCGCCAGGGCGCGATCGTCATGCCATCGTCGCGCTGATAGCCATCGGGCAGATCGTCGACGAGATGCCAGGCTGCGGAAAGCCGGCCAAAGCCGATGAAGAAGGCGATGAAGGCGCCCAGTTCCACGATCTCGGTTTCGCTGAAATGCTCGCGGAGCGCAGCGAAGGTCGAATCGTCGATTGCGAAATGGTTGGTCGAGGAAATATCGGCATAGACCAGGGCCGCCTTTTCCGCCGGCGTCAGATCGGTGGCCTGTTCGGGTCGCTCGAGCGAGCAGACGGCGCCTTCGGTCAATCCGTCTTCCATCGCCGATTGATAGCGGATCGCCATGCAGCTGCGGCACTGGTTGTGAAACGCCACGCGGAGCCGCACCAGTTCGATCAACCGGCGCGAAAGATGCGTCGTCTGGTACAGCGCGCCGCCAAAACTCAGCACGCCCTTGGCCAGATCGGGGTTGTGCGCAAACACGCGCAGAATTCCCTGCTCCACCAGCGTCGCAGAGTCCGCGCCGATCATCTCGCGCAGGTCTTCCCGCCATTCAGACGCGGGCAGGGTTGAAATTCGGGCCATCTGTCATCCTCCAGTTATTTTTTCGCCGCGCGCCCGGTTACCGAAAGCGGAATAGCCTGTGGTCCGGCGTAAAATGCTCGGTGCGGTGGACGTCCGCCAGAAAGGGCGGCTCGTCATTGGCGCCGGCATGGTAGCCGTTCAGGACGAAGACCCGCTCAGCGATCCGCCATTCGCCGTCGCGCCGTTCAAGCCGGTCCAGATAGCGCCCGAGAAACAGCTGCCAGCCCGATCCACCCTCGCCATCATCGGTGATCGCATGAGCAATGCAGCAGCTGTCGGACAGCGCGGTATCGCCCCGGATTTGCAGCACGATATTCGAAACCGCGTGGAAGCGGCGGTCGGATCTCGCCGCGTTCGCCATGAGAAAGGCGATCGCTTCTTCGGCATTGCCTTTGAAAAAGCCGAGGTCGATCATGGCATCCGGCCAGAGCAGCGAGGCGAGCCCGTCCCGATCCTGCCAGTCGACCGCTCGACCATAAGCATGGAGCACGCGGGTGCATTCCGCCTCGGCGAGGATCCGCTCCAGAGCCTTGTCTGCCATACTCGCGGGCCCCTCATCAAATTTACCTGTTCCCTGATGGCCAGATTTCAAGCAGCAGTAATGCATGAAAGCTTGCGATCAAAACGCCCTCGCGTAAACTCGCAAAAAGAGGAAGTGAGGATAGACCGGTGGCAAGTGAAATAGGTGAAGTTGAGCCGATGATAGAGGTGGCTACGCAGGCTCCGGAATCAGCGGACCAAGGGAGGGAAGCCACCCGCACCGCCATTCTCGATGCGGTGGTTCGCTGTTTCGCCGCCCAGGGCTGGGCGGGTACGAACATGTCGCTCGTGGCGCGCGAAACCCGCATGACCCGTGGCAAGATCCAATATTATTTTCCCGTCCTCGAGGATCTGAAACTCGCGGCAATGGAAAATCTCTACGCCTCTTTGCGGCAGAGCTATTTCACCGGGATTCGCGCGGATGCACCGACGCGGGAGAGCTTCGACGAAGGGGTCGACCTGCTATGGCAACTCGCCCGGGATCCGCTGCACGTCGCCATGGCCGAGCTGGAAGCATCTGCGCGCACCGATGAAGTGCTCCGGCGCGCCCTGGCCGAGATTCATGTTGTCGATGAGGAATTACGGAACGCGCAAACCCGGGCGGCCTTCCCCGCCTTTGCGGCAGTCGGTCAGCACGAGTTGAACCTTGGCCGCTTTTTCGTAACGATCTTCATTAACGGCCTCGCTGCCTACAGCTTCCCGGACGAGGCCGACGTCTGGCAGGCCCGTCTCATCGCAATGCTCAAGGAATGCCTGTCCGAATTCTGGGCCAGGCGCGGCGTATCGGGGCTGAGCGACGACGCCGACTCGACCGACCCGACGGTTGTTCGTGCGGCGCGAGACATTGACGGCATCGATGCCCGGCGCCGGGAGGCGATCGGCCTGCTGCGCGAGGCACTGGCTGTTTTGAACGGCGAGCCGGCGCCGGCGCGTTGAAAAAACGCGGCACGAAGTGGCCGAGCCTGCCACTTTTGCCGGTTGTTACGACGGCGCCTCCTTTCCACTGTCGTCAATCTAGAAGAGCCGGGCACCGGCGCGGCCTGGTCGCCGATCGCTGATGGGTGAGGTCATGCCGTGACGATCCAGTTTCCGACAACACTCCCTGCCCATCTGCGCCGCTACGCCGGCGGAGATTATTGGGGCGGCCGTACGCTTGGCGATTGGGCGCGCCTTCGGGCTGACGAGACGCCCGATGAGCCCGTCTTCCTCGGCGATCCCGCCCGGCCAACCTATGCCAGCCTGCTCGCGGACGGCGAAGCGCTTGCCCGGGCGCTGATCGATCTCGGCATCCAGCCCGGCGAGGTGATCAGCTTCCAGACTCCCAATTGGGCGGAAGCGGCGGTGATCAACCTTGCCGCGGCGCTGGGCGGCTATGTCATCAACCCGATCGTGCACATCTACCGCGATGCCGAGGTGCGCCAGATGCTCGGCGATTGCGGCGC
>JBDTXU010000344.1:0-2411 GCA_040006055.1 Sphingomonas bacterium | reverse complement strand
CCAAGGGAACGGCTGGCCATCCCCAGGCCGAGGCGCAGGCGCTCGATCTCGCCAAGCGCATGATCGCGTTTCGCAGCGTGCAGGGACCCGGCAACCAGACCCCGCAGCTCGCCGCTTATCTCAAATCGGTCCTGGTCGAGGGCGGCTTTGCCGATAGCGACGTCAGCATCACGCCCGTGGACGACACCGCCTATCTGATCGCGCGCTATCGCGGGACTGACAGCAATGCCAAGCCGCTCGTCATCTCGGGCCATATCGATGTGGTCGAGGCCAAGCCCGCCGACTGGCAGCGCGATCCCTTCACCCCGGTGGTCGAGAATGGCTATCTGTTCGGGCGCGGCGCGACTGACATGAAGCTCGATGGTGCGCTGGCCATCGCCACGCTGATCGAGCTCAAGCGCCAGGGCTACAAACCGCGCCGCGACATCATCCTCGAATTTTCGGGCGATGAAGAGACAGCGATGAAGACAAGCGCGTTGATCGCCGAGAAGCTCCCCAATGCCGAGCTCGTGCTCAATATCGATGGCGGCGGCGGGCATCTCTCGGAGGACGGCAAGCCCGAATTCTTCACCTGGCAGGGCGCCGAAAAGACCTATGCCGATTTCGAGCTCTCCGTCACCAATCCCGGCGGGCACAGCTCGGCGCCGCGCAAGAACAATGCGATCTACCAGCTTGCCGGCGCGCTCCAGCGGATCGGCGCCTATCAGTTCACGCCGCAGCTCAACGACCTGACCCGCAGCTTCTTCATCGAAGCCTCCAAGCAGAAGACCGGGGCTGCTGCCGACGCAATGCGCGCCTTCGCCGCCGATCCGACGGACAAGCAGGCGATTGCTACGCTCGCCGCCGACCCGGCCTATGTCGGCCAGATCGGCACCACCTGCGTCGCGACGATGCTGAGCGGCGGCCATGCGCTGAACGCGCTGCCGCAGCGCGCCACCGCGAACATCAACTGCCGCATCTTCCCGGGCGTGCAGCCCGCCGATGTGATGGCGAAGCTCAAGGAAGTCGCGGCCGAGCCGGCGATGACGATCAAGGACGTGACCGAAGGCGCCGTCCCAAACGACGCCTCACCGCTCCGCCCCGATTTCGTGGCCGCGATGACGAAGGCGATGAACAAGATCTATCCCGGCGTGCCGATCCTGCCGAGCATGGCGGCGGGCGCCAGCGACAGCATGTGGTTCCGCTATCACCATGTGCCGAGCTACGGCGCGAGCCCGATCTTCATCAAGGAATCGGACGATTTCAGCCACGGCCTGAACGAGCGCACGCCGGTTTCGAACATCCCGCCGGCGATCACCTATTATCTGTCGCTGTTCGCGGATCTGTCGAAATAGAAAGGCGGATCCGCCGGAATCGGCATCAGTAGATCTGCCACCGTACCGGCAGAATGAGCCATGAAGCGATGGCTTGGCCGGCCCCGTCCAGCGCGGGGCTGACCTGCCGACGCTGCATCGCGATGGCACATGTTGTCCGATCGAGGCTGGGGTAGGAATGGACCACGACACGGCAGTCGTCGACCATGCCCTTTGCATTGACCGACAGGACGGCCACGGTGCGACCGCCGATACGAGCCGCGCGCGCGTCCTTGGGATAGGCCCAGGGGCCGAACCATTTCTTCACCTCGGCGATGCGCGGCGGCGTCTTCGCGGCGGCCATTGCAACCGGATCCACGCCCCAATTCTGGAGGAGTGCCGCTTCGCACTTCTGGAGCACTGCGACAGCGCCTTGGGGATTTTTAAGGGCAAGATTGAAAGTCTTGCCGGCCGAGATGGAGAGCGCGGTCGCCTTGGGCAACCTGTCATAGAGTGACCTCGATACCGTGAAACGCACCGTCCGCACACCGCGCTCGGCAAGGAGGCTGACATAGCGCGCGCTTATCGGCTCCTTGTCCGGGTAGAGCGTCATCGTCGCCCAACCGGTTCGAAAATAATCCCTCCCCTGCGCGGGGTATTTCAGCAGGATTTCCATTTCGTCCTGTGTCGGGACCGGCTCGAATCCGATCGTCAGGCGGCCGTGCGGCGTGTCATAGCTGCGCGCCAGAAGGCATAGCCCCGCCACGCCGTCGACGCCCCACGGGCCACTGGGTTCAAGCATCGCCGGAGCCTCAGCCGGAGATTCGGCAGGCAGGGCGAGAGGGGCGAGCGTCAACAGCAGGGCCAGCATATCGATCCGCTCCGATTTTTCGCAAAAGCCAGCATGGCCCCGGCAACGCTTCGATTTACCGCGCGGAAATGATCGTGTCGATCTGGCGCGACGGCCGTACGCGGTGGCAGGCTCGGCCCGTTGCCCTCAGCGCGTGAGCAGCTTCCTTCGTCCCGCCGCGATGAAACTCGCTCCGAACATCAGGACGGTGAACAGCGTCAGCCAGTCGAGCGGGGCAGGCCCGGCTACGAAGCCGAGATGGGCCAGCA
>JBDTXU010000343.1:0-7382 GCA_040006055.1 Sphingomonas bacterium | reverse complement strand
GAAGGTGCATTTCCAGCTCATCTTCAACAATGTGAAATATGCCGAGGAGCAATATCACTCGGCGATGGAAGCGATGGTCGAGGGCGCGGTGCTCGCCGTCCTGGTGGTCTTCTTGTTCCTGCGCGACTGGCGCTCGACGGTCATTTCGGCGCTGGCCATCCCGCTCTCGGCAATCCCGACCTTCTGGTTCATGAGCCTGCTCGGTTTCAACCTCAACCAGATGACATTGCTTGCGCTGAGTCTGGTCGCTGGCGTGCTCGTCGATGACGCGATCGTCGAGATCGAGAATATCGTTAGGCATATGCGGATGGGCAAAACGGCCTATCAGGCAGCGATCGACGCTGCCGACGAGATCGGCCTTGCCGTGCTCGCGACGACCATGTCGATCGTCGCGGTGTTCCTCCCCGTCGGCCTCATGCCGGGCGTATCGGGCCAGTTCTTCAAGAATTTCGGCCTGACCGTCGTCGCTTCGGTGCTCATGAGCCTCGCGGTCGCGCGACTCCTCACGCCAATGCTCGCGGCCTATTTCCTGAAGGCAAAGGGTCAGGCCTCGCATGGCGAGGGGCGGCTGATGGACCTCTATATGACGGTCCTGAAATGGACGCTCCGCCACCGCTGGTCGGCGGTCGTCGGCGGTGTGGTCTCGTTCGCGCTGACCATCTTCCTCTTCACCCAATTGCCGATGACCTTCTCACCAGATCAGGACGAGGATGCCAGCACCGCCCTGATCGAGATGGTTCCAGGCACCACTTTGAACGAAACCAAGGCTGTCGTGCACAACGTCGCGGATTTCCTGCAGAAGCAGCCCGACGTCGAATCGGTCTATTCGCGCGCCTTTGTCGGCAATGGCCGGGTCACCGCGATCTTCAAGAAAAAGAAGTCGATGAAGAGCAACGACTTCGAGCGCTCGCTCGCGCCGAAGCTGGCGCAGATCCCCGACGCGCGGGTATCGTTCCGGTCCAATGGCGGCTGGGGCGGGAGCGGTCGTGATCTGACGATCACCCTGGGTGGCGATGATCCCAGGGCGCTGAGCGACACGGCTATCAAGCTGGTCGGCGAGATGTCGAAACTGCCGTCGCTGATCGCGCCGCGCATTACGGGCGATCTGCAACGTCCCGAAATCGTGATCAAGCCGCGCATGGATCTTGCCGCCAGTATGGGTGTGACGACTCAGGCCCTGTCCTCGGCGATCCGGATCGCCACACTTGGCGATATCGACCAGAACAGCGCGAAATTCTCGCTCACTGACCGCCAGATCCCGATCCGTGTCGCGCTCGACCAGAATTCGCGGCAACGGCTCTCGACGATCCAGAACCTGCCGGTGACGACGTCGACCGGCGGCTCGGTGCCGCTCAGTCTCGTCGCTGACGTCGGGCTCGGTACTGGCCCCACCAAGATCTCGCGCGTCGCACAGCAACGCCAGATCACGATCGGTGCCGATCGTGGCCTTGTGAACGGCAAGCCAATCGTCAGCAGCGTCGCGATGCAGCAGATCCATGATCTGCCCACGATGAAGAACCTGCCCATTGGCGTGAGCGAGCTGACGCTCGGCAACGCCAAATGGCAGGCGGAGATGTTGAAGAACTTCCTCATCGCCGTGGTCGCGGGCATCTTCCTCGTGTTCGCCGTGCTGGTGCTGCTCTATCGCCGGCTGCTGCCGCCGGTCGTGAACATGCTGTCGCTGCTCGTCGCGCCTCTTGGCGGCCTGATCGGGCTGCTCGTCAGCAGCAATCCCCTGTCGTTGCCGGTGTTCATCGGCATCCTGATGCTGCTCGGCATCGTCGCGAAGAACTCGATCCTGCTGATCGATTTCGCGCTCGAGGAGATGAACAAGGGCGTCGAGGCGATGACCGCGATCATCGATGCCGGTCACAAGCGCGCCCAGCCGATCGTCATGACGACGGTCGCGATGGTCGCCGGCATGATCCCGACGGCATTGTCGCTCAGCGGTGACGGTTCATGGCGGGCGCCGATGGGCATCGTCGTGATCGGCGGGCTTATCCTGTCGACCGTGCTGACGCTGGTGATCGTTCCAGGCAGCTTCAGTCTCGCGGTCGCGATCGAGGGCTGGGCCGGGCCGAAGCTCGGCCGCCGCCTGCTCACCTATCGCCCCGGCGATGACGGGCGGCCGGTGATCGACAATGATCCGGTGCCACCGAAACTCGGCGGCCAGCCGGGCACGATCATCCACCGGGCCGGTGACGACGAGCCTCAGCCCGCCGAATGAGCCCGCTGAACGAGATGGAGTCCGGCCGCGTGATAGGGCGGGGCCGGACCCCAAATCGACTCAGACCTTGAACTATCCCCGCTTTCGGGGATTGTTCTACCCATGAAACTGCTCGCCCGTGCGCCCCGCTCCGGAGAGGCGATCCCAGCCGGGCTGCGGCGCATGCGCTGGATCGCGACCGGGCTGCTCGTCCTGATGGCCGCGATCTTCCTCGCCGCCCGCCAGTTCGATCCCGATTTCGCTCGAGCCCATCCCGTGATCGGCTTCATCCGGTCCTTTGCCGAGGCCGCCATGGTCGGTGGCCTCGCCGACTGGTTCGCGGTCACAGCTTTGTTCCGCCATCCGCTCGGCCTGCCGATTCCGCACACCGCCATCATCCCGCGCAACAAGGATCGTATCGGCGCAACCCTCGCCGCTTTCCTGCGCGACAATTTCCTCATTCCCGGCGTGGTCGCGCGGCGGATGCGCGGGGTCGATGTCGCGGCCGCGGCCGGGCGCTGGCTGGCCAGCCCCGACGGCACCCAGGGGCGCCTGCGCAAGGGCGCCTCGCGCCTCGCCGCCGATATGCTCGAGGCCTTTGATCAGCAGCGGCTCGGCGGCATGGTCAAGGCGACGATCGGCCAGCGCCTGCGCGCCCTCGATGTCGCGCCCCTGCTCGGCCAGGCGCTGACCGCCGCGATCGCCGAACAGCGGCACGCGCCTTTGCTCGACGGCATCATCCGCTGGGCCGCCAAGGTGCTGGCGGCGAACGAGCAGATGATCCGCAATATGGTGCACGACCGCGCCGGGACGATGATGCGCTGGACTGGCCTGGACGAAACGCTCGCCAACAAGATCATCGACGGTCTCGACAAGATGATCAGCGACATGGCCTCGGATCCCGACCATCCCCTCCGCGCCAAGGCGGAGGAAGGGCTGGTCGCGCTCGCTTATGATCTCCAGCATGACGAGCGGATGCGCGAGCGGGTCGAGGTGGTGAAGGCCGAGATCATCGAGAATCCGGCGATGCAGCGCTGGCTGGACGGTCTATGGGAGCAGGCGCGCACCAGGCTGCTCCGCGTCGCGCGGGATCCGGATGAGGCGCTCACCGGCCAGCTGGGGGTCGCGCTGCGCCAGCTGGGCGAGACGCTGCAGGAGGATGCGATGCTGCGCGCGACGATCAACCGCTTCGTCCGTCGCACCGCAGTCGGCATGGCGGCGGATTATGGCGACGGCATCGTCCGGCTCGTGTCGGAAACGGTGCGGGGCTGGGACGCGCGCACGATCACCCGGCGGCTGGAAAATGCGGTCGGCCGCGATCTTCAATATATCCGCGTCAACGGCACGCTGGTCGGTGGGCTGGTCGGCCTCCTCCTCCACACGGTCGATATGTATCTGTGAGGCGCTACTCTCCGTTGGCTCACCCGCGCGACCTATCGCTCCCAGTCGACAATCGGCCAGCCGCGTTCGCGCGCCAGCTGACGGAGCGGACCATGCGCGTTGACCGCAAAACCTTCATCCGCCCATTCGAGCACAGGCGCGTCCGAGACATGATCGGAATAAAAGCGGATCTGCGCGTCGGCGCGCTTTATGCCGTTTGCCGTCATCCAGGCCTCGATCATTCTCAGTTTGCCGGGGCCGTAACAATTCTCGCCCGATATGCGCGCGCGCAGCCGATCGTCGATCCGCTCGACCTCGGTCGCGATCACATCGTCGAACCCGAGCCGGTCGGCGATCGCGCTGGCATAGAAGCGATAGGAGGCGGTCGCCATCACCAGCCGGTAGCCGGCGGCCCGGTCGGCGGCGATCTGCGCCCGCGCGCCGGCAAATACGCCCGAGCCGGCGATGCGGCCGGCAAAATGCTCTGCGGCGCGCTTCGCATCCGCGTCGCGCATCCGGTGCCCGAGCAGGACTCGCTGGGTCATTTGCTTCAATTGCCCGCGATCGATCGCCTTCACGCCGTACGCCGCTGTCGCCGCCGCCGCGAGCGGCAGCAGCGCCAGCCGCCACGGTGCCTGGCGCCGCGCGGTTTCGATCAGGAACGCGGTCCAGGTCGGCGCATGGGTAATCGTCCTGTCCATGTCGTAGATTGCGAGCTTCGTCATCGTTTCGCCTTACGCTGCATGCAGCTTGCCGATCCAGCGCGATTGCACCAATGATGGTTGATATGAACGAGATGGCCGCCTTCTCGCATGAAAGCGTCTCCGGCGGCGATGTCGTTCGCTTTACCGGCAGCCTCTCGCTCGCCCGGATCGGCGACCTGCCGGAGCGGCTCCGCGGCTATCAGGGTCAGGTCGTGGTGGTCGATCTGAGCGGCATCGACCGGATCGACACGATCGGCGCCTGGGTTGTCCATCGGTTCGCTGCCCAGCATGGCGCGTGCATCGAAGGCCTCAATGCCGATAGCGAGCATCTGCTCCGCCAGGTCGAGGCAGCCGATCAGCCGGTCGCGATGCGCCGGATCCAGAATAGCGGGCTCACCCGTATCGTCGGCGAGATCGGCGATGCCGTGGTCATCTCGATCAAGACGCTTTACGGCCTGCTCGGCTTTCTCGGCGGCACGGTCATCGCGTTCGCCAATGTCATCTGGTATCGGCGGCTCCGGTTCAACGCGACCGTGCAGCGCTTCGAGGTGGTCGGCGTCACCGCGCTCGGCATCATTGGCTTGATGAGCTTCCTGATCGGCGTCGTCATTGGTCAGCAGGGGGCGGTCCAGCTTCGCCAGTTCGGTGCTGAAGTCTATACGATCAACCTGATCGGCCGCATTACCCTGCGCGAACTCGGCGTGCTGATGACGGCGATCATGGTCGCCGGCCGCTCGGGCTCCGCGTTCGCCGCCCAGATCGGCACGATGAAGCTCACCGAGGAAATCGATGCGATGCGCACCATCGGCGTGTCGCCGATGGAGGCGCTGGTGCTGCCCCGGGTGATCGCGTCGGTGGTGATGATGCCGCTGCTCGGCTTCTATGCCTCGATATTGTCGATCATCGGCGGCGGGCTGTTCTGCTGGGTATCGCTCGGCATTCCGCCGATCACCTTCATCCAGCGTATCCGCGAAGTCGTGCCCCTGACCGATCTTTATATCGGCCTGGTGAAGGCGCCAGTGTTCGGCGCAATCATCGCCATGGCCGGCTGTTTCCAGGGCATGCTGGTCGAGGCCGACGCCGAGCAGGTCGGCATTCGCACCACCTCCGCAGTCGTCCAGGCGATCTTCCTCGTGATCGTTCTCGACGCCATGTTCGCTGTGTTCTTCACCGGGATCGGTTGGACATGAGGGGCGAGAACGAAGCCGTCATTACGGTTCGCGGCCTGAAGAACAGCTTTGGCGATCAGGTCGTCCATGAGGGGCTCGATCTCGAGGTGAAGCGCGGCGAGATTTTCGGCGTGGTCGGCGGGTCCGGCACAGGAAAATCCGTGCTGATGCGCTCGATCATCGGCCTCCAGGTTCCCGACGAGGGCGAGATCACGGTGTTCGGTGATCCGACCATCGATCTCGATGAGAATGAAGCGGTCAATATCCGCAAGCGCTGGGGCGTGCTGTTCCAGGGCGGCGCGCTGTTCTCGACCCTGACCGTCGCCGAGAATACCCAGGTGCCGCTACGCGAATTCTATCCCAAGCTCGATCAGGCGCTGCTCGACGAGATTGCCGCCTTCAAGGTGGTGATGAGTGGCCTCCCCGCCGATGCCGGGCCGAAATATCCGGCCGAGCTCTCGGGCGGCATGCGCAAGCGCGCCGGGCTCGCCCGCGCCCTCGCGCTTGATCCCGAATTGCTGTTCCTCGACGAGCCGACCGCCGGCCTCGACCCGATCGGCGCGGCTGCGTTCGACGAACTGATCGCCTCGCTCCAGAAGACGATGGGGCTGACGGTGTTCCTGATCACGCATGATCTCGATACACTCTACGCGATCTGCGATCGGGTCGCGGTGCTGGCTGACCAGAAAGTGATCGCGGTCGGCACGATCGACGAACTTCTCGCGTTGGACCATCCGTGGATCGAGGAGTATTTCAAGGGGCCGCGCGGCCGCGCCGCCACGGCAACGCTGGAACACAACCAGCAAGCCGCGGCCGCAGCCGGAGCGCAGTCGACAGGATTAGGGGCTAGGAACTGATGGAAACCCGATCGAACCATGTCCTGGTCGGCGCTGTCGTGCTGATCCTGCTCGCGGTGCTGGCGCTTTTCTTCGTCTGGCTCGCCCGGGTGAATGGCGGCACCGAAAAAGAATATGACATCTTCTTCAAACAGTCGGTCGATGGCCTGAACAAGGGCTCGACTGTCTCCTTCTCGGGCGTGCCGTCGGGCCAGGTGACGACGATTGCCCTGTGGAAACCCGATCCCCAGTTCGTCCGCGTCCGCATCACGGTCAAGGACGAGACGCCAGTGCTCGAGGGCACGACCGCGACCATCCAGTGCAGCTTCACCGGCACCTGCACGGTTCAGCTTGATGGCGCGGTCAAGAATGCCCCGCCGATCACCTGCCCGGTCGATGATGCGAAAAATGCCTGCCCGATGGGCGTGCCCGTCATCCCGACCAAGCAAGGCGGGCTTGGTGCGCTGCTGAGCTCGGCGCCGCAATTGCTCGAGCGCCTGTCGACACTGACGGAACGACTGACCGAGATGCTTTCGGACAAGAACCAGGCTTCGATCACGGGCATCCTCGCCAACACTAACCGGCTGACCAAGGCGCTGGCCGATCGCGGGCCGGAGCTGGCACAGACGATCGCCGAGACGCGGATCGCGATCCAGAAAGCGGGTGACGCAGCGCAGCAGATCGGCGTGCTCGCGGGCACGACCAACACGCTGCTGAGCGACGATGTCCGGCCGGCGGCGCAAAATCTCAACAAGGCGGTCGCCGCTGCGCAGCACAGCATGGAATCGCTCGACGCGATGATCGGCGATGCGCGGCCGGGGGTTCAGACGCTCACGAAGCAGACGATTCCAGAGGTCGGCCAGCTCGTCCATGACCTGCGCCAGATGTCGACGGCGCTCACTTCGGTCGCCGAGAAGATCGATCAGGGCGGTGCCGGCTCGCTGCTCGGCGCGCCGAAGCTCCCCGACTATAAGGGCAAGAAGAAATGAGGTTCCCGATGCACCCCGGCACGTGGTTTCGTTCGGCTACGCCGGAGCGGGCTGGTGCCGCTCAGGTTCAGCTTTGCTGAACCCTCATATAAGGTCCT
>JBDTXU010000342.1:0-3809 GCA_040006055.1 Sphingomonas bacterium | reverse complement strand
GTCTAAAATAGGAATTTTTGTACCCAATCCGTCCACGTCGTATCGACCTGCCACTTATGCCGGTCTGGACCGGGGGTTGGCGCGCCATAGCTAGATCGCGTGCCGGCGGCAATTTGCAACCTGCACCGCAATCATGACCATTTTTTGCTGCACCGCGAAACTTCTGCGACAATTGTCCGTTACAGGTCCGAATCGACATGCTGAGCCCGCTTCCCGCCGCTGCCCATATCCTGGCCTATGCCCAGACGCTGAACGGGGGTGGGGTGGAGCGTGCCCTTCTCCGCCTGGTCCGGAGCTGGAGCGAAATGGGCCGGCGCGTCACCTTGTTGATCGGCGACGCGAGCGGGCCACTGGCCGCTGAGCTGCCCGACGGGGTCGATCTGCGTATCCTCGGCGATCCGTCGATCGGGGCGATGCGCGCATTGGTCGGGCTGGTGCGTGAAATCTCGCCCGACGTGGTTTTCTGCCCCGGCAATCATTACACCGGCGTCGCCGCCTTCATGAAGCTGCGGCTCGGCCGGTACTGCCCGCCGATCGTCGCCAAGGTCTCGAACCGCCTTGACCGCACCGACCAGCCTTTCGGCGTGGCGCAGGGCTATCGCGCCTGGCTGAGGCTTCATCCCGGCTTTGTCGATCATGTCGTCGCGATGTCGCCGGCGATGCGCGACGAAGCGATCGCGACGATGCATATCGCGCCTGGCCGGGTCAGCGTAATCCCCAATCCGCCGGCGCAAGTGCAGGCGTCTTCGCCGCCCCGCTGGCTGCCCAGCGCGCGTTTTCTGCTCGGCGTGGGCCGGCTCACCCAGCAGAAGCGCTGGGACCGGATGATCGAAGCGCTGCCCCAGCTTGCCCGGCACGATACCGAACTTCTCATCCTCGGCGAGGGCGAGGCGCGCCCCGCGCTCGAAGCGCAGGTTGCGGCGCTCGGGCTTGGCGGCCGGGTTCATCTGCCCGGCTATGATCCCAATCCTCGGCTTGCCTTTGCGCGGGCCGCGGCGGTGGTGCTGACCTCGGATTTCGAGGGTGTTCCGGGCGTGTTGCGCGAAGCGCTTGCCGAGGGCGCGCCGGTCGTCGCCACCGATTCGAGCGTCGCGGTGCGCGAGATCGTGTCGTCGCCCGCGCATGGCAGCGTGGTGCCGGCGGGAAATGCGCGCGCGCTCGTCGACGCGCTCGACCATTGGCTGGCCCCGAACAGGCCTCGCCCGATGCCGGTGCCCGAGCCCGGCATCAACGCGGCGCTGCATTATCTCGACCTGTTCGATTCGGTCGCGGCCGAGCGGCGGCGCGGTTAAAGCATCGAGCGTTCAATCCGCTTGCGGGGGGGGACGCTTTTTACACCCTTCCCCAGCGAAGGCTGGGCCCAGTTGCGATGACGGAGGTAATGAACCGCAACGCAAATTACCGGGTCCCCCAACTGGGCCCCAGCCTTCGCTGGGGAAGGCAAAAAGAACGGAAATCAGGGTTCGGTCGGTTCAGATTTAACGCTGATTCCCTAAACCGATTTGACCCGATCCGGATGGGCGGTAGCGATCTCCGGGACAGCCGCAGCGGCGGCATCGGCGGCGACAAGCTTTGGAAACGCGTCGAGCGGGACTGACATGCGCCGGGCATTATACATCTGCGGCACGAGGCAGACGTCGGCGAGGTTGGAGGAATTGCCGCCGAGAAACGGGCCGGGCCCGGCTAGAACCTCGAGCGCGGTGAAGCCTTCGATGATCCAGTGGCGATACCATTCGTCCTTCGCCGCCTGGTCTGCGCCGAACTGGCTTTCGAGCCGCTTCAGGATCCGCAGATTGTCGATCGGGTGGATATCGGCGGCGATCACCAGCGCCTGGGCGAGAACACGAGCTCGGGCGAGCGGATCGGACGGGACCAGTTTCGGATTGGGCCAGAGCGCGTCGAGATAGTCGATGATCGCGAGGCTCTGGGTGATGGTCTCGCCATCGACTTCCAAGGTGGGCACGAAGCCTTGCGGGTTGCGCGCCAGATTCTCGGGCGAGCGGTGCACGCCTTCGAGCAGCGCGATATCATGGCGTTCGTAGGGGACATGCTTCAGGTTGAGCGCGATCCGCACCCGATAGGCGGCTGACGACCGCCAATAATCGTAAAGCCGGATCATGCAGCGCTCCCTTCTCCGATCGCGCGCTCCGAATTGCGTTCGAGCGCAACCTTGATCATCGCCACCATGGGATCGGCGAGCGCGAGGCCGATCACCCCGAACAAGGTGCTGGCGAGGATCTGCGAGGAAAGGGTGAGGGCAGGCGGCATGTCCACCGTCCGCCGTGCGACCATCGGGATGACGACATAGCCGTCGAAATTCTGGACGATGAAATAGGTGGCGACGGCCCACCAGCCGGTGTGGATGCCGGCGCTGAAGCCGACCGCGACCATCAGAACGCCGGTGATGATGGCGCCGATATTGGGAATGAAGGCGAGCACGCCAGCGATCAGGCCGAGCACCAGCGCCATCGGCACGCCGCCGATCGTCAGCGCGATCCAGATCAATGTCCCCTCGAACAGCATGCCGAGCAGCCGCCCCGCGAGCAGGCGGCGCAGCGTCAGCGCCATCCGGTCGATGGTGATGGCGAATTCAGGGCGCGCATCCGATGGGACCAGCCATTGCAGCCCGCGATCATAGAGGCGCGGCTCCATCGCCACGAACAGGCCGATGACCACGACCATGAGCAGGCTGGCGACTGCGCCGACCGCCGAGCCGACGAACGAGGTGACCTTGCCGAACGACCCCATTGCCTGTTGCATCAGGGCGTTGATGTCGGCGCGGCCCGGCATCAGCCCAAGGCCCGAGGCCCAGGCGATGACCCGGTTGCCCTGTATTTCGAGCGTCGCACGAAGCTGCTCCGCCTGCGCCGCGACCTGGACTCCGGTCATGTAGAAGACGCCGAGGATGAACGCGACCACGCAGAGCATGACGATCAGCAGCCGCCAGCCGCGCGGGATCGGCAGCACGCGCCCGAGCAGGCGGACCCCGCCATCGAGCATCGAGGCGAAGACCAGCCCGCCAAAGATGATCAGCAAGGGCTGGATCAGCAGCACCACCAGCGCCATCGCCGCGGCGAGTCCGAGCCAGATGGTGGCCCGCTTCAGTTCCTTGCGGACAAACGGATCGCGCAGCTCGTTTGGGCCGGGTTCGGACACGACCTCATCGACTGCGGTTTCCATCTATTTATCCTGGGCTGCGTGGAGCGAGGTGCCTGCGCGGCCGGAACGGAAGCTCTGGCCCCAGGTGAGGGGGTTCCAGCTGCCATCGCCGCTCTTGGAGAAGGTGATGAACTCGGCGCGGCCGCCCAGATTCTCCCAGGGCACCGGCCCGCCCAGCCCCATCGCCTCGACCGGGAAGCGGCTGTCGGCGCTGCGATCGCGATTGTCGCCCATCAGGAAGACATGATCCGGCGGGATCGTCACCGGGCCATAATTGTCGCCATCGCTATAGCCGAGCTCGACCGTTTCATAATGCCGGCCATTGGGCAGCGTCTCGGTGACGAGCGGGAGGCGGCAATATTGCTTGCCATCCTTGCCGGTCGTCAATGCCCCAGGATATTCGCGGTCGTCGCAGGTCGTCTTGGTATCGACCGGCATCATGACGTCGTGCGGGGCGCTCCGCTTCAGCGCTGTCCCGTTCAGGAAGACGGTGCCGCCGATCACCTGGAGCCGGTCACCCGGCAGCCCGATCAGCCGCTTGATATAATCGGTGTTGCGCCCCGGTGGCGTGACGATGACGACATCGCCGCGCTCGGGCATGCGGCCGAACAGCCGGCCATGGACGAAGGGCAGCTGCACGCCCCAGCTCT
>JBDTXU010000341.1:0-12832 GCA_040006055.1 Sphingomonas bacterium | reverse complement strand
CTACTACCATATCATTGCGGCCGGCGGCTCACCCTTCACCATCGCCACCGAATATAAGGCCTTTACTGGCCGGGACGTCTTTTCGGAAGGGGAGATCCTGCGCAATATAGCCTTCATTCACGAAACTATATTCGTCTGAGCCGACAGGTCGCGGCCCGACTCCTATGCCTGGGGCCATGCGGGTTGAGCCCGGCCCGACAGATATCCCCCCCCCGCCCGCCGTTCAGGGCGGCCGGATCCAATGTTGATCGTACTCGTGGCCCAACCGCCTTTCTGAGCTGGATAGCTCTCGCCGCGGTCGAGGGTCGGCCCCAGGTCGTGAGAGTGACAGCTTCGGCTTCTGCACGCGCTAAGACGGTTCGAGTGTCGCGCACGTGACCGCGCGAGCGCTCAATTACGGTGATACGTGACATTACCCCTAATTAAACCGTAAATTAAGTGGTTATTGCACGTGTCACCGTAATTCCAAGTGGTTATTGCACGTGTCACCGTAATTCGCGCACCGTAATTCCGGAGTGCTTTATGTACTCCTCGATCTGTCTGAACATGGGATTCCCTGGACTTCATGGAATGAGATGGTTCGGGAAAGTTGGTGGGTTAGGGCATTTTTTGGGATCTCCTGATGATCGGCCTAGCCTCGCGCGAATAGGACGAGAGCGCAATTTGGAATGCGCGTGTCTCTTGGATTGAGCGGCAGTTACCATTGACAGGTGAGTTACTCAAGTAATACAGATGGCCGAGCGCCCTGCGCGTGGCGCGTTGGTTAGCCAAGATGAGAGACGGGGGGCTGGCGATATGCGGATCGGGTGGTTGCTGGCTCTTTCAGGCTTCGTAGCGATAGCCGGATCTTCTGCGACCGCCCATTCTCTTACGCCCGGTCAGACGGCAGCGATCACCGATCTACTGGTGCGACAGCAGAAGGTCACACATATCCCTGGAATGGCGCTCATCGTCCGGCGTGGCGGCGACGTCGTGTATGAGCACGCAATCGGCGCGGACGGCAATGGCGCGGCGTTCACGCCGCAGACGCCGGTCTGGATAGGCTCTCTCAGCAAGAGCTTTACCGCCGTCGCTGTCGCACAGCTCGCGGCGGAGGGGCGGATCGACCTGGACGCGCCGATCGCGCGCTACCTGCCGGACTTCAAGCCATCAACCCCCGAGGCGCTCAAGATCACGGTCCGCAACCTGGTCGAGCAGTCGAGCGGGCTGACCGATCGTAATTCGCCGGATTGGGAGCAACCCTGGCCTCGCAATTTTACCGAGGCGACGGCTCGCCTCTCATCGGTAACGTCCCTTGCCAGTATCCCCGGCACGCATCACGCCTATCACAATGCAAACTACATGCTGCTCGGAGATCTGATCGAGCGGGTCAGCGGCGAAAGCTATTCGGCCTATCTCGCGCGACATGTTTTCGCGCCGCTTCGCATGCAGAGCGCGCAGGCGGTGAACCTGATGAACGAGGCGCCCGAGGTTCCGCCCGGATATATCTTCTGGTTCGGGCATCCCTTCCCCAAACGGGTTGCCGGCATGTTCGTCGGTGGGGCCGGCGGGGTAATCACGAGTGCGGCCGACCTCGACCGCTGGGTCGAGGCGTTCGCTCATGCCGCGCGCGACGGCGACCCGGGCATAATCCCAGGGATGCAGCTTCAGGAAATGCTGCATCCGGCCAGCAAAGCCCCTTATCTTTATCGCTTTGGATGGGTCGTGCGCCAGCCGGGCACCCCGTTGATCCGCCATAATGGCGGACTGCCCACTTTCGTTGCTCACGCTGCCTTCTCACCAGATGGCGCGCTCAGCGTGGTAGTCGTGACCAACGGAGCCCTCGCCAATCCCGCCTGGTCGGAGGTGGGAGAAGAGTTGACCGACGGGGTCGTCGACATACTCGCCGGCCGGCCGCCCAAGAGCATTTCCTCGCGGCAGGTCGGACCCTTGGTTGAGATGGGTATCAGCGCTTTTGCGGCGCTCGTCGCCGGTCTCGGGCTGTGGCTTTCGCGGCCTGGTCGCTGGCGACGCATACGGTCGAGAATGGGCCACAAATCGGGCTGGCGGATATGGCTGAAGGCGGTGACCGTGCCTGTGCTGGTCATAGGTTCTGTCGTTGTTGTGCTGCCGGCCGTGTTCGGCCTTGCCGAGTCCTGGTCCTGGTATTGGCTATGGTATCTGACGCCCGCCACCACGGCGAGCCTGTGGACGATCGTCGCAGGGTTCGCGCTGGCGCTGGTGCTGCGGGTTTACGGCATGGTTTCCAGCCTCGGAGCTGCTCCGAGAGAGGGATTCGAGACAAGGGGACACTAACCCGGCCTTGGCCTGGTCGAGGTTTGTCGCGTAGGTAGTTAAGTATAGTGTCCCCGAATTAAATCAGCTTTGCTGCAGATGCGCCTTCATCGTCGAAAGGCCCTTGGCCATCATCGGTGAGATGCGTTCGACGAGTTCCGCGGGAAGGACGTCCGCTGTCCAGGTAACGAGCGTGCCGCCTTCGGCGTCTAGCACCGTCATCACGCCGTTGTGATGCTCGACGCTCTTGACGCTCCAGGCGAGCCGGCGCCGTTCGTCATCGTTGTCGACAATGACTTCATCGGCCACCAGCCCGTTGGCGAAGGTGACGCGCCGTGTCGGGGTGGGCACGCCCGCGAGCATTTCGGTCGCGGTGACGAAGCCCGGGACGAGCCGGGAGTGCAGTGCGCCCACGTCGCGCACGGCATCCCAGACGAATTCGGGCGGGCGCTCGATATGGATCTGATGGTGGATTGCGGGCATCGAAAATCTCCTTCTGTTCGCTGCCGCCTGATTAAGCCTCGCGATCGACGCGCGCTCGCAGGAAACGGACCTGGTCATCGGCCAGCCGACGACACCGCTCGCGATTTCGGGTAAGAATCACCGCGTGAGCGGTGTTGCCGGCCCCATGCTGAACTTCGAGGAATGCGAGCGCGTGCGCTATGCACGGGACCCCGCTTTCGATGGGGTGATCTTCATCGGCGTCACGTCGACGCGGATCTATTGTCGGCCGGTGTGTCCGGTGCGCCAGCCGCTCAGCCGCAATGTGCGTTATTTTCCGAGTGCGGCGGCTGCCGAGGACGCCGGTTTCAGGCCCTGCCTTCGCTGTCGTCCTGAGACCGCGCCGCACACGCCGGCCTGGAGCGGCTCACGGGCAACCGTTACCCGGGCGCTGCGGCTGATTTCGGAAGGGGCGCTGGACGAGAAGGGGGTCGACGATCTTGCGGAGCGGCTCGGCGTGGGATCGCGGCAACTGGCGCGGCTCTTTCGCAAGCATCTCGGCACGACACCCACTGCCGCGGCGCGCACCTCGCGCATCCAGCGTGCGAAACAGCTGATCGATCAGACCGAGCTGCCGATGACCGAGATTGCTCATCTCTCGGGCTTTCGCAGCCTGCGATCCTTCAATGCGGCTTTTCAGCTGGTGTACCGGCGGCCGCCGAGCTCGTTGCGTCGTCCGGCTGGCTGACGCGGTTCGGCGCAATCATCGCCATGCCAGGTTTTTCTCCATCCACGCGCGCAGATCGGGTGGCGGTGGCGTGGGGGCGGGGCCGCCGAGGTGCTTGTGGAACATCGTCTCGGCAAGCAACAGATAGGCGCGGGCCGCCATGGGATCGGATGGCGCGTGGGGCTGATTGCGGGCGACGACGATCTGTGCCGGGGCGCCGGACAGCTTGAGGCGCGCGGCATAATCGATGACGCTGCGGATCGGCACGCGCTCGTCCCGGCCCGAGGCGATCAGCAGCAGGGGCGTTCGCATCGCCGCGACGCGGGCGAGCGGCGATTGCCGGTGCAGGCGCCGCGCGATCGCCATGTCATCCGGATTGAGCGCCAGCAGGCGAAGGCTATGGTCGAGCGTCATGCCCTGGGTTTCGCCCAAGGTACCGCGCCTCGCCGCCCAGCGGGATGTCCAGCCGAAATCAGCGGGCGGGACGATGGCGATGCCGACTTTGTAGAGGTTCGATCCGTTGGACAGCGCCTGGAGAGTCGCATAGCCGCCGAACGAGGCGCCCATGATCGCGCTGCGCGCGGGATCGCCGAGCCCGCGTGCGAGCAGGTAACGAGTGCCTTCCTCGATATCGCGCTGGACACGGCCATCGCCGAAATCGCCATGCGCCGCGAGCATATAGGCGCGGCCAAAGCCGGTCGATCCGCGGAATTGCGGGCGGAATACCGCATAGCCGCGATTGACCAGCAATTGGGTGAGCGCGCTGTAATCGGCGACCTCGTGCGACCAGGGGCCGCCATGGGCGATCGTGACCAGCGGGACATGCGCCGGATTGCGGCCCGGCGGGACGCTGAGCAGGCCGTGGACCGCCATGCCGTCCGAGGCGGGAAAGGCGAAGGAGATGACGCGGGCGAGGCTCTCGGGCGGCAGGCGGCGGGCGCGATCGTCGAGCAGCAGGCGGGTGGCGCCAGTTGCGGGATCGAACAGATGCCAGCGATTGCCCTGCAACCGCTCATCGCGCTCTCGAACCAGCCAGGCTTTGCGCGACGTCTCGACCAGGCTCTGCGCCGGCAGCGTCAGCCGCGCGAGGGACGCGGACGTGCCGGGGGTGAGGCCGTAGCGCATCGGCCGGCTGCCGCGATAGCTTGCGATCTGCGGGGCGCCGGACAGACGATCAAGGGCGATGCTATCCACATCGACTTCAGCGGCGGGATCGGCGTGGATCAATGTCCTGCGGCCATCGCGATCGAGCCGGAAGATCGAGAGGCGACTGCCCATGAGATCGCCCGATACATAGACGCCGCTTTGGTCAGGCGTGACGCCGAGCAGGTTGCATCGCTCCATCGCGACACAGGCGGCGACCATCCGGTAATGGCCATCCGCCTTGCGCATGACGATGATGTGACGCTCGCCATCGGCCAGTTTGAGGAATGCGGCATGGCCAGCGCGGTCGATCGCGACATCGACGATCTCGCGCCTGGTCGCGGCGACCAGCCGCCGCGCGCCGCCGGGGCCGGCGTGCCACAGCCGCCATCGCTCCGGTGTATGATCGACCAGCAGCACACCGGGCTGCCACGGGTCGAGATCAAGCAATCGCTGCTCGGTCTGGCCGCCCAGGGTGGCGATGATGCCCGAGCCGGAATCACCGGAGAGCGAGAGCAGCTGGACCTTGGCCGGCGCGACAAGCACCAGCCAGCGCGAATCGCGGCTCCAGAAGATCTCGCGCGCATCCGTGCTGGCCAGGGTGCGTCGTGCGGCGCCCCCCGGCGCGGTCGGCTGGAGCCACAGGCTGTAGCGCCCCCCGGTGATGCGCAGAAAGGCGATGTTCGACCCGTCCGGCGCGATCGTGACCGAGGTGACCAGCGGATCGGAGACAAAGGCATCGCGCGCGAATGCCGGAGCGGCGGCGCGCGCGCGTTCGACGGCGAGCATCCGCGCCAGTGGATCGGCGAAAACAGGTGTGGCGCAGGCGAGCGCCAGGAGGGCGGCTGCGGCGGGGCCGAGCCAGCGGAAGCATATTGTCATTGCGGGCCTCCTATCGGGCGGTGCGGGTCGGTCGGATCAGCCAGAAAGCGATCAGCATCGGCAGGCCGAGGATCAGCGTGGCGAGCGTCCATGCTGCGCCTGACCGCACGCCGAGCCGTCGGCGCCGTGCGAGCAGAGCTGTCCCGGCGGCTGAGAACAGGCTGAGCAGCCCGGCGGCGATCCAGATTGGCAGGGGCGCCGTCGCCGGCTCGCGCGCGTCCATCGACACTACGCCGCCGCCGAGATTTTCGATCGCCTCCCGTGCGGTCTTCAGGACGGGCGAAATCCAATAGGGCGCGAAGCGGGCGGCGAGCGGGAAATCGGGCGTGAGAGCCCTGCGCGCGACCATCTGGCTGTGGCCATCCCCGTCCACCTTCACGATCTGTTGCCAAGCGCTGCCCGGGCCAGAGACGGCGTTGCGCGCATAGGTGAGCGAGAGCAGATAGCCATCGAGCAACTCGACAAGATCGAGCCGCATCAGACTTCCCACCGGCGCTGGTAATGGCACCATGGCGAGCGGGGGATATTTCGCGTCGCCGTCGTCCAGCACGCGGGCATCATAGAGGCGGAGCACGCGATTGCTCATCACCGTGATCGCGTCGCCCGCCGTTGAAGCCTGGGCGACGATGGTCTCCCCCGCGGGCAGGCGGATGCGGCGATGGATCCTGCCATCGTCCACATCGAAGACGAGCAGGCTGCCGCCCGCGATCAGGCGATTATTGCCGATCGGGAGCGGCGGCGCTTCGAAGCCACCCGCGACGTCGAGTGTGCCCAGCGCCGCGCCATCGGTCTGGCGAACGCCGTGGAAGCGCATATCGTCATGGCTGAAGGTCCAGCGCGTGCCGCGGCGCTCATCATCGAACTCCATCGGCGCGACATTGGTCAGTTCGCCGCGCACCGGCAGCCATTTGATCGTCGGCGATACCTCGAATGTTTCGGAGAGACGCACCTGCTCGCGCCAGATACGCGCCTCGCGGTCATGGCGCCCGGCGAGCCCCGCTTCGATCAACACGTTGCCCTCGGCGCGGATCGCCTCGACCACGCCGCCGCGCGGGGGCGTGCTGTTGAGCGGATGGGTGCCGGTGACGATCCACAGCGTCTGGAAGACGAGGTCGCCTGCGATGACGAGCAACAGATAGGCCCCCATCGCCGCGACCAGTGCGGTGCCGGCACGCCCGATCTCGCCGCGCGGCGGCGCGGCGAGATCGGGCTTGAAGACGCTGGCCACGAACAGGGCGAGCAGCGCGAGGACTCCCGCCTGGACCGCCAGCGCTGCCCAGCCGACGGCCATGCTCACGGTCGGCAACAGTGCCGGGAGCAGCACCAGCCAGCCATAGCGCCTGGGGCTGAGCCCGGCATAGATGCCGGCGACCAGGCCGATCAGGGCGATCAGCACGCCGGACAGGCCGAGCAGCCAGTGCCGTGCGTCGACGAAGCGATTGCCGATCAGGCCGTGGGAGACAAGCAGCAGCATGATCGGGATGAGTACCGCAGCGACGAGCATCGTGGCGCTTCCGCCGGCAATGGCGACGAATATGCGGCGCGGCGAAACCGGCCTGTGGAGCAGCGCGATCCACTGGTTGATCCGCGCATAGCTGCTCGCCTGATAGAGGCCCAGGAGCACGCCGGCACCCGCATAGATGCCGGCGACCAGCTGGTAGAGCACAGCCGGCTGCTGCAGCGGATCGACCACCCGGTCGAAGAAGAGCAGGACACCCGCGTGCACCGTGCCAGCGCCGAGCGCCCACCAGCGAAATCGCCGGCATTCGGCTTTGTAGAGTTCGAACATGATAGGTCCTTCAGGCCGCGGGGCCGGCGTGATTGCGCGTCAGATAGGCATCGACGGCGCGATCGAGCGGGACGGGCATTGTCTGGATGGTCTTCGCACCATGCCCGCGCAGGAAATCGGCAAAGCCGCTGTCGGCATCGAGCATGGTGTAATGATGGACGCCGTCGATCTTGCGGTGCTGCAGCAGCCCCGGGATCGCGTCCGGTCCCTTGAACGGCACATCGGCAATCCATTGGCTGATGCGCGCGCAGAAGTCGTCGGGCGCGGAGAAATTGCGCAGCGTGCCGCGCTCGAGGACGATCAGCGTGTCGGCGAGCCGCTCGACCTCCTCGATCTGGTGCGAGCAGTAGATGACCGTGCGGTCGTCGCTGTCCGCTCCGTCGATCAGGGCATCGAGGACGCGACGCCGGGCAACCACGTCCAGCCCGAGCGTCGGCTCGTCGAGGATCAGCAGCTCGGGTGCCTGGCCGAGCGCGAGCGCGAGGTTGAACCCGGCGCGCTCGCCACGCGACAGCTGGCCGATCCGCTGGGTGGGCGACAGATCGAAACTGGCAATGACAGTGTCGAAGGCGCGGGCATCCCAGCGATCGGCATAGAGGCGGCGCTGCATCTCGAGCACCGCCGCGACGGTGACCCAGCTGGCCATGCTATGCTCTTCATTGACGAAGCCGATCCGGCGCCGATCCTCGGCGGTGAGCGTGGCTGAGGGTCGCCCCAGCACGAATGCTTCGCCGCTGTCCGGCGACAGGAAGCCGAGCAGGATGCGGAACAGGGTCGTCTTGCCGGCACCATTGGCCCCGACGATGGCGTGGATGCCGCCGCGGGGGAGCGCGAGATCGAGCGAGTCGATCGCGCGCTTGCGGCCGTGGAGCCGGGTCAGCCCGCGGGTTTCGATGGCGAAATCGGACATTGCGGTCATGCCCGCTTTGCGAGGGCCAGGGCGTCGAGCGCGCCGGCGACGGCCGCGACCGCGTCGTCAGCCGGATAGCGAATGGCGATGACTTCGCTGACGAACCGATCGACCGCTTCGCCCAGCCGGCGCTCGCGCTCGGCCGCGCTCAGCTGATCCCGGCGGACCGCGACGAACAATCCCAGGCCGGACCGCGATTCGAGCCAGCCCTCCGCTGCGAGTTGGGCGTAGGATTTGCTCACGGTGTTGGGATTGATGCCGAGCTGTTGCGCGAGGCCGCGCACGCTCGGCAGCTTGTCGCCGACCGAAAGTTCGCCGGTGGATATCTGGCGCCGGATCGCATCGACGATCTGACGAACGATCGGCCGCGGGTCGCCGGTTGCTACGGCGATGGCGATAGGGGCTGTACGACTCATGAATCCTCCACTGCACTATGACGCATAGTACAGTTGGGTTGTTGCATGTCAACCTTATCGGGCGGAACCGCCGATCGCATCCAGGATGGCGCGTTCTACGGGGTAATAGTCCCGGTCGGGCCGGTAGAGGCAGATGGGCTCACGCGGCAGCAATGGGGGCTGCGCCAGAAAGCGCGGTGCCGTTCCGCGGTGGCGCTGCGCCGCGTGGATGAGGAACGGGTGGCATAAATACATCGTGCCTGCCTCGCCTGTGGCCGATAGCGCTTCGCGGTTCGCTGATGCCGCGAAGCTGTCCGCGGCCAGCTCGCGCAGGGTGAGCCCGGCTTCTCCCGCGGGCGCGAGCTGGCGGGCGATATCGATATGCGACCCGACCCGGATACGCGTCGGCGCATCGTCCGGGCCGACATCGGAGAAGAGGAACAGCATCAGCAGCGCACGCCCCTTGCTGTTGATATTGACGCGCCACTCCATGAAATCCGGGTGTTCATGGCCGAAACTCGCATCGATGTGCCAGCCATCATCGCCGGGAGGATCGTCCGAAGGAAAGCGAACCGGAAAAGTGCCCAGCGTTGCAAGAGGCAACCAGCGGCCAGGGCCGACGAGCTGGTCGAAGGCGCGGTGCAACAGGGCAGTGTTCGCTGCCTTGTGAAAGGGAGACTGGCCGAACTGGTCGAGGCGGATAACCGGCCTGGTCCATGTCGAGGGATCATGCGGATCGCATCCGGTGGCTTTCCAGAGGATCGCGCGCGCCTCTTCGGCCGTTTCCTTGCTGAACGCCCGATCGATGCGGACGAAGCCGTCGCGGATGAACGATGCGATGTCGTCGGCGTCGAGCGGGCTGGTGGGATCAGGTTGCATGATGTTTCTCAAATTATCCCTTGCACCATCAAGCGGGAACGGTCGCAGTGAAGGATCGCGTCCTTCAACGCGCGGGCGACAGGATGGGCGCGACTTTGCAAAAGTCGCCGGAAAATGACTTCGCCCCCTTTCTTTTCGGGGCGGATGTCGAGCGCTATCGCACGATCGGCGGCTGGAGAGGCTATTTAGTATAGTGTCCCCGAATTAATAGCCTGGCCCGGGCTGCTGGATCGAGTGGGCGTGAGCGTCTGACGCCCTGGGCGCCGGGGCCGGTATTCCCGGCTTCGTAGAACCTCGCTGTTTCCGGCTGGAGCGCGACGCGCTCGCCGGTCCTGGCGTTGTAGGACATCTCGGTCCAGCCGGCGGGGGCGATGTGCGGGCCCATGTAGCAATCCGCATAGGCCGCCATGCCCAGCGCCTGCGGGTCGCCGTAGCGTCCGTCCGGAAAGCCGCGCGTTGGCCGCCACGGCCGTCCGAGGAACACGGTGCCGTCAGGAACGCCGGGCTCGGCGGTAAGGTGGCAGCGATGGAAGATCAGGCCGACCTCCCGATCGGCCTTTGTGCTTGGCGCGGCGATACAGCCGCCGGGTGGCTGGCCTGGGGGCCGGGTGCGTGAGCGGATCTCGCAATCGTGCAACATCGCCCGTCCGGCGCCGAAGATGAAATCCACTGTGCCGGTGATCAGGCAGCGATCGAGCAGCGCGGTGCCGGAATCGGTGAACAGGCTATCCTGCCGACCCAATATGTCAGCGTTGCGCAGGATTGCCCCGTCGCTGCCCTGGGTGAGCATCAGCGCGACCGCTTGCTGGCCGCCTGGCCAGTCGCCCAGAACCAGCCCGCTTCGCCGTGCCTCCTCTGCCGGATCGAAGCCGTTTTCGATCGTCAGGGTATCGGCGTGGAATCCTGGTGCCGACACAGTCAGCGTGGCGCTCCCTGAGGTGCCCCAGGGCGCGCCAGCCGGGTTCTTCAATCCGGCTGCAGCGTCGTAGCGCAGTCGTGTGCGCTGGCGATCCTCGCCGGTTATGGAGACATTCGCTGTCCGGATCGCGAGCTTCTCGGTCCAGGTGCCCGCACCCAGCCAGATCCGGAACGGCCCCGCCGAAGGAGCGGCTGCCAGCGCCGCGCCGAGGGTTTCGAAACGGGCGCCCGCCGGGCCGGCCTGGCCCCGCTTCGCGACGACTGCCTCATAACGAACCGACGCCCTGACCGGCCAGGCGAGCAGCGCCGCAGCGCCGCTCGCCAATAGTATCCGCCGGTCAGGGCCGCGGGACGAGGCCATTCAGGACAGGCCAGTCCGCATCAGAACTTCACGCGCGCGCCGACGCGGAAGATGCGGCCTGTCGCGCCATATTGCGATACAACCGGGTTATCCTGATAGGCTTCGCGCTCGTTCGCTTGGTTGGTCAGGTTCTGCGCTTCCAGACTGACGCTGAACGCCTTGTTGAAGGAATAGCTGGCCGATGCGTCCACGTTCAGCGTCGCCTTGCTGAAGATGAAGTCGTTGACCAGCGGCGCAGTGCAGGGACCGCCCGGCACGTTGTTGGCGGCGACCGTCCCCGGTGAGGCGGGAACCGGGGTGATGATACCGGGCGAACACGGCCCCGAGGCAATCGGGAAGGTTGTGCTGTAGCCCTTGCGATAGGCGGCCGAAACGCGCGTGCGGAACTTGCTCGACTGATAATAGAGCGTCGCGTTGAACGATTGCGGCGACACACCGAGGAACGGCGCCTTGGCGGTTGTCTGCGGGACTGCCGCCGCGGTCGCGGTCGCCGCTGCGCCGGGATCGAGAATATAGTTCAGCTGGGATTTGATGTAGCTGTAGTTCAGGATCGCGCCGAAATTCTTGAGGATGCCGGGCAGGAAAGTGAAGTCCTGCTGATAGCTGACTTCGATGCCGCGCAGATATCCGCCCGGCGCATCGCGGAACTGGCGCACATCGAACGGATTGCCCGCATCGATATAGGCGAGCGAGTTGGCGTTGGTAATGCCCGCGCGGATCGAGGCGATCGCGTCCGACGACAGGATCCCCGACAACGGCGTGGTGAAGATGATCGTCTGCGGGAAGCTCTTGATCTGCTTGTTGTACGCCGCGACGGAGAACAGGCCGCCCTTCGCGAAATACCATTCGATGCTGAGATCCTCATTGGTTGCCCGGAACGGCGACAGCTTGGGATTGCCCACGGTCAGGCGCGCGCCCGAGGTGTCGCCGTTAGTCGGCACGCTGATGCCGCTGGTGATGGGCGAGAGGTTGCTGAGCAGCGGACGGGCAATCACCTTCGACGCGCCGAAACGCACGATGACGTTACGGATCGGCTCATAGTTGAGGTTGATCGACGGCAGGAAGTCCCGATAATCATTGGTGCCGATGATCGGACGACCGTTCTGCGTGTTGCCCTCAGCATAGACTTTGGTGAACGCTTCACGCGCGCCGATATTGCCGCGCAGGGTCTGGCCGAACAGCGGGATCTTGAAGTCGAGCTGGAGGTAGAGGGCGCGATCCTGCTCCTGGACCGAATAGCGATTGGGTGCGCCCGAACGCTTGTTGGTCAGCGTCCAGTCACCCCATTTGTTGATGCAGTTGCAGTCGAACTGGTACAGGTTGCGGAACGCGTTGATGTTCGGCGCCCAGAAGGATGTCGCCGTGCCCGCCGGGGTGTTCAGGCCCTGGCCGAACTGGATCAGCTGACCCGTTGCCGCGGCCGAGCTATGTGCCTCGAGCAAGGTCGGGTTGAGCGTGTCGGTATTGCGTTCGAGCAGGTCAGTCTCGAAGTCGAACTGACGATAGGAGCCGCCAAAGCCAAGATTGAACTGATCCGAAAGCTTCCAGTCGAAATCGGCCTTCGCTGTCCTGAACGTGTTGCGCACCATGCGCTCATAATGGCGAATGGCGGAGAAGCCCTTCACCATCTGCCAGTTGGCGGGATCGGCTGCGTCGAAGCCAAGATCGATGACCGGCATGCCGCCGCCGCCGCGCTCGTCATAGGTAAAGGTGCCCGGCGAATCCATGCGGTTATATTCGACCAGCAGGCCAGTGGTGTAATTGGTCGAGCGCGACTGGCCGTAGACCGCGTCCATTTTGAAAGTGTCGGAGAATTCGTGTTTGACGTCGAATGAGCCCTGCCAGAACACCGTGGTGTAGGTCGCGGCGTCGGCGCCCGAACGGAAATCCACATTGCGTAACTTCAGATAGTCGGCGACGCCGTTGCTGACATTGGCGTCGAGCACGTCGACGGCCGGACGCCCGATCAGCTCACCACGATAGGCCAGGCCGTTGCTTGTGGGAATGTATCCGACTGAATTCGGGTTGTTGTAATAATCATAGGGATCGAGATTGTTAGGATTGGTGCTGAAGATATTGGCGTTCGACGGGCTGGTGCCACCCGGCGTGACCG
>JBDTXU010000340.1:0-6105 GCA_040006055.1 Sphingomonas bacterium | reverse complement strand
GCCGCCTTGCCCGGATCCCCGAAATCGAACCCCAGGGCCGCCCAGTCGAACTTGTTCGGCGTGATCCGGCCCGATTCGAGCCGGGCGACCTGGTCCGCGGTGGAAATCGCATTGAAGCTCAGGATCGGTGTCGCGAGAAACAGCGCTACCGCTGCGACGATGAACGCAATGCGAAGATTCGCTGGGCGCACCCTCGCCGCCCAGCGATTCCGCCCAAGGACGAGAGACACGAAATAGGCGACGCCATAGACGGTCGCGAGGATGACGAAGACCAGCGCCCAGAGCCGATCGGGCGTGAAACCATATTGAGCAATCCGCAGCCCAGTCGCGATCGCCGCGATCACGCAGAGCGGCAGCGCGGCCAGGCCCAATGCCATTGCGCCCCAGCGTAACACCGGATTGGTGAGCTCCTCATCCTCGCCATTGCCGATCACCGCATTGGCCAGGATCAGCGCGCCGATCACGCAGCTCAGCAGGATCGGCGTGGTCGACTTGGTCGCCTCCCACAAAGCACCGAGGCCAGTGAAGGGCAGCGCCACCAGAAACAGCAGCAGGCCGACGCCAAGCACCGGCGCGAGCACCGCGAGCACAGCCGTCACCACCCGCTGGAGCAGCCGCACGATCCGGTCACGCTCGCGGAGTAGGCCCAGCGCGCCGCCAAAGGCCGCCCCGGCCAGTGCCGCCGCGAACCAATGCCGTTCGAGCATCTCGCGAATGAAATGCAGCCCGATCAGGTCGAACAGCGCCGATAAGAGCCAGGCGAGCAGGAAGACGATCCCCGTGAACGCCCAGCAGGCGCACCACAGCACGACATTGGTCCAGGCATGGCCATGGACCTCGGCATAGGGAAACCACCGTCCGCCCGCGTCGCGCGCCGTCTGGAACAGCGGCACCGCAATCGCGATCGACAGGACCAGGCTGGCATAACGCCAGTCTCCGAACCAGCCCCAGCCCGGCCCGCCGCCGCTCCAGCAATAGATGAAGCCCGTCGCCAGGCCGGCAACCAATGCGAAGGCGATGGCCCAGAGCAGCCGCACCCGCTCCATCCCGAACCCGAATGCGAGCGCGCAAGTACCGATCCCGACCGCAAGCGCGATTCGCCAGATTGCGATCGGCTCCGTCACGGCGTTGCTCGCCCGGTGCGGATCGGTCAGTTGCTGGATGATGACGGAGGCCACCACGCCGATCACCGCCAGGATCGCCGGCCGCAGCCGCCAGCTTTGCTCGACGTCTCCAGCCGGCATCATCTCCGCATCGGTCATGGTCTCGCCCCTCTCGCGCCGGAGTGAGCGCAGACCCGAAGCCGATTGCAAGCGCCGCGTTCCTGCTGCACGGAATCCACATCGCCGCGAACGCGGTTATGCCACCCCAGCACAACGGAGTTCGAGGCTTGGCCCGGAAGTTTCTCTACCTCGTCGCCGTCCTGATCGTGCTCGTGATCGCCGCCGTCTTCGCCTTCCGGCTGTTCCCCGGGCAGATCATGCGCGCGTCCATGGTGCCGAGCGCGGCGTTCGAGGCGCTGCCGGGCGCCGCGCCCAACGCCTATGCCGATCCGAAGATGTGGATCGCACGGCCCGACAAGCCGGGCAATCCCGCTTTATGGACGCCCGCCGGCTACACGCCCGGGGCCGCGCCCGAAGCGGCGGTCTTCTTCATCCACCCGACCTCCTATCTCGAGCGCGCACGGTGGAACGCGCCGCTCGACAACCCGGAGGCCAATGACCGCGCCGCCCTGTTCCTCCGCGCCCAAGCGAGCGCTTTCAATGAGGTCGGGGCGATCTGGGCCCCACGCTACCGGCAAGCAACCTTCGGCGCGTTCCTCACCAGCCAGGTCGAGGCCGAAAAGGCGCTCGATCTCGCTTATGGTGATGTCATGGTCGCCTTCGACCAGTTCCTGAAAGAGGCCGGCGACCGCCCGATCATCCTTGCCGGGCACAGCCAGGGCGCGCTCCACCTCACCCGCCTGCTCCGTGAGCGGATCGCGGGCACCCCGCTCGCCAGCCGCGTGGTCGCTGCCTATGTAATCGGCTGGCCGATTTCGAAAACGGCTGACCTGCCGCGCCTCGGCCTGCCCGAATGCGCCACCGCCGATCAGGCCGGGTGCATCCTTTCCTGGCAAAGCTTCGGCGAGCCCGCCGACCCCTCCGGCATCCTCGACACATTCGACGCCAGCACGGGCTTCACCGGCGCGCCCCGCAAGGGCACCGCGATGGTCTGCACCAATCCGATCACCGGCACCCCGGGCGCCACTGCGCCCGCGACCGCCAATCTGGGCACCCTGGTTCCCTCAGCCGACCTTGCCAGCGCGACGATCGAGAAGGGCAGTATCCCGGCGCGGTGCGATGGGCGCGGGCTGTTGCTGATCGGCGCCCCGCCCAATCTCGGCAATTATGTGCTGCCCGGCAACAACTACCATGTCTATGATTACAGCCTGTTCTGGGCAAATGTCCGCGCCGATGCCGCGCGGCGGCTGGCGGCGTTCAAGGCGGTGAAAGCGGGCTGATGATCACCACCGACCGCACCCTGTTTCGCGATGCCCTGCCCAATGCGGGCCGCCTGATCGGACTCGACGTCGGCACCAAGACGATCGGCACCGCTCTCTGCGATGCCGGGTGGACCTTCGCCAGCCCCGCCATGCTCATCCGCCGCACCAAATTCCAGAAGGACAAGACAGCGCTTGCCGCGTTCATCGCCGATCAGCAGGTGAAGGGCATCGTCATCGGCCTGCCGCTCAACCTGACGGACGGCAGCGAGAGCCCGCGCAGCCAGTCGAGCCGCGCCTTTGCCCGCAACATGGAGGATCTCGGCCTGCCGATCCTGCTCCAGGACGAACGCTGGTCGACCCAGGCCGTCACCCGCACCCTGATCGAGCAGGATGTGAGCCGCGCAAAGCGGGCGGAGCTCGTCGACAAGATGGCGGCCGCCTATATCCTCCAGGGCGCGATTGATTCCCTGACTAGCTGATACGCTCAACGCGGTTGCGGGCGGCCTGACACTGTCCTCCTAGCAAACCGGTAGGATGGCGGTCGTTCAATCAACGCGAGACACCACCTGCGGCATGCTGCACTCGTGCCCAGATGTCATCGGGCATCGAGCTTTTCCAAACGCATCCGAGCGTCCAGACCATTCGGCGATCCTGCCGCGCTTCTGCCTCCACCATTTCGATAAACTGCTGTCCATGCTAGTCGAGGTCTTCGAGGGGCCCCGCTGCCATATTCCCGACCACGCGCTGAGCTTGTTCTGCCTTCTGAAAACATATCATCGTCGGCATAACGGCTGACAACGACCTTTATGGCGTCCCACGCGAGGGCAGGATCATTCTCGACCAAATCATACATGGCCCATCCACGCACGAATACATCCTCGGGCGCATCAAGGTGCCGCTGCCCAACGAATCCGCGCCGCACATCAGGTCGAGACTGAATATAAATTTGGTCTGCTGGTAAACACGATAGTAAGCATTTCTTCCCTATGGCGATTTTAATGAGTGAGCCCGCCGACCTACCTCGCGCCAACAAGGATTTACGCGCATGGGGATTGATCGCCGGGTATTTCGCCCCAGCCGGGACAGCCTCCGCGCTCACGGATCGTCTCGTCCCCCATCGGCGGTGGGCGCTATCTTGTCGACGCGATCGGTGCGGGGATCGTGAATATCGTTGGCACTCGCTTGGTCCAAATGTTCCGCGCAGCCTGGTTGCTCGCGGTCCGGTGGCCGGTGATCTTTTACGGACGCAAAGGCCAGGCGATGGCCTCACCGTGGCTGCGGAGGCTTCCCCTTTATGACGAACGCGCGAAATGTAGCCATACCATCCTTAAGCGCACACGTCGCCATGAGAGCCATCGGCGCCGTGCGTCTGCCGGATGTGGTCGTGGCGGGGATCGCCGGTGTGGCGCTGATGCTGCTCGTCGGCGGCCTGGCGGGGCAGGATTACAACTGGGATTTGCTAAACTATCACTATGCGTCGGTGCAGCTGTTGTTGAGCGGCCGATATGACCTAAACATCGCACCGTCCCAGGTACAATCTTGGTTCAATCCAATTGCCTATATTCCGGCCTATCTTGCGATCACATACTTGCCGCCTTGGGTGGCCTCGGCGCTGTTCGCGATCGTCGGTGGCCTTAACGCGCCATTGATCTACCTCATCGCCGATCGGATCGGCGGGGATCTTCCGGAACGAGTGCGGGTCCGTTCCGGGTTTGTCTGCGTCGCGATCGGGATGAGCGGCGCGGTACTGTTCAGCGAGGCGGGCACGACGTTTCTCGACGATATGCTAAGCATCCCGATACTTGCCACGGTGTTAGCGACGATAAGCGGCATGCGAGCCGCTGATCCGACCCGCCGGGCCTGCTGCTTCGCGATTGCCGGCCTGCTAATGGGCGCGGCCTGCGGCCTGAAGCTCACCAACCTCGTGATGGCGGTCGGGATGGCGGGTGCGATCACCGTGCTCGTGTTAGCGCGGCGGGTTTCCCTATTCTCGTGGCTTGCCTTCGCGCTGGGGGGGCTGGTCGGCTTTCTGCTGACCGGCGGCTGGTGGGCATTGCGGATGTGGGAGACCTTTGGAAATCCGGTATTTCCGATGTTTAACGGTTTGTTCCAGTCGCGCTTCGCGCCACCCCGCTCTCAGATCGACACGACCTTTCTGCCGAGCGACTGGGCCGCGCTTTTTACCTTCCCTTGGCATTGGCTCGTCGGCGATGCGATGCCGGGGATCGAGATCGCGGTCGTAGATCGGCGCTACGGCGTGGCGTTGATCGCCAGCGCCGTCATCGGTTTGGTGGTCCTGGCCCGGCGCGGTCGGATTGACCGGCGCCATGACGAGGCGCTGCTGATCGCGCTGTTCTGCCTGCTCACCTATGCCGTATGGCTCTTCTCGTTTGCTATCCTGCGCTACGTTCTGGTCTTCGAGATGCTGAGTGGAGTCATCCTGCTCGCCGCGCTGTCACTGCTCCCGACGAACCGCGTCCGCCACGTGCCGACGATCATGATCCTCGCCGCCTTCGCGATGACGCTGGGCACGCGATATGGTAACTGGGGCCGGGCGCCATTCTCGGACGACTGGTTCGACGTGCGGGGCGTGGAGCAGGTCGTTCGCCCCGGCACGACTTATATATTGCCGGGCGCCGCGCCGCTTGGCTTTCTGATACACATTTTTCCGGCCGACGCGCGGTTCATCGGCATCGGCGGCACGTTTCCGCTCACGCCGGACGACGTCCTTGGCGCCCGCACCGTCCAAATGATTCGCGCCGCGCCGCATTTGCGATCGCTGGCGGCCGCGCCAACGGACCCCGCTAGCATCGCTGCGCTCCACCGTTTCGGTCTCACCATCATCCAGAACAGCTGCCGGGTGATCCGAACGAAACGGGCGGATGTGGAAAGCTGTGCGCTCAGCCGAGAGGCCGGGCGCGCTTACGGAAGGAACAGCAAGGTGTCGCTATAGGAGTAGAAGCGATAGCTGCCCACAACGACACGCGCATAGCCCACATATTATGTAGAATCGCGGTGAGTGGCTTCGCTGACCACCCGTCACCGTTTCAAATCGCTCCGCTCCGCTGGCTTGACCGTGCAGAGCCGACCGACTGCTTTCGCGGCAGCGTCATTGTATGCGGAACGACCGACTCGGAGCGCTTGCGGTCGTTCACTTTTAGGGGGCGCGGCTAGTCTAAGCGGGGGAAATAGCGCAGTCCTTGACCGGGCGTTGATTCGACTGGCTTAACTGAGGGGCAGGTTGTGACAGGCAGCAAGCGGGCAGCATGGCGTCGGACGCCCTTGGTATTAGCCGTCACCCTGATGGCCATCCCTTCGCTCGCAACGGCAGCCCAACAGGTCGCGACCCCATGGCAGCCGGCCGCAGCCGCCCCGGCCACCACCCCAACCTTCCTTGCGCTGTCCGACATCCACCTGACCGCGCAAACCCACCAGGCCTGCGGCCAGTCTCCCGACCAGATCGAGACCAACCCGGCACTGTGGACCGCCGCCCAGGCGGAAGCGAAAAAGGTGATCCAGCTCGAAAAACCTGCCTTCGCGATCTATCTCGGCGACCTCCCGTCGCACTGCGACACCCGTCCCGACACCGACAATGATTTCACCGCCGCGCTCGACGGACT
>JBDTXU010000339.1:0-12218 GCA_040006055.1 Sphingomonas bacterium | reverse complement strand
TGAGGCCGGCCGCGCCCATGTCCTGGATCGCGACGATCGCGTCCGAGGCCATGAGCTCGAGGCAGGCTTCGATCAGCAGCTTCTCGGTGAAGGGATCGCCGACCTGGACGGTGGGGCGCTTCTCCTCCGAATCCTCGGAGAAATCGGCGGACGCCATGGTCGCGCCATGGATGCCGTCGCGGCCGGTCTTGGAGCCGACATAGACGATCGGATTGCCGATGCCCGAGGCGGCCGAATAGAAGATCTTGTTGGTCTCGGCGACGCCAACCGTCATCGCGTTGACCAGGATGTTGCCGTCATAGGCCTTGTGGAAATTCACCTCGCCGCCGACCGTCGGCACGCCGACGCAATTGCCATAGCCGCCGATGCCATGGACGACGCCGGCAATCAGGTGGCGCATCTTGGGATGATCGGGCCGGCCGAAACGCAGTGCGTTCAGATTGGCGACCGGGCGGGCGCCCATGGTGAACACATCGCGCAATATGCCGCCGACGCCGGTCGCGGCACCCTGATAGGGCTCGATGTACGATGGGTGGTTGTGGCTCTCCATCTTGAAGATCGCGGCCTGGCCATCGCCGATATCGATCACGCCGGCATTCTCGCCGGGGCCGCAGATCACCTGCGGGCCGGTGGTCGGCAGCTTTTTCAAATGGATGCGCGAGCTTTTGTAGCTGCAATGCTCCGACCACATCACCGAGAAGATGCCGAGCTCGGTGAGATTGGGCTCGCGGCCCATGGCGTGCAGCACGCGCTCATATTCTTCCGGGGAAAGCCCGTGCTGGGCGACGATCTCGGGGGTGATCTGGCTCATGCCCGCGGGCTTTAGGGTCCAAACGCACTCCCCACAACCGCTGACCGCCGGCCCGCTCGTCATGGCGGCGACAAATTCCCTGTTAATTCGTCGGAACAGGGAATTTTTTCTTTTTTCTTGGCGCCATTCTCGGCTGGGTTGAAACAATCTACATATATTACAATTACTTATAAAATCCGCCATCAAGCTGCCCAGCGCGGAACAGGGAAATAACAGGGAATTAACAGGGAAACTGTGCCGTGCAGCCGCCATCCATGGCGCCGCGCGCAGCATTCAGGATCCAGACGATAAGAAAGAGCGGTTCGGGCTTCTGAGACGTCCCGTGCGCATCTTATGGCCGATCCGGCGATGCGGTTGAATCGCGGGCGGAGCGTTTGCGGGTTGAGCGTTTTCGTCTGGTCCCGCTGGAACCGACATGCCCCCTATTATTTAGGAGACTGCCGCTCGGCAGGGGTCTGCAACTCAGACAAGGCCGTCTGGGCGCTTTCGCTGCGAGGATCGAGATCAAGTGCCTTCCTGTAGCTCTCGATAGCATCTGGGGTTTTGCCGGCTGTTCGATATGCCTCGCCAAGGCTGTCATAGGCGTTGGCCGAATGCGGGTATCGTTGCGTCCCCTACCGAAACACCTGGATCGCTTCACCAGTATGATTGTCGCGAAGAAACTTGTAGCCGAGCGCATTGAATGCGCGCTCGCTAAGATCATATTTGGCTTGCTGCTTACCGAGCCGGGCATAGGCATCAACCATTGCGTCAACACCTTGCGTATATGCTATCGGCGTAAGCAAATTATCGAGGCTGTACTGTGCAAGCTGCATGGGCTTGCCGTTCAAGACTTCCATCAGGTCGCGCCCCATCTGGCTGACGAGCGCACCCTGCCAGAAATTGTCGAGGATGATGACGCAATCCTGCTGCGGTTCCGATCGCAGATAGTAGCTCTGGTAGCCGGGGACACTCCCGGTATGTGACACGACGGGGAGCATCTTCCCTCCCGGCAGCGTGTATTCCTCCACCTCCCAGCCGAAGCCGTAGAACTTTGTATGAGCGCGCAACATAGTTGCCCTGCCGTCGGCATCAATGAGCCGCGTGGCGTAGAGCGCGCGGTCGAACCTGAGAATGTCGTCGACGGTCGAATAAATACCTGCGGCGGAGAAGGAGACGCTGGGGTCGATCGCGTCCGGTGCTTTTGGCGTGCCCTCGGGCGTGACAGCATAACCGGTCGCGAAGCTGCGCTTATCGGTGCTCCGGGAGAACAACCCGCTCGCCGACATGCCTGCCGGACCGAAGATGCGTTCCTGGAGGTTGTCCGCGTAGGTCCGCCCCGTCACGCGCTCCACGATCAGGCCGAGCAAGAAGAAGCCATTGTTGTTGTAGCGCCATTTCGTCCCCGGCGTTTCGACGATTTCCGGCTTGATCCACTGGCGCGCAAAGTCCGTTGGCGTCCACTGCTGGCGCGCCGATGTACGCCACCAGGGATCATCATATCGCCTAGGCACATCGGCGATTCCGGATGTATGGCTGAGAAGCTGCTCGATGGTCACGGGCGCGGCAGCCGTCCCGCCGTACAGGTCCGGAAGATAATCGGCGAGCGTGCCATCGAGGCGCAATCGCCCCTGTCCGACAAGCTGCATCACCAACGTTGCGGTGAAGGGTTTGGTCAGCGAGCCGATGCGGTAATGCAGGTCCGCGTTGCTGGGTTCGTGTCGGCCCACGTCGTCGGCCATGCCATAAGCGGCGCGGACCAGCACGCGTCCACCACGAGCTACAAGAACGGTGCCGTTGAACCCCCGGTGCTTCGCATAGCTGTCCACCAGCGCCTTGAGAGTGGCTTCTTGCGAGCGAGCCAATGATGGCGTGGGGAAGGAGAACAGGAGCAGCGCCGCTGCCAGGATTCGTAACACAACGTGCATGGGATACTCCGACTACAAGTGTAGTCTTGTGCGGGCAGGGCGAGATTGTAAAGGACCTCTGCAACCTAACGCTGCGTTGGCTGGAGCGCCGTTATCCTCGGCGTGTCGCGCGCGGCGATCGGCACGGCGTTGAGTGCGCTCGAGCGCGAGGCGCTGATCAAGCGGCGCTATGGAAGCGTCGAAGTGTCGGATCGTGCGGCGCTCCGCGGCTGGGTTGAGCGCCGGACGATGCTCAGTCCGATCTAGTCACACGAATCTAAAGCTCGCAACATTATATCCAGCGTCACCCCGGACTTGTTCCGGGGTCTATCGAGCCGCAAGAGCAACGCTTGCGCACCCTTCGGAAACATGGATGCCGGAACAAGTTTGGCATGACGAAAATAAGGAAACCTGATGGCACGAACTTCGGTTCCACCCCACTAGATCGGGAATCCATAAGGGGATGGCGGCAACGCCCCACTCGCGGGTCCGGATTTGATTTCACACGAGAAATCTCGGTTGCATAAATGAAAACAAGCGGTCAGGTTCGGCCTACGCTGCCCAGGGACGCAGCACATGGGAGGTTGCGTGAACGAAAAGAAAGTGCCGCGTAGCTCGGCCATCGCCCGGTGGGCGTTGCTGGAAAGCGGTGCGGGCGCGGCGATCATGTCGAACGGCGTGATGCAAGCCGCGACTGGGAATTCAACAAATGCAGAACAGGTGACATCAGATGACTAAGTTGAAGCTGTCGAGCCTTGTCGCCATCTCAGCTTTCGCCGCGACCTGCTTTAGTCCGTTCCTCGCGCAAGCCCAAGCACAAGATGTCGATCGCACACCACAATCGATTCTTTATGGGGTGTCGTATTACGACGAATACACTCCCGTCGATCGCATCGATGAAGACTTCCGGCTGATGAAAGAGGCGAACATCACGGTCGTTCGGATCGCCGAGTCGACGTGGGGAACGCTTGAGCCGCAGCCGGGTGTCTTTAATTTCAGCCATGTTGATCGGATGCTTTCGGCGGCCCAGCGATATGGCATCAAAGTCATCGTCGGCACGCCGACATATGCGATCCCCACATGGCTCGCGCGTCAGCACCCGGATGTGTTGGTGACCAGACCAGAGGGTCAGGCCAAATTCGGCTTTCGTCAGAACATGGACATCACGAACCCACACTATCGCGCAGCTGCCAGGCGGGTCATCGAGACTCTGATCGCCCATGTTGCCAAACACCCGGCGGTGATCGGCTATCAGGTCGACAACGAAACCAAGCCTTACAACACGGCCGGACCGAACGTGCAGGCTGCATTCGTGAAGGCGCTGCAGCAGAAGTGGGGCAGCCTCGATAAACTGAACAAGGCCTGGGGTCTCGATTACTGGAGCAATCGGGTTAACCGGTGGGAGGACTTTCCTTCAACAACCGGAACAATGAACGCGAGCGTGAAAAACGCCTTTGCCGAATTCCAGAGAGGTCTCGTAACGGAGTTTCTCGCGTGGCAAACGGAGCTGGTTCGCAAGCATGCGCGCAACGACCAGTTCATCACCCAGAACTTTGACATGGGCTGGCTGAAAACGTCCTACGGTATCCAGCCCGAGGTCAATCATTGGAAGGCAGCCCGGCCGCTCGACGTTGCCGGCATGGACATCTACCACCCGACCCAGGACGACCTGACAGGCGTGGAGATTGCCTTTGGCGGTGACCTGGCTCGCTCGCTGAAAGGCGGCGCGAATTACTATGTTATCGAGACGGAGGCGCAGGGATGGCTGCAATGGACGCCCTATCCAGGCCAATTGCGGCTACAAGCCTTCAGCCATCTCGCGTCAGGCGCGAACATGGTCGCATATTGGCACTGGGCTACAACGTCGAACGCAATCGAAACCTACTGGCGCGGATTGCTGACCCAGGACTATCAACCGAATGAAGTTTACCAGTCGGCGAAGGGAATTGGTGCCGACATCAAGCGCCTTGGGCCGAAGGTCGCAGATTTGAAGAAGAGCAATGATGTCGCGATCTACGTCAGTAATCGTGCGCAAACCGCATTCGACTCATTCAAGCTGCCCGGAAACATCGAATACAACCAGGTGATGCGTCCCTTTTATGACGCGCTATACAGAAGGAACATTGAGGCTGACGTCATTTCACCAGACGGCAACCCGGATCTGTCGAAGTACAAGATGATTGTTGTGCCAGCCCTGTATTCGGCGAGCGACGAGGAGATCGCTCAGCTGAATGCTTTTGCCGAAGCTGGCGGCCACCTGGTTTACACTTTCAAAAGCGGGTTCACCAATGAGGACTCCAAGGTGCGCTACGCGACGCAGCCGGGCGCAATCGCGCAAGCAGCAGGGGTGAATTACCAGCTGTTTACCGAACCCAAAGAGGTCAAGATCGGGTCCGAGCTATACGGCCTCAGCGGAAAAGACCTGGAGGCGCGCTGGTGGATGGAGTTTCTAACTCCAACAACGGCCAAGGTCATTGCCCGCTTCCAACATCATTCATGGCCTAATTATGCTGCGATCACCCGCAACGCCTACGGCAAGGGAGAGGTAACCTATATTGGCTTCATGCCGTCGGACGCGCTGATCGAGGGTGTCCTGACCGACACTGCTAAACGCGCTGGCGTTGTCTGGCCGGACGAAGCTCGGTTCCCTCTTATTGTGCGTAGCGGCACTCTGACGAATGGCAGTCGCGTCCGCTATCTGCTGAATTATTCGCGAGAGAAGCGAAATATTCCTCGGGAGCTTGCCAATGGAACAGATCTTCTGACTGGAAGGCAGGCCGCTTCTACAATCGATCCCTGGGGCGTGGCGATCCTGGAGAGTGGCCGTTGAGGTAAAGTGAAAACATGTGAGGAAATAGTCGAGTCTATGGCCTAGAGAATCTCCCGCACCTTCTCCGGCGGGCGGCCGAGCCGCACACCCTTTTCGGTCTCGACCAGCGGGCGCTCGATCAGGATCGGGTCGGCGATCATTGCGTCGAGGATAGTGTCGCCATCCGCATATTTGAGCGTCCGCGCGGCATCCTCGGCCATGCGCAGGCCCTGGCGCGGCGTCATCCCCGCGCGCTCATACAAGGCGGCGAGCTTTGCGCGGGTCGGCGGATTTTTGAGATATTCGATCACGTCGACCTCGACGCCCGGTGTGCCCTGCAAGATCGCCAGCGTCTCACGCGATTTCGAGCAGCGCGGATTGTGCCAGATACTTGCCTTCACGCCTTTGTCTCCCGTGTCCGGCTCACCCACCAGGCGAGCGCCGCGAGCACCACATAAGCGGCGAGCCCCATGATTGCGAGCGATGGCGGCGGAGGATCGATCACGCTGTCGGGCTGGGGGGTCAGCCAGTTGATTGCCTGCGCCACGACCATCATTCCGGCGAGCGATGTTATCGGCAGCCATGCGCGCGGACGTGTCGCGCGCGTCTGGCTGATGAGGAAGGCGAGCCCGCCAAAGGCGAAGAGCAGCTCAAGCGGTATCTCGATCGCGGGATGATTCCACAGGCCGAGGCCGAGCGGTGGCGGGTTGCCGGCGATGGTCAGGTCGGGGCGGTGAACCAGCAGGTCGATCAGCCAGTGCGAGATGACCACCGCGCCACCGATCGCCGCGGCAACCACGCTGCGCCCCCATAGCCAGATCAGCAGCGCGAATCCGGCGGACCATGCAAGCGCGCCGACCAGGCTGTGCGTCCAGGGCATGTCGTACAGGTCCATCGGATTCATCGCGGTGATGCCCGGCACCAGCCGCATATGCTCGACGCCGATCAGCAGGAAGGAGAAGAAGGCGAGATCGACCAGCTGCGCGGCGATGAAGAGCGTGCCGAGGCGCGGTGCCTTTCGCGATGTGGCGGCCAGGAACGCCGGGCCATAGTGACCGATGAACATGACGATCCCCTCCCGGGCGGTACGTTACCGCATTATCGTGGCGCGAAACAGCGAAGTGGGGCGGATATTCAGCGCGCCCCGGCAGCTTCGCACAGCTGAAGGAGAAAGCCGCCGCCGGCTTCGGCCCCGGCCTGATCGGCCGGCGCAAACTCGGTGATCGTCAAGCCGACAAGCTCTGCCGAACCAGCGACCTTGCGAACCACGGACAGACCATCCGCAAGCGGCAGGTTGCCGTCCAGATAGGCAAGATGCGGAAACGCCGCGGGGTCGAGCGAATCCAGATCGAAATGGATATGAACCGGGCCGGAAACAGACTGATCGGGCGCGAGCCATTTCAGGCCGTTGTCGCGCTGAAACGCCCAATCGCCTTCATCGCCGACATGGGCCGAGACATAGTAGAATTGTGACGGCGAGAGTGGTGCTCCCAGCAAGGCCGACATATCCGCCGGTGCCGAGCCCATGAGTGCAGCCACCGGCATTCCGTGAAAACTGCCGCTGGGTGAGGTCGCCGCTGTGTTGGCGTCCAGATGGGCATCGACCCAGATCACGGTAAGGTCGGGATATTGGCCGTGCAAATAGTCGATAACCGCAATGTCGCAGGCGCAGTCACCGCCTGCCGTCAGGATGCGCCTGGGTCGTTTTTCGTTCAGGATCGCCTGCGCCGAACGGAATTGTTCGAGGATCGCCGTCCACCGATTGATGCCGCCGCTCGCTGTGCCCTCGCCGACAAGCGGAACATGGGCCAGCGGCCCGAATCGGCCGCAGATTTCGGCCGCGGCCTCCGCGCCCCTTCGCAAATTCTCGGAACGTCCCGATCCCTGCCATTGCGGATAGGAGAGAACCAGATCGAATATGTCGTTAGCGTCCTGCAATCTCAGCCCCTGTGCCAATTCGTGACCTGACCGACGCGGCAACTATCCAACGGCCGCTTCTCGGTAAACGTCGCACCGCATCAAACGCGACATTGGGCCCTATTCATGCCCGGCGCTACGCCGCCTTCGCCTCCGCGACGAAGTCGACGTGCCGGCGTTCGGGGCCGAACGAAGTCCAGACCACCAGCACGACCGCGGTGATCCCGGCGACCAGCGCCAGCGCGAGGCCGTAATTGTCGCCATGCGCCTCCGCGAACCCGGCCTGGATTGGGCCGTTGCGCGAGGCGATGAGATTGCCGAGCTGATAGGCGAAGCCAGGGAACATTCCCCGCACCAGCGCGGGCGACAATTCGTTGAGATGGACCGGCACGATTCCCCATGCGCCCTGCACCGCGACCTGGATCAGGAAGGCGCCGAGCCCGAGCAGCAGCGGCGTGGTGCTGAAGGCCCAGAGCGGGATGACCGGCAGCGCCAGCGTCGTCGCGATCATGATCGCCTTTTTGCGGCCGATCCGTTCTGACCAGATCCCGAAGGACAGCCCGCCGACGATCGCTCCGAGGTTCATGACGATGGCGAGCAGGCCGGTCATATGGGTGTCGAAATGGTGCTGCTTCTGGAGGAAGGTCGGGTAGAGATCCTGGGTGCCGTGGCTGAAGAAGTTGAACGCCGTCATCAGCACGATGAGATAAAGCGCGATCTTCCAGTGGCGCGCGATCTCGCGAATGGCGTTGATCGGCGCCCGGCCGCGACGGGCTTCGAAGACCGGGCTCTCATGCACATGCATCCGGATGAGGAAAACCAGCAGCGCCGGCGCCACCCCGATCATGAACATGCCGCGCCAGCCGATATGATCGAAGAACAGGAAATAGGCGAGGCTGGCGAGGAAGAAGCCTGACGGATAGCCGCTCTGGAGCAGTCCCGAGACGGGCCCGCGCAGCCTGGGCGGGATCGTCTCCATCACAAGGCTTGCCCCGACGCCCCATTCACCGCCCATCGCGAAGCCGAACAGGCCGCGGATCAGCAACAGTGCGGCGAGGCTCTGCGCGAAACCGGACAGGACAGAGAAGGCCGAGAACAGCAGGATGACGGTCATCAGGATCGGCCGCCGTCCGAACCGGTCGGCGAGCATGCCGAAGAAGAAGGCGCCGAACGGGCGCGCGGCGAGCGTGATGAACAAGGCTTCCGAGACGGATTTGATGTCGGTCCCGAATTCCTTGGCGATCGCGGATTGCAGGAAGACGAGCAGGAAGAAATCGAACGCATCGAGCGTCCAGCCGAGATAGCTCGCCCAGATCGCGCTCCGCTGCGCCTTGGAGAGCAATCCGATATCTGCGGCCAGGCTCATCCCGTGTTCCCCTTCGAGCCTAGCTTAGCAGTTTGTCATCCCCGCGAAAGCGGGGACCCATCTCCAGCGGCACGTGATGGGTCCCCGCTTTCGCGGGGATGGCAAAAAAGGGCGAAGCAGAGGGCTTATGCGTCCTGCTCAGCCAGCCACTCTTCGAGCCACTTGATCGTGTAGTTCCCAGCCTGGAAGTCAGGGTCCTCGATCAATGCCTGATGCAGCGGAATGGTCGTTTTCATACCCTCGATCACGAACTCTTCCAGCGCCCGGCGCAGGCGGCGGATCGCGCCCTGGCGGGTGGTGCCATAGACGATCAGCTTGGCGATCATCGAGTCGTAATAAGGCGGCACGCGGTAGCCGGCGTACAGGCCGCTATCGACACGGACGTTCATCCCGCCCGGTGCGTGATATTGCTTCACCAGCCCGGGCGAGGGCGCGAAGGTGCGTGGGTCCTCGGCGTTGATCCGGCATTCGATCGCATGGCCGCGGAACACAACGTCCTGCTGGCGCAAGGTCAGCGGATGGCCTTCAGCGATGCGGATCTGCTCGCGGACGAGATCGAGGCCGGTGATCATCTCGGTGACGGGATGCTCGACCTGGAGCCGCGTGTTCATCTCGATGAAGTAGAATTCGCCGTCTTCCCACAGGAACTCGATCGTCCCCGCGCCGCGATAGCCCATATCGGCCATCGCCTTGGCGACGATCCCGCCCATCCGCTCGCGATCCTCGGTGCCGAGCACGGGGGAGGGCGCTTCCTCGAGCACTTTCTGGTGGCGGCGCTGCAGCGAGCAGTCGCGTTCGCCGAGATGGATCGCATTGCCATTGCCGTCGCCGAACACCTGGAATTCGATATGCCTCGGATTGCCGAGATATTTTTCCATATAGACGGTCGCGTCGCCGAACGCCGCCTTGGCCTCGTTGCCGGCCTGCATCATCAGCGTCTCGAGCTGATCCTCGGACGTGCACACTTTCATGCCGCGCCCGCCGCCGCCCGAGGCTGCCTTGATGATCACCGGATAGCCGATGGCATCGGCGATCTGCTTCGCCTCGCCAAGATCACTGATCGCGCCGTCCGAGCCGGGGACGAGCGGCAGGCTGAGCGCGCCGGCGGTGCGCTTCGCCTCGACCTTGTCGCCCATCGTGCGGATATGCTCGGGCTTTGGCCCGACAAAGATGACGCCATGCGCTTCGACGATCTCGGCGAAGCGGGCATTCTCGCTCAGAAAGCCATAGCCGGGATGGATCGCATCGGCATGGCTGATCTCGGCCGCCGAGATGATGTTGGCGATGTTGAGATAGCTCTCGCCGGCGGGCGGCGGGCCGATGCAGATCGCCTCGTCGGCGAGCCGCACATGCATCGCGTCGCTGTCGGCGGTGGAGTGCACCGCGACCGTCTTGATGCCCATCTCATGGCATGCGCGGTGGATGCGCAGCGCTATCTCGCCGCGATTGGCGATCAGGAGCTTCTTGATTTCAGCCATTATGGCTTACTCAACGACCACGAGTGGCTGGTCGAATTCGACCGGCTGGCCGCTCTCGACCAGGATCGCCTTCACCGTGCCGGCGCTGGGGGCGAGGATCGGGTTCATCACCTTCATCGCCTCGACGATCAACAGCGTATCGCCGGCGGCGACCGCCTTGCCGACGCTGACAAAGGTCGGAGCGCCGGGCTCGGGCGCGAGATAGACGGTGCCGACCATCGGCGATTTGACCGCATTGGCGCTCGCGGCCGGAGCCGCAGCCTCAGGCGCAGCCATAGTGGCTGCCGGGGCGGGCGGTGGCGCGGGCGCATAGTGCACCGGCGCGGCGGCTGCCGCTGCCTTGCGCGCGATGCGGATTCGCCTGCCGCCGTCCTCGACCTCGATCTCGGTCAGCTGGGTTTCGTCGAGCATCTGGGCGAGCTGGCGTACCAGCTCGACATCGATCCTCATTGCGTCTGAATTGCTATCTTCGGCCATGCGACCCTGGTTCTCCCTTATTGGGGACGCGTCCTGTCAGAGACGGGCCGCGGCTTCAAGCGCAAGCAGATAGGAAAGCGCGCCGAACCCGCTGATCGTTCCTTTGGCAGCCATACCGACAAAGCTGTGCCGCCGATATTCCTCGCGTGCATTGGGGTTGGACATATGCACCTCGATCACCGGTGTCGTGATCGCCCGGACCGCGTCGTACAGCGCGAACGAGGTGTGGGTAAAAGCGGCGGCGTTGAGCAGGACCGCCTTCGCGCCGACTGCCTGCGCCTCATGGAGCCAGTCGACGAGATGGCCCTCGTGATTCGATTGCCGCATGTCGATCGACAGATCGAGGTTGCGCGCGCGGTCCTCCAGCTGGCCGGCGATATCGTCGAGCGTGTCGCTGCCGTAGATTTCCGGCTCGCGCAGGCCGAGCAGGTTCATGTTCGGGCCGTTCAGGACGAAGACGGTGGCGGCCATGATATTCCCCGTTGGTTGCGGGCGCTGATCCCGCGCCTATATCCGAGCGCTCCTTACCCGCTCGTGTCGCGCGAAGTCGAGACGTGACGGTGAGGAGTGGGGTGGTGAAGGGCAGCTTTATCGGCTTCGCTCGAAAGCCTTCTCGACTTCGCTCGAAGCGAAGGGCTAGGGGACACGCATGCATACCGACCACACAGTCTCCATCACCGTCAATGGCGAGCATCGCCGCGTCAGGGCCGGCCTGACGCTTGCCCAACTTGCCGCCGATCTGGGTCTTGTTCCCGAAAAGGTCGCGGTGGAGCGCAACCTCGAAGTGGTGCCGCGCTCGACGCTTGCGGAGGTGCGAGTCGAGGATGGCGACGAGCTCGAAATCGTCCATTTCGTCGGCGGCGGCGATCATGCACGCGCGATCGGCGACGATAGCTGGACGGTGGCGGGGCGGACCTTCCGCTCGCGCCTCATCGTCGGCACCGGCAAGTACAAGGATTATGCGCAGAACGCAGCCGCGGTCGAAGCTGCGGGGGCGGAGATCGTCACGGTCGCGGTGCGTCGCGTGAATGTGTCGGACCGCAACGCGCCTATGCTGACCGACTTCATCGACCCGAAGAAGATCACCTATCTGCCCAACACCGCTGGCTGCTTCGACGCCGAATCCGCGATCCGCACCTTGCGGCTGGCGCGCGAGGCTGGCGGCTGGGACCTGGTCAAGCTCGAGGTGCTGGGCGAGGCCAAGACGCTTTACCCGGATATGGTCGAGACGCTGCGCGCGACCGAGATCCTCGCCAAGGAGGGTTTCCTGCCGATGGTCTATTGCGTCGATGATCCGATCGCGGCGAAGCGGCTGGAGGATGTCGGTGCGGTCGCGGTGATGCCGCTGGGCGCGCCGATCGGATCGGGGCTTGGCATCCAGAACCGGGTGACGATTCGGCTGATCGTCGAGGGCGCGAACGTGCCGGTGATCGTCGATGCGGGCGTCGGAACCGCGTCCGATGCGGCGATGGCG
>JBDTXU010000338.1:0-2322 GCA_040006055.1 Sphingomonas bacterium | reverse complement strand
TCCGGTTCGCGCCGCCCCAGATGCCGATGATCAGGTACATCGGGATCAGGCCGGCTTCGAAAAAGATGTAGAACAGGAAAATATCCTGCGCCGCGAAGGTGCCGATCATCAGCAACTCGGTGACGAGGAACGCGGCCATATATTCCTGGACGCGCTTCTCGATCGCCACCCAACTCGCACCGATGCAGATCGGCATCAGGAACACGCTGAGCATGATCAGCATCAGCGCGAAGCCGTCTATGCCGAGCGACCAGCCAAACCGGCCGAACAGCGGCACGCTCTCTACGAACTGCCATTGCGGCCCGCCGATATCAAACTGAGCCCAGAGCAGGATGCCGAGGACGAGATCAGCCAGGGTCGCGAGCAGCGCGATCCAGCGCGCCGTATTGGCGCTGACGAGGAGACAGGCCACCGCGGCAATCGCCGGGATCGCGAGCATGACCGATAGGATTGGGAAGCCGGTCATTTGGCGCTCACGTAAATCGCCCAGGTCACCACGCCGGTCAGGCCGAGCAGCATCACAAAGGCATAGGTATAGACATAGCCGGTCTGGACCCGGCCAGCGACGCGCGAGCCGAGCGCGACGACCCAGGCCGAGCCGTTCGGGCCGAACCGGTCGATCGTCTTCTTGTCACCGCGGTGCCAGAACAACCGCCCGAGCGCGAAGGCGGGCTTCACGAAGAGCAGGTCATAGAGCTCGTCGAAATACCATTTGTTGAGCAGGAAGCCGTAGACCACGCGGAACTGCTCGGCGAGCGCGGCGGGGAAGCCCGGCGAACGGATGTACATCATCCACGCTGTCCACAGCCCCACGAGCATGGCGATCGTGGCGGACAGCTTCACGCCCAGCGGCACCTCATGCACCGCGTGCATCAGATGCTCGCGGAAGGCGATGCTGCCCTTCCAATAAGCCTCGCCGGCAGTCGGTTCGATGAAATAGCCGTGGAAGACGAAGCCGGCGAAGACCGCGCCAATCGACAACAGGATCAACGGCACGAGGATCGTCAGTGGGCTCTCGTGCGGGTGGTAGCCGCCGGTGCCATCGCCATGAGCGTGCGCATGGTCGTCATGGCCATGCGCCGCATGGTCGTCATGATGATCATCATGGCCGTGTGCATCGTGCAGTGCATGCTGGATATGCTCGGACTGCGTCCAGCGCGGCTTGCCCCAGAAGGTGAGGAACATCAAACGCCAGGAATAGAAGCTGGTCAGCAGCGCGACGATCATGCCCACGATCGACGCACCCGACTGGCCCGAAGCCCAGGCCGCCTCAATGATCGCGTCCTTCGAGTGGAAGCCGGCAAAGCCGATCGCCATGGTGTTGCCGAATACCGCGGGGATGCCGACGCCGGTGATCGCGAGCGTGCCGGCCATCATGCCCCAGAAGGTGACCGGGATATGCTTCCTGAGGCCCCCATAATAGCGCATGTCTTGCTCGTGGTGCATCGCATGGATCACCGAGCCGGCGCCGAGGAACAGCAGCGCCTTGAAAAAAGCATGCGTGAAGAGGTGGAACATCGCCGCGCCGTACGCGCCGCAGCCTGCCGCGAAGAACATATAGCCGAGCTGCGAGCAGGTCGAATAGGCGATGACGCGCTTGATGTCGGTCTGCACCAGGCCGACGGTCGCGGCGAAGAAGCAGGTCGCGGCGCCGACCGTCATCACCACGCTGAGCGCGAACGGGCTGGTCTCGAACATCGGCGAGAGACGGCAGACCATGAACACGCCGGCGGTGACCATGGTCGCGGCGTGGATCAGCGCTGAAACCGGGGTCGGGCCTTCCATCGCGTCAGGCAGCCAGGTGTGCAGGCCCAGCTGCGCCGACTTGCCCATCGCGCCGACGAACAGCAACAGGCAGAGGATCGTCATCGTGTCCAGGCGGTAGCCGAGAAAGCCGATGGTCGAGCCGGCCATGCCGGGCGCTGCGTGGAGGATGTCGGGGATCGAGACCGTGCCGAACACCAGATAGGTGCCGAAAATGCCGAGCATGAAGCCGAGATCGCCGACGCGGTTGACGACGAATGCCTTGATCGCGGCGGCATTGGCGCTCGGCTTCTTGAACCAGAAACCGATCAGCAGATAGGAAGCGAGGCCGACGCCTTCCCAGCCGAAGAACATCTGGACGAGGTTGTTCGCCGTCACCAGCATCAGCATCGCGAAGGTGAAGAGCGAGAGATAGGCGAAGAAGCGCGGCTGGTCCGGATCCTCCTCCATATAGCCCCAGCTATAGAGGTGGACGAGCGCCGAGACCGAGGTGATGACGACGAGCATCACCGCCGTCAGCGCATCGACGCGGAGCGCCCAGGCGACCTGGAGATCGCC
>JBDTXU010000337.1:0-6802 GCA_040006055.1 Sphingomonas bacterium | reverse complement strand
GGGCGCGGTTTCCGGGGAAATTGCTGGTCGATGCGCTGGTGCATCTGCCTTTGGTCGTGCCGCCGGTGGTGACTGGCTGGCTGTTGCTGATTGCCTTTGGGCCGCGTGGGCCGATCGGCGGCTGGCTGATGGGCTGGTTCGGCGTGTCAGTACTGTTCCGCTGGACTGGGGCTGCGATCGCGGCGGGCGTGATGGCGCTGCCGCTGATGGTCCGCGCGATGCGGCTGTCGATCGAGGCGGTCGATCGGCGGCTCGAAGGCGCCGCGCGCACGCTAGGGGCAGGGCCGGCGCGGGTGTTCTGGACGATCACGCTGCCGCTCAGCGTGCCGGGCATATTGGCGGGGGCGGTGCTCGGCTTTGCGCGCTCCATAGGCGAATTCGGCGCGACCATCACCTTTGTCTCCAATGTGCCGGGGCAGACCCAGACGCTGCCGCTCGCCATTTATTCAGCGCTGCAGCAGCCGGATGGGGACGCGATGGTGTGGCGGCTTTCGGCGATCTCGGTCGGTTTGTCGCTGGCGGCGCTGGTGGCATCCGAGCTGCTGGCGCGGCGGGCGGGGCGGGGGCTCCATGTCCTTTGACGTGATGCTCTCGAAGCGGCTCGGCGATGCCGAGATCGCCGCCGCGTTTGCCGGCGGTGAGGGAGCGACCGTGTTGTTCGGGCCGTCGGGCGTCGGCAAGACCAGCGTGCTCAACATGGTCGCCGGATTGCTGGCGCCGGATAGCGGGCACGTCCGCGTGGATGGAGACACGCTGTTCGATGCGGGGACGGGGGTGGATGTTGCGCCCGAACGCCGCCGCGCCGGCTATGTCTTCCAGGAGCCGCGGCTGTTCCCGCATCTCAGGGTTCGCGCCAACCTGCTCTACGGCGCTGGCGTGAATGGGGTACTGGGCGGCGCGATCGGCTTTCTCGGCATTGATCATTTGCTCGACCGCTGGCCGCGCACCTTGTCAGGCGGCGAGGCGCGGCGGGTGGCGATCGGGCGGGCGCTGCTCAGCAACCCTCGCTTCCTGCTGCTGGACGAACCGCTCTCGTCGCTCGACCGGGCACGACGCGAGGAAGTGATGCAGGCGATCGAGCATATCCGCGACGTCCGCAAGCTGCCGATTCTGATGGTGACTCACGACGGAGCGGAGGCAGAACGGATCGGCACCCGTATCGTGGCGATGTAAGCAGCGCGCCGCGTGCGATAGCGGACAGGCAATGTTCGCAACCGGACAAATCGAGTGAATGGGCGCTTGGCTTTCTACGCCTGATACTGGTGCAATCCACCAATTGTGCGGGCGGGGCAGAGAATGTCAAAATCTAAGTCATTGATATTACGTCGCAGAAGTGTTTGGCACGGGTAATGCAGTAGTGGAACTGCGGGTAGCAATTCCCGCCTGTTAATGTTCCAGCTCTGGAGAATATGAGATGTCTGACCGTTCAATGCTGATCCGCCCCACTCTCGCAATTGCCTTTGGTGCGATGCTCGCGGCGAGTGCGGTTCCCGCCTTTGCCAATGAAAAGCCCGCCAACACCAACGAAGCCTCGCAGGCCGGCAGCCAGCCGTCGCGCAAATATTGCCTCTCGGCGACCGTGACCGGCGAGCCGCTGGTTACCGGCACCATCGTGCCGAAGCGCCAGTGCCTGACCCAGGACCAGTGGGCCGCCAAGGGCGTAACCTTCAAGGCGAAGTAAACGACTGACCGTCGGCGGCGTGGGCGAGGGATGTCCGCCGCCTGACGACCGATCAGTACCAAGGCGACAAAAAGCCGCCGCCCGATCGCTAGGGCGGCGGCTTTTTCGTGTCGGCCCCGAACGGCTGGTCACGCGCCCAGAACAGCTTGGCCAGCCGGAAGATCGCCGATGACCTCGTACATCGGAATTTGATTCCACCATTTCCGAGCAATGCGATTGTCAAGGGCGAGGACATGGGCGAAGCTCTTTGGGGTGGGGTGATAAAGCAGTGGAACAGGACGAGACCCGGATATTCGTAGCGCGGGTATTCGCTTGCCCCACGGATGTCGCGATCCTGATGGTGCGCCGCGGGCGGCATCGATCCTTTGCGCGTACGGCGATGATATTACGCTGCGGTGATTGGGTGACACTAACCCATCTTTTGCTCGCAGGCCGAGCGCAGGCGCTGCTTTACGCTGCCGATGGGCAGGTCGTACTGCTCCATGAATTCGAACCCGGCGATTTGTTCGGAATATTGGGTGAAGTCGATCCGATGCGCCAGGATGCGGATGTCGTGGCGGTCGATGAGGTACGCACCCTGATGTTCGAAGCCGGCGACCTCGCCATTCTTGCTCAACAATATGGCTGTATTGGCCTCGCATTGTCGCGAATGTTGCTTCAGCGGCTACGGCGGACCACCGAGCGCATGTATCAGCGCACCGCCCTCTCCGCAGTGGGGCGAGTTTATGCAGAAGTGCTGCGCCAGGCGCGGGGCCAGACTGATCTGACGATCAACCCGGCACCGATCATTGCCGAGCTTGCGCTTCGGGTGGCGACGACGCGCGAGACAGCATCGCGTGCGATCAACGGGCTGGAACGACGGGGTATCATCCGCCGTGACGGCGAGGGCCTGACAGTCGTTGCGCCGCACCGGCTCGAAGAGATGGTGCTATAAAACCGTCCCTGGCGTCTTGAGTGCGAGAAGGCTGATCGGTTCCCCTCCCGTCGATGCGGCGAGTTCTCCGACCTGTTCCGAACGGAATTGGTCGGGCGCGGCGACTGCCAATGCTGCCGCGAAATCTCCAGTTATGCAGGCTGTTCCCGCAGGTGCTGATGTCGCCGCGGCGTGGGCGAGGTCAGCGGAGCGGCCGACCGGATGAAGTCCGCCCGCAAAAGGATCTTCAATACTCTCGACGACGCCATAGTCACCACCGACACTGGCACCCTCTTCGGCCAGCATCGCCGCGACCTTGGCAGCGCGCGCAATATCGGCATAAGCGAGAATGACCGCCTGGCCGGTAAAACTCGGTGGAAATTCGGGTATCGGAAACTGGTCGAGCCTGGCCTTGATCATACGCAGCAGGTCCGCCAATCCCTCTTCATGCACGCTGTTCGGATGGATTGCGAGCACCGCTGCACGATGACGGACAGTAGATGGCACTGTCTTCGGCAGGATACCGATGTCATCGCGTGGTGCTGAGACGATGCGCTGCCGACCGACTCGTGCCCAGGCCTCACGGGATCGGGCTGAGGCGCTCTCCGGTTTCGCCTCGCCATCGGCGAGGATAAGCAATTGCACAGCCTCGCTCGCCAGAAGCCGCGCGTTGATCAGGGCGCTTCCCATAGCGATCTCATCCGCAAGCGCGATCATTGTTTCATCCGGCGGACTCTGTGTTGGTTCCACGGTGCGCACCGTTTCAGCCGCCGCCAGCACTGAATCGAAACGACGGCGCCATTCAGGTCCATGAGGATCGACCGAGATCGACGCGAATGCCTCGACCCCGCCTGGCAGGACCACGTGAAGTGCCGCGCCGCGATCGATGAGTGCCTCCGCGACGATGATGTCGGCGCCAGCGGCAAGTGCGCCGTAACCGAAGCCGACCCGTTCCGCATCGAGTACCGCCGCGACCTCGCGTGAGAGGGTGGTCGATCCGGGCTGGGCGTGAAAGGCCATATGGCCACCGAAATGGAGTGAGCGCGGCGGGCGGTGCGCGTCGAGCCAGGCCGGATCGCGGCCCTGCGATGCCAGGATGATCCCAAATTGGCGGAGCGTAGAGGCATGGTCTTCCCACGCGGAGGGTGCGAGCCCTATGGCCTCGGCAAGCGCGCTATGGGCTTCTTCCTCACCGCCAAGCAGCAGCAGCGCTTCGGCGCGGGTTGCTGAGCGATAATAAGGGGTCTCCGGTTCGTCGGGATTATGATCGATCCGCTCGAGCACCTCTGTCGCAAGGGCGTGCGATGTGGCGCCGTCGCCGCCGAGCAATGACAGCGTCGCCGCGTTGATGAGAGGATAGGTCGCGTCGCCCAGTTCCGCGGCACGACGATAGGCCTGCGCCGCTTCGGCGTAGAGACGCCGGCGATCCTCACCCTCGGATCGAAGCGCGCGATCCTTGAGAAGTCTTCCTTTGACGGCGAGCGCGGCGGGGTCGCGATCGAGATCGGGCGACTCCATTGCGGCGTACATCGCCCAGGCGTGATCCAGCGCCCCCGCGCGTGCATGGGCTATGACCGACAGTAATTGCGAGCGGCTGACGGAGGACTCTGGGTTCATGTTAAATTTTTGTACCAAATTGCGTTAGTGCCTTTTCGAATTCAATGAATACAGCGCGCTCCCTGGCTGGAAATTGTTTCGCAATATAGGTAGCAAAAAGACAATCAAAACCGGATATTCTGCGAACAGATTGTTTTGGATTGGCGGTAGGTAATGCCGCCATCATTCGAGATGCCTCGCGGAACTGAGCTGGCGCTGTCAATGCCGCCCTGGCTATCACCGTGACGGCCGCGATCAGCGTGACGGCCGTCACGCGACGGGCACCGCGAAAGGCGTTGGGCTTCAAGCCGCCGACGCAGCCAGCGCGCACGGGCGGCATCGTTGTGACTGTAGCTCAGAAACGCGCGGTAACCTGCCTGCCTGTCCTTCATGCCGCCTTACCCCCGGTTGGCGTCTCGACCTTTGCCAATGCGCATGCTGACAGAAGATAAGGTGCGTCTCAAATTGAGATGGAACCAAAAGGAATGAGCCGGACAGCGGGGCGCAGGAAAGCCCGGCTCGACCTGCTCAACAAAAAGCCGCCGCCCGATCGCTCGGGCGGCGGCCTTTTCGTGTCGGTCCTGAACGGCTGGATCAGGTGTTCAGATACTCGCCGGCATCCTCGTCAGTGCCGTGGCCCGACGGGGTCACGCTGGCGAGGGCGTCGCCGCCCGTATCGTCACGAACATCGCGGACCAGTTCGGCAGCCCGCTCTTCAGCGGCCGAATTGGGAGCGACGAGCGCAACCTCGGCGAGACGGCGCTGCTGGACGCGGAGCGCGGCATCGCGGCTGGAGGCCGCAACCCGGAGCCGGTTCATGCCGGCGCCGGTGCCTGCCGGGATAAGCCGGCCGACGATGACGTTTTCCTTGAGGCCGATCAGCTGGTCCTGCTTGCCCTGGACCGCCGCCTCGGTGAGGACGCGGGTGGTCTCCTGGAACGACGCCGCCGAGATGAAGCTGCGGGTCTGCAGCGACGCCTTGGTGATGCCGAGCAGGACGGGCTTGCCCTGTGCCGGGGTCTGCTTCTTGTCGATCTTCGAGTTGATGTCGTCCATCTCGTCGCGATCGACCTGCTCGCCGGCGAGCAGCGTGGTGTCGCCGCCGTCCGTGATCTCGACCTTTTGCAGCATCTGGCGAACGATCACCTCGATGTGCTTGTCGTTGATCTTCACGCCCTGGAGACGATAGACCTCCTGGATTTCCGACACGAGATATTCAGCGAGCGGCTCGATGCCGAGCACCTCGAGAATGTCGTGCGGATCGGGCGAGCCGCCGATCAGATTGTCGCCGCGCTTGACGTAATCGCCTTCCTGGACGTCGATGACCTTCGACTTCGGCACCAGATACTCGACGACCTCGCCGCCATCCTCGGGCTGAATGCCGATCTTGCGCTTGGCCTTATAGTCCTTGCCGAACACGACACGGCCCGAGACCTTCGCGATGATCGCATTTTCCTTCGGCTTGCGTGCCTCGAACAGCTCCGCCACCCGCGGCAGACCGCCGGTGATGTCGCGGGTCTTGGCAGCCTCGCGGGAGACACGCGCCAGCACGTCGCCGCCCGAAACCTGCGCGCCGTCCTCGACCGAGAGCGTTGCGCCCGGTGCGAGCATGTAGCGGCCGGCTTCACCCGAACCGGAGTCGAGCAGGGTCAGGCGCGGACGCAGATCCTCCTTCGACTTGGTGCCGGCACGATATTCGATGACCACGCGCTGCGAGATGCCGGTCGCTTCATCGGCCTGCTCGGTGAGCGTCTTGCCCTCGATCAGATCGACATATTTCACGATGCCGGGGTTCTCGGTGATCACCGGCATGGTGAACGGATCCCATTCCGCCATCCGGTCGCCCTTGGTGACGATATGGCCGTCATCGAACAGGACATAAGCGCCGTAGGGGATGCGGTGCACCGCCCGCTCGCGCCCGTCCATGTCGACAATCGCGAGTTCGCCCGAACGGCTCAGCACGACGCGACGGCCGCGCTGATCCATGATGATGCGAAGATCGCGATACTCCATCGTCCCGTCGGCAACCGCCTCGAGGTTCGACTGCTCGTTGAGCTGCGCCGCGCCGCCGATGTGGAACGTCCGCATCGTCAGCTGGGTACCAGGCTCGCCGATCGACTGAGCGGCGATGACGCCAACAGCTTCACCGATGTTCACCGGCGTACCGCGGGCCAGATCGCGGCCGTAGCACTTGCCGCAGACACCGATCTTCGTCTCGCAGACCAGCGGGCTGCGGATCTTGCACGACTGAGTGCCGATCGCCTCGATCCGCGTGATCATCGGCTCGTCGAGCAGGGTGCCCGACGGGATGATGACCTCGTTGGTCTTGGGATCGATGATGTCCTCGGCCGTGGTGCGGCCCAGGATACGCTCGCCGAGCGAGGCGATGGTCGAGCCGCCCTGAACGATCGCGCGCATTTCGAGCGCACGCTCAGTGCCGCAATCGAGCTCGATGATGACGCAATCCTGCGACACATCGACCAGACGGCGGGTCAGGTAACCCGAGTTCGCGGTCTTCAACGCCGTATCCGCGAGACCCTTGCGGGCGCCGTGGGTGGAGTTGAAATATTCAAGGACGGTCAGGCCTTCCTTGAAGTTCGAGATGATCGGCG
>JBDTXU010000336.1:0-25903 GCA_040006055.1 Sphingomonas bacterium | reverse complement strand
CGGCGGCGGCCGCCAACGAACCTGCGCCTAACAGGAAAGTAACGGTTTTCAAGACAACCTCCTCCTTCAAGGGAAATCTATAAGCACCTGTACTTTATGAAAATCTCAGGGGTCTTCGCCTATAAGAACAGCACAGCGGCCGCAATGCGAGAAGCGGCCAGATTGGCGGCAATCCCCTGCACGATTACTTTCAGATTAAGGCTGAAGGCCGTCGACAGCGGCGATCCATTCGCATGGAGCAATCTGCCACGCATCGACATGATGCATGCCCTTGCCGTTCCATCCCTCGCCCGTCGGGCCGAGGATCGGACTTTCGGCGCATTCCCGCTCGGCATAATCCTCGAGCGTCAAACGGGTGATTTCGAACACCCGCACGCCGCTGCCATAACGCGGCCCGCAATCTTGGGCGAAGCGATAGAGCCGCCCGTCCCAGGCCACGACCCGCCCGCCCGGCCGCGCCCGGCTCTTGTCGCCGGCGATCAACGGGCTCGCCACATGCTCGCGCCACGGCCCGGCCAGCTCTTCGGCGCAATAGAGCGACAGTGCGTCATGGGCATCGGGCGTAGGGCAGGCGAACATCCACCAGCGCCCTTCGAAGCGAAACGGAGTCGGATCGGCGATCCGGCCGGGGATCAGATCGGCAACCGGCACCCAACGTATTGGGAAAGGCTCGGCGCGGTAGAGGCGGACAGCATCGGCGCCCAGCGTCTCGGGCACCATATAGGCTTCGCCCTCATGCTCGAACACGCAAGGATAGGAGAGATGGAAGGCCTCGCTGAGCACGACCCCGCCATAGGACCAGCTCACCGCATCGGGGCTGCTCGCCCAGCCAATCTCGCCGGTGCGCCGCTCATGGTTCAATATCTCGAAGAAGAGATGCCATGCGCCGTCTCGCCGCAACAGGAAGGGGTCGGCGACGAAATCGGCGGGCACGTCAGTCACCTGTTCGCGCGTCATGATGGGATTGGTGACAGCCGGCGGTGGGCCAAGATGCAGCGGGTCGGGGCCGGTATAGAGGCCGATCGACCAGGGATCGGGGCGCATGGGTATGTCGGTCATACCAACCGTCCGATCTCGCGTTGTCCCGAGCACCACCGCAACTTGTAGGTTTCGACGCCGCGCAGATAGTCGAACTCAGCCAGGCCCAGCGCACAGGCTTCGCGCACGGCCGCATTCGCCATCAGCATGCCGGGTGATAAGGTGGCAAAGTCGGCGATAAATCCCGCATTCCAGTTGCCGAGGCTGCGTGCGCCCAACATGCAGATATTCAATCCGATCAGCCGCTCTCCCGCCCAGAGGCCGAACAGCGGCACACTACCTTCGCGCCATAGGGCGGCGAGCGCGGTGGCCACAAAGGCTTGTGCCGCCGGATCGCGCAGGAACAGGCTGCGCTCGCCGAAGCGGGCGCGCTGCACCTCGATAAAGAAAGCGGCAGGATCAATGTCCGAATCGCGCTCGGGGTCGAGCCGACGGGCGGTGATGCCGTTCCGCGCCGCGCGCCGGACGACCAACGCCAGCTCCCGCTGAAACCCGGGGCTGCGCGAGGCGAACCAGCCCTCATAGCCGCCGGAAAGGTCAGCGATCGGGCAGATGAATTTCTTCTCGCCCAGAACGGGCGCCTCTACTCCTGCCAGTGCGCAGTTCGAATCCGCCCGGATGCAGTTGAGTTCGAGGTTCGGAAAATGGCGCCGCGCGAAGATCATCAGCCGCCGCGCCGCCGCCATATCGCCGTCCGCCACGATCAGGTCGTTATAGTCGCTCAGCCGCGTGGCGAAGCGCGCCGTTTCCTCCTCGGGCTGCCAGACTAGTGGGACGACGCCGGCGATTCCTCCAGCCCGACGCGCGACGATCACTCGTGGCGCCTGGTCGGGCCACACATCGAGTGCCGCCAGATACCAGGTCGGCCCGCTAAAGGCGCGGTTACAGCGCGAGCGATCGAGCAGCACGCGCCACTCAGGCGCCAGGGCTTCGATCGCGTCACGGCGATCGAGAATCTCGCAGGCAATGCCGCCGGTGACGATCTCCAGATCCGCCGCAACGACCTCCGCGTCCGGGTGAATCAATGTGGCCAGCCCCGCCACCGCCGGCGGGGTCGCGCCGATCTGCGCATTCCAGACGATCCGCGCCGAAGGCAGCGTCTCGATCTCGCCTTTCAGATCGGCATCCCGCAACAGCGCCATCACCGCGCCGCCCGCCATCGCATAGCGGTCGTCGATTCCCTCCAGAAATGCAGCGGGGTCGACACAGGATTGCACCAGCAGGTCGAGCTGGCTCGTGCCCGTCGCGGCCCGCGCCATCAGATGCGCCGGCGGCCCGCCGTGCAGCCGCGCACCAATCTCGACCAGAACCGGCCCGTCCACACCGACGATCACCTCGATATGCCCGGCCCCATACCGGATCTCCAGCGCATCCAGCACCTGGACGGCAAAGGCGAACAGCGTGTCTGCGAGGGGGCCGTCCGGTGGGAGCAATGTCTTGGTCGACAGCAGCCCGATCGATTCAAAGCCCGGCGCCGGCTTGCCATAAGCCCAGAGCGAAGCGAGCCGGTGGCGGCCGTCATGGCTGACGGTGTCGATGACATATTCCCGGCCGCTCAGGAATTCCTGCGCCAGCACCGTCTCGTTGTGAAAGCCGAGCCGGTCGGGCCGGCCATGAACTTCATTGAAGGCGCGCATCACCTCCTCCGGCGACGCGCACAGCCGAACACCGTCCGATCCCTTGGCCCGGCATGGCTTCAGCACTGCCGGCCAATGGCCGCCCGCCTCGATCCAGCCCAGGATCTCGTCCAGGCTGGCGGACTCGATCTGCCGCGGCACCCTTATGCCGTGCCGCCCCACTTCCTCGATCATGCGCGCTTTGTCGCGCCGCGCCGCGCTGAGCCGGGTGCCGTTGCCCGGCAGCGCCAAAGCCTCGTTCAGCTCATCCGCCAGCTCCACCCCGCGCTCGGATCCGGCGATGACATGCTCGACTCCGAGATCGCGCAGCGCCGCGATGGTCTCAGCGATATCGTCGTGCCACGGCAGCACCTGCCGAAAACTCGCGGGCTCGAACAGGGCGCCTTCTCCGGGCGCGATCCCCGGCGTGCTCCCCACCATCACCGCAGCGACGCCCAACTCGGCAAAGGCCGGCGCCAGCATAGCGCCGGCATCATAAGGATCGACCACGGCGACGATGCGACCGGCCACGGGCGAGGTCAGGGCCTTTTCCGGACGGCGCAGCGCCACACGCTCTTGATCGGCTTGCCGTCGGCATCGAAGCTCGTCGCCGGCTCCAGAACGAGCGGCAGCCAGTCGACCAGCAAGGTCTCGCAAGTGTCGCGGCTGAAGAAGTGCATTGTCTGCCCGCCGGCCAGAACGAAGGATCTCGGCCCCAATTGCCGCTCGGGCGGCTGCACCGAAAGCCGCTGCGCGAGATCCTCCATCGCATTCGCGTGAAACAGGAAAAGCCCGCCCGGCCGGAGGCAACGATCGACCTCGCCGACAATGAGTCGCAGCGCCGCGTCGGCGAAGCTGTGCAGCACCAGATTGCTGATCACCGCGTCGAACGCACCGTCCGCATAAGGCAGAGACAGCCCGATATCGCCCTGCCGGAAATCGATTGCCAGCCCCTCGGCGCTCGCCAGCCGGATCGCCTCGTCGATGGCGACCTGGGCATGGTCGATACCCTCGACCTGATATCCGCGCTGCGCCAGAGCGAGCGCGTCATAGCCGGTGCCGCAACCGAGATCGAGCACAGTGCCGACCTTGTGGCTCTCCAGCAGCGGCAGGAAGGGTTCGAGCCAGATGCTCGACCGGTCGAGATCCCCCACGGCAAGGATCGCGCGGTGCTTGGTGTCCCAGACATCAGCCGCCGCATAGCGCTCGTCGATCGTCATGAGGAGACGAAGTTCCTTTCCCCTTTGACAGGCGCCGCGCTACACGTCTTGTCCGAAAGAACTACGCGGTGGCGGTGAAATCTACAATGGAGCGGACCGTGCCAGACCTCCCCAATGTGGTGCGATTCGTCATCCTCAATGCAACCAGAACCGGCAGCAATTTCCTCTGCACGGTGCTGAATTCGCACCCCGACATTCTCTGCCATCACGAGATCTTCAACCCGCATGTCATCGGCGTCGCGCGGCATCTTCAGGGCAGCGATTTCCGCCTCGGCAGCATGGAGGAGCGCGAAAGCGATCCGGTGGAATTCCTCCAGCGCGTATGGCGAACCAATCTCGATCGCCGTGCGGTCGGCTTCAAGATGTGCCTTTGGCAGCATGAGCCAGCCTATCAAGTGGTGCTGCCGGACCAGCAGGTGCGCAAGATCATCCTGAAGCGGCGCAACCGGGTCAAAAGCTTCGTATCGCTGCTACTGGCACGGCAGACCGGGGAGTGGGTCGTCTATGACGATCATGGCGAGCCCACGCCGCGTCCGAAAATTCATGTCGATCGCGACGACCTGCTGGAGAATGTCGCGCTTCACCAGCGCTTCTATGCGGAGACCGAAGCTGCCCTGCGGGGCTCGGCCCAGGATTATGCACAGCTCTGGTACGAGGATCTGTTTACCCCGGACGGGCTCGACCCGGCGCTCGCCCTGCTCGGCGTCGAGGGCCGGCCAGCCATGCCTGAAGGCCAGACCCTGAAACTCACCCCCGTCGCGCTGCGCGAGACGATCGCCAATTTCGACGCCCTCGCCGAGCAATTGCGGGGCAGCGATCTCGAAGCTGAGCTGCACGAGACAGGGCGTTGATTCAACCAGTGTGCGGATTGTCGCATGGTGCGAGCCGGACGGGGTAGAAATACTCCGGCCTGCTCTTTCACATGACGGTCGAAACGCTCGTTGCTTCGCCTTTCCCTGTTCTTTCCCTGTTACGGGCGCGGCGTTCCCTGTTCCGCGCGCGCGGTTTCCCTGTTATTGAATAACAGGGAAGGGCATCTATAAGATACTGAGGAACCAGAAGAAATGTGCCGAAAAAACCCAACAAAAGGGGCAAAATCGGGCCAAAAAATAAAATCTTCCCTGTTCTTTCCCTGTTATTCGCCAGGAACAGGGTAAAACTGCGGTCGAGCGACGCCCCGGTCGGAAGCTATCGGGAATGAAAGGCTGGCGGGTTTCGAGACGATCATCCACGATATCAGGGACAGATGGGAGGCGGTATGATCGGTGTTGTACTATTGCTGATACAAGCGTCCGTTGCCCCGACCTTTTCGGAACTCAAGCGTCTCCCGCCAGATCTCGCGGGTGACCTCGTGCTGCGGGGGCAACAGCACGGCCGAATCGAGTCTGTTGAAGTCCGGAAAGGTGGAATGAGGCCCTCTGGCATGATTGAAGCGGACTTGGTGGAGCAGCCGACCGCAAGCGGACCGCGGTGCGTCAGAACGCGCTGGACGGCGACGTTTTTCGCGTCGTCAGATGCAGATCTCGATGCCGGCACGCTCGATCACGTGCATAGCGCGACGGAAATAGCCCTCGCAGAGATGGGACGTTGTCCCGCGATAGGGTATGCGCAACTCAGTGTCGGTGTCGAGCAAGAGCAAGGCTTCGGCGCCCTCTCGGTGCTGCAGCGCATTCGTTCAGCGGCACCTGGCTTCCGAATGAGGTGCTCTGATCGAACGTCATCCGGTCTATGTTTCAGTGATCGGCATACGCGTCGCGCGCTGGCCGTACTTACCCCATGGGCAATATCTCGCGAAGCGGGCGATGTTCTCATCTGGCTCGGCACTCGCGGCCAAATTGTTACCGAAGTGCGCTTCAATTCGGCCGCACCAGGTCGGGTCAAGGTGACGCGCAGCGTTCCCGCGCCATTTTAGCTGGTCTGCCGCTTTCCCAAAATCGCGTTGGTCAATCCGTTTATAAATCTGTGACCTGAAGCGATTCCAGATAGGCCATAAAATGCCCGGCGTCGGTGTCGGACAGGAATCGCAACGCCGCCTCACGAGAGGCAAGCGCGCAACGCCGATAGGCGTCGCCGTCCGACAACAGGGTACCGAGCGCGCCCTGCCAGGGACCGATATCCTGAGGCGGCGCGACATGGCCCGTCTCCGTCTTGAGGACGGGCGCGACCGGCAGGATGAAATCCACGCCAAGCTTGGCCTCGGGCTGACCGCCAAGGTTGCCGGCGAGCACCGGAATGCCGCGCAACATCGCGTCGATCGCGACATAGCCGAAGGTCTCCGGCACAAGCGACGGCGCGAGCAGCACCCGCGCCTCGCGAAGGACGATGCCGACATCGTCAGCCGGCTCGAGCACCGTCATGTTCGGCTGCGCAGCCAGATCGCGCAGCACGGCTTCGTCGCCGCCCCAGGTCGGCACGGCGGCGAAGCGCGTCTCGGGGAAGAGTGCAGCGAGTTCGAGGAAGATCGGCAGTCCTTTGACGACGCAGGGGTTGATCATCATGACATAACGGGCATCCGGGCAAGCCACCGGCTCGAAAGGTCCATCGCCGAACACCGGGAAATGGAGAACCGTGGACTCCAGCCCGCCATAGTCCCGGATGTAAGCGCGGCTATAGTCGCTCACCGCGACGATTCCCCGGACGCGCCCCATCCGCGCGCGCTGCTCCTCGTCATGAAGTTCCGCCTCGGGGCCGAACGGCAGGTGGAAATGGGTGTGGACCAGCGCCACCACCCGGTCGGGCGCGTGACGCAGCGCGATATCGAGCAGCATGGCGGGGCGATCGTCGGAGACGAGGATCCAGTCGGGCCGCACTGCATGGATCACCGCCTCGATCCGCCCCGCCGCACCGGTCGCGGCGAGATCGAGCGCCTCGACCCGCACGCCGTCATGGCGATAGGACATGCCATGCAGGCTTGTCTCGACGGCAATGCCGCGTGCCTCAAGCGCCGTCGCGCTGAACCGGTCGGCCAGGATACGGCGCTGGCCCGGCATGCGCGACACCGCATGGCATTCGAAACCACGCGCCGCCAGCGCGGTCAGCAACAGGCGATTGGCCTTGTTGCCACCGCCATAGGACGGGAAATACACGGCATCCTGCAGCAGGAGGAGTCTGGCGCCCATCGTCGCCATACGCGCTGCGGCGGACGGTGCGGTCAAGCCGGTTTACCGGTCAAAATGGCGGCATCGGCTCTGCTCCTCCACGGCCACAACGGATAGAGTCCGGCGCGTCATCGAGGGAGAAACATGTGCGCGACCTGATCTGCGGATTGCTGGGGTCTCCGGAAGCCGCGATTGCCGCCGTGCCCGAGGGCCGGGCAAGGGACCTTACCGTGTCCTGGCTGCGATGGCATTATTCCGGCGACATTCTCGAGGACCATGATCTCGGCCGCATCCTCGCCCGAGCCAGAACGACAGGAAGCCGCTACTGCCTCGTCCAGGGCTATGGCCATGTCGTTGCCGAACATGCCGGCCCGAATGGAGGGAAAGCCCGCAGCTTCTTCGATGCGCTGGAGGAGTGGGTCGCGCACCGCCACTTCGTCTTCGCCGGCGATCCCGACCGCTGCCTGCTGGTCGACCTCGCGGCCTGGGCTGAAATCGGCAAACCCGATATGGATGCGGCAGCGCTGGTGCCGTTCGGCCCCGATCTCGAAGGCCATTTGCTCGACCTGCAGCCCGATCTCGGCGCCGCGACGGAGTTCCTCAGCTTTCTCGACGATATGAGTGAAAAGGCGGGGCGCGGCGTGTTCGTGCTCAACTATGAATCCTATGACGATGTCGCCGAGCCGCCGCCCGGCTTCACGCCGCCGGTCTCCACCCTCTACTGCGTCGCCGCCGGCCTGAAGCCGAACCGCATCCTCGCCACGCACGGCGTCGACGCGGACAGCCGAATCGTCTTCTTCGACTACAGCAACCAGGCGCTCGATTTCAGGCGCCGGCTCGACAGCGAATGGGACGGCCGCGACTATCCCGGCTATCTGCGCACGCTATTCGAACGGCAGAATGGCGCCCATTATTATCTCTGGCCCGGCGCCTCGCTGGACAACATGGACTGGCACGAACTCGACCGCTTATGGGCAGCAGAGCTGGCCCGCTGGGGTGGTGCCGAGCTGTTCGAAAGCCATTGGCAGCGCTTCCGCACGCTGCGGCACGACTATCTCCTTTGCAGCATCCTCGAGCCCGATGCGCTGCTGGCGCGGATCGAAAACCAGCCCGGTTCGGTCATCTGGTGGAGCAATGCCTTCTGCACCATCTTCAGCGCGACCCATTACAGCCTCGCGGAAAAGCGCGGCATCTATGAGGACTGGATCACTCGCCTTGCCGACACGGCGCCGGACATCTTCCTGTATGGCTCGGATCACAGCAACAGCAGCGTCAACGCCATCACCGCGTGCGACTATCGCGATCGCTATTTCGCGTATGGCGGCGATCCGCTCCTGTCCCGCGCCTTCCACCGCCGCGCGATCCGGTTCTGATCGCGCGGCGGGGAGAGAGGTCGAGATTCAGTTGGTCTCCACAACGCTCGGGAAGACATGGCTGATGCTGGTCCCCGGCTTTGGCTTGCCAGCGTCGTCATTGAACTGGCCGTGGCAGCTGAAGCAGTTGCTCGCCGTGGCGTCCGGATCCGGGTTGCCCGGCCGCACCTGCTGAAAGGTCTCCATGGTCGTGTTCGCGACGAACAGCGATCCGATCTCGACATTGCCTGGCTGCGGCGGGATGATGCGGTTGCTCCAGATCGCCCCGCCCAGGAAGTAATTGGCGAGCGTCGGGCCGCTGCCACCCGATGCGGCGAGCTTTGGCTGCAGCGATTTCATCAGCGAGACCAGCAAGGTGTTGTTGAGCACGGCCGGATCGGTCAGCGACGGCGTTGCCGGCTGCTGGCTGCCCCACGGGTTGAGGCGCGCGACATTGGTTGCCACCAGAGCTGCTGAGCTCGAGGTAATGGCCGTGTTGCTGGCGCTGGACGTCGCCGTCTGGACGACCACGTCGGACGGGGCGGGCGCGCCTGCGGGTCCGTTGTAGAAGATCGTCGGCGTGCTGCTCGAAACGCTGAAGCTGACGGTGTTCAGGCAGGTGCCGGACTTGCAGGTCTTGGTGGCCGGATCGTAATTCTGGTTGAGATAGGAATAGGTCGCGTCCGGCGCGTTGAGGTTCGATTCGAACGTCGCCCACACCATCTCGGGATGGAAGTTGACCGAGCCCACCACGTGCATCCCGACCATCGCCAGCGTCCGCGTGACCATGGTCTTGCCGTCCCAGGTCAGCTGCAACAGCCCCTTGCTGTTGAGGGACTGCGAGAAGGCGGGCACGTCCGAGGTGATCTTGATCAGGCTCGCTGCCTGAGCACGCGTCAGATAGGCGGTGTCGACCCACGCCGTCTTCACCTCGACCGCAAGCTGGCTGAGATTGGGGAGGGGCTTGCCGGCGGCCGTCTGGATCTGCTTCGCCTGGTCGAGCGTGATCGGAAAATTGCTCTTGTTGGGGCCGGCAAGATAATATGGCACCTTGCGCCAATCGGCCGCGAGCGCCGAGAACACGTCACTCTCCTCGATCGCATAATAGACGACCGGGTAGGTCGCGAGCCCGGTCTTGCCGGGCACTGGAATGGATTTCCCGTTGACGATCAGCACGCCGCCGCCGGCCTGTCCGGTCGATCCGGTATCCCCAGGGTCACCATTGGCTGATTTGAGCTTGATGACCTCGGGCTTGTTGACGCGCACGCGAAACTTCGCGCGCGTTTTCTGGCCGGCAGCGAGTCCCGCTGTGTTGCGGACCAGCTGGAAGGCACTGGTGTCCTCGTCCTCGATCGCAGTGTCGAACGCCGGAGAGAACATCTTCAACTCGCCGGTCGCGTCCCGCGTCGTCAGCCAGAGGAACATCTGCGACGACCATTTGTAAAAGGCGCAGGGCGTCGACGGATCAAAGGTCGCGCTGTTCGGCGGCACGAAGCCGCCCGCTTTCCCGGGCGCTTTCCAGCTGTTGAATTCAGCGCTGCTGACGGTGCACAGGGGCGCTGGTCCGACTGGGGTTTGCGATCTGACTGAATCACTCGTTGATACGGCAGTAACCAACAAGACAGCGCACAGCGACGGGAGCCATTTACTTGGCGTCATTTTGCATCCCCTTTTATGGTCTGCGCGAAGAATACTCCTCAAGCTCTTGTTCGACAAGAATTCTGGGCGGGAACAACAGTCAAAACGGGGCTAAACTGTTGCCCACCCGTTGTGTCATCGCCCGATAGACGTTGCGGACCGAGAGATCCGCGACCGACACCAGATAGACCCCGCCATCATAGGAAGAGGCGACCAGATCCTCGCCGCATCGCGCAAGCGAGGAGATGCCATTGGCCGCGATCGTCCGGCGCGCGATCTTGCCGGTGCGAAGATCCGCCTTGAGCAGCGCCCCCCAATAATCGCCGACAATCACCGTATCCGCGTCCCAGAAGCAGAGCGATTTGGGAGAGCGGCGGCCGAGCTCAATCGAACGGGTCAGGCGGCCATCCGCGACCTGGTAGACGTTCAGCGTGAAGTCGCGCGAGGCACTGGCGATCTGATCGCCGGCGGGGGACATATCGACATCATCGACAATCGCGGTGTGGCCCGGGAAGCGGTGCAGGATCTCGCCATCCAGTGTCCAGGAGAGCAGGCCGCCGTCAGCGCTGCAACTCACCCCGATCGGCTCGCTCGGATGCAGGCGCAGCGCCTTCACCGCGCCGTCATGGAGGGGGTGCGCCAGCACCTCGCGCGCGTCAGGTGAGACGCGGACGATCGCGCCGCTATAACAGGCCGCGAACAGCGCGCCCTCATGGCCAGCGCCACTGGCGACACGGATCGAATTGATCGGCCCCTGGCCAAGCGCCACCTCGGCCACGCTCTCGAGACCGGCACCGGCGAAGATATGCAGCTTGTGATCATGCGTACCCGCGATGACCCGACCCGAGGCCGGATCGCGGGTCACCGCATTCATTAGCCGCCGCCCACCCGGCGGTGCGACGCGTGCGGTGAGCAAAGCCTCCCACTCGGTCAGACGGATCATCCGTACCATGCCGTCATCGGCGACCAACGCGACGCTGCCGTCCGGAGCGACGGCGGCCTCGTTGAAACAGGCATTGCCCTGGTCCCCCGGAGTACCGCCAATTTCGCGGTCAATCCGGCCCGATGCCGCATCCCATTGCACGACGGTGCCGTCAAAGGTGCCCGCCAGGATTGCTATGCCGTCGGGACTCCAGCCGAACGACCGCTCCCATTTCGCGGTGTGATTCTCGAGATCGACCCTCGGCGCGAAGCTCTGCGCATCCCAGATCGTGATCCGCTGGTCATAGGCGCAGGACAATATGTCGCCATTGACGGGGGAGACCGCCACCTTCTTGATTCCCGAGCCATGCGCCTCGATCGAGGCGATCGAGCGCCCGTCGCGATTGTCGAAGATGCGGATGACGCCGTCGTCACAGCCGAGCACCACCCGGTGGTTGAGCAGGTCGATCGCGCAGGTGTCGGTCTCGGTCTCGAACGGGCCCCAGGTGCGCAGCAGCCTGCCAGTCGCGAGGTCCCATTGCCTGAGCGTCATGTCGTCGCCCGACGAATAGATCAGCCCGTCTCGGCAGGCGACTGACAGCACATCCTTTTCATGCCCCTCGATCGTCCGCCGGATCGCGCCAGTGACGAGATCCCAGACGATGATCCGCCGGTCGCGCGAAGCCGACACGCCGGTCCGCTCGTCCACAAAGGCGAAGCCTTCGACATCGTCGCTGTGCCCGCGCAGGATCATGGCCAACGTCCGTTCGCGCAGGTCCCAGATATGCACGTCATAGTCGGACGAGGAGGACGCAGCCCAATGGCCGTCGTCGCTGACCGTCACATGATTGGCCAGATGCCGGTGATAGCCGAGCAACGCGACGGTGCCCGCATCGAGATCGAACAACGAGACCGCGCCGTCATAGGCAACGGCAATGGCGGCGGCGCGGCCGGGAATGGCGGCCACCGAGGTCACCGGGCCACGGTGGCGGGTGAAGCTGTCGACTGCGATCGGAGCGATGTCTGCGTTGAGCATCAGTGCTGCTCCTGAGGCGTGAAAACATGGCACTGGAGCTCGGGCGCGTCGCCGCGAAAGAGATCATCCAGCAGGGCGGTTCCTTCGAGCGCACCGGCGAGTTCGTCGAAATTCGCTACCACCGCACCGAGATCGGCCGGGCCGCGCTTGTAGCTGGCGGCGGGCAGGGCGGAGCTGGCTTCGACGCCGAGAAAGGCGAGAATCCGCGCCATTTCGCTCCGCTCAGCCAGGGCCTCATACTCTGTTTCGAGCCAGGTCTGTCCCATTGCTCCAAGGCTTGATTCAATCGCGGCGTAATAAGCGGCATTGAGGTCGCTATGCCGAATCAGATCGCCCGCCTCGACGCGCAGCGCCGGAATTTCACTCTCCGCCCGCTCGTCATATGTCTCCCAAACACCAGTGCGGCGGGCAATCTCCTCGGAGACATAAGTCCGTACGCGATTGCGGCGTTTGAGCAGGATCTTGAGCACGCCCGGATCGTGCAGCAGAGCCTCCGCTGCTTCGATATTTTCGTCCCGATTCATCTTGAAACCGATCGCCCGGGCATCAGTGCAGGAGGCCCAGACGGTATCGAGAAAGGCTGCGGGATCGCGGTCCCGCTCGGCAACGTCCCCGGTGCCACCCCGGTCCCGAGCCAAATGCACGCCATCGGGGTTGAACAGGCCGTGGTGACACAGGATATCGGGATGGGCGTTCAAAAGGCTGCACAGCAGATTGCTGCCGGTCCGCGGCGCCGCGAAGATGACGAAACGGACGGGCTGGCCTAGGCTCATGGCCTGGCCGCCGTTTCGAGCACGGCCCTGGCCATGCCCGATTCAAGCAGAAAGCCTTCGCCGAATGCGCTTGCGCGGAACCCGACAGGCAGTCCGCCCAGGCTGTCACGGGCGCCGCGATCAGCACCCTCGGCGGTGCCCGCGCGCACGAAGATGGTCACCAGATCAGCGAAGCCCTGGCTGAAGAACGACCGCAACAATGTCGGGCCGCCCTCGACCAACAGGCTTTCGATGCCGTGATCATAGAGCGATTCCAGCGGGCCATGCAGGTCATGGCCGTTCATCGCCAGCGCGACGGCGCATGGATCGACATCGTCATGCGAGCTGATGACGAAGGCAGGCGCGCCGGGCTGCGACACCGCGCAGGGCTGCGAACCGGCGAAGATCACCCGGCTCGGCTGGCGGCGAGGCGTGCGGCCGAGCTTTTCGGGGCGGACCGTCAGGCGGGGTCGATCGAGGTTCCAGGTCTTCCCGCCCACCGCGATCGCATCATAGCGTTCGCGCAGGACATGAACCCGGCGCCAGTCAGCGCGGCAGGAGATATTGCCGGAAATGCCCTGCGCCTCGCGAACGCTCTGCACGTCCTCCGTGGCGAAATTGATGTGGATGAAGGGCCGCCGCATTCGCTTCTCCCGCCTTGTGCGATCGCGATCAACGCCGGCGGCGAATAGCATGGGGAGAAGGGGGAGGATAAGAAGGGTTACAACCATTTAGAACCGAACTCTGGCGACGGTTCCCGTGCGGCCGCGCCGGCTAGCCGGCGGAGGCGCTCCGCGCCGCCCGCAAGACCGCGCGCGCTTCCCCGAGCTGCCAGGCAAGCAATGTCGGCAGGCCCAAGCTCACATCGCGCGCGCGCTTTGCCAGCGACAGCGCCAGGGCGGTTTCGGGCGCAAGCCCGAACAGGGGTGCCGCCAGCGCATAGGCCGCCTCCTGAACACCGAGCGCGCCGGGGATCGCAAAGGCGACGCTCCTGAGCGTGAAAATGAGGCTCTCAAGTGCGAGTGCCGACCAGATCGATATGTTGGCGCCCATCATCAGCAGCACGATCCAGCTGCCGATCGCAGTGCCGATCCAGGCGGCAAGATTGAGCGCGAAGCCAAGCGTCACCCGGCCGCGCCATGCATAGATGCGGCGCAGTTCGTCGGCGATGCCCGTGGTTGCCATCGCCGATCCCGGCAGGAAATGCTGGGCGATGCGGCCGGCCAGCCCGATTGCGGGGCGCTGGGCGGCGAAGAACATCGCCATCCCCACCACCATCACCGCGGTCCCGCCAAGGATCAGCGGGCGCAGCGCGACCGCGCCGCCTCCCTCCATGAGCATGGTGACCATCATCGCCAGCCCGAACAGGGTGAAAACGAGCTGCGCCGCCATCTCGGTCGTTATGTCGACCACGAACGAGGCATAGACGCGTGAGGCTGGGATCCCGCGCAGCGTCAGCGTCTGCACGCCGACGACGATGCCGCCGATCTGGGAGAAGGGCAGCAGATCGGCGACCGCTTCGCGCACCATTCGCGCCCAGGTGAACAAGCCAAGCCGATCGAGCTCCTCGCCGGGCGCGACGGCCAGCCAGGAAGCGCCAAGGATCGCGAACACACCGAGCGACCAGAGACAGTAAAGCAGGAAGCCGCCGATCCCGATCCGCCCCGCGACCGCCATGATGCTGTCGAAGCCGATCGAACCGAACGCCCATATCGCCGCCGCCAACCCGGCCAGGGTCGCGACCAACAGGCCTATACGCGCAAAAATTTTCAGGCCTTCTCTCCCGCATACAGCTGTTGTCGAACCCTCATGCCCCTCTCACGCAAAATCCGCAAAACAGCCCCGTTCGATGCCGTCGCGAAAGGTCGCCTCGCGTGCAAGAGGGTCGAGCAGGGCAGCAAGCTCGGCGCGATAGGCATAGCCCGGCGCATGGCCGGGATAAATATCATCCGTTCCCGGATGGGCGTAGATCTCGGTCAGCCCGTCGGGTAGGTTCGCGATCAGTCCGCGCAGCCGCGCCGTATCGAGCGCGCCGGACCATGCGAGGCCGAACACCTGATCGGGGACTGACATGCCGGCCGCCCGCATGCGCCTGCGGACGAGCAGGGCCCAGAGCCGGGCGACATCCATCCCGCCCGTGCCGGGTTCGATCTTCGCCAGAACGTCGCGCGGCTCGATCGGCGCCCGGACCGATTTCATGCCGTAGCGCTTGCCGGTCCTGAGGATCGCCGAGGCAATGGTCGGGTGAAGGTGGAAATGCTTGTGCGCGTTGACATGGTCGAGCTTCAGGCCGGTCGCCGCGAACGCCGCGAACTGCGCCTCGACCTCCGCGGCAAGCTGGCGCCGTGCGGCGGGCTTGGCGAAGATGGTGATCCCCGCGCGGACCATGTCGGTGCGGAAATGGCCCGATGGGTCGACGAGGTTGGGGACCTGTTCGGGCGGCAAAGTGGGGCGGCCTTCGACCAGGACGATGTGGAGGCCAACGCCGAGGGTCGGCATCGTCTTGGCGCGCGCAACGGCGTCGGCGGCGGCGTCGCCGGAGACCATCAGGCTCGCGGCGGTCAGGATGCCGTCGCGATGCGCCTGCTCGACCGCCTCGTTGACGGCGATCGCGGCGCCAAAATCGTCGGAGGTGACGATCAGGCGCTTCGTTGCAGGTCGCTGCCCATTCTTACCCTGCGTCACCCGGAACTCGTTTCAGCATGATGCTGATTGAGGGGAGGGGGTCAGGCTCAAACGGCTTCCTTCCGGCGGCGCAGGAAGTCGAAAAACTCCACGCCCTCGCGCAGGCGCCGCTTCATCATGTTCCAGTCGCGCAGCATCTCGGACACGATCGACCAGATCTTGGACGGGCGGAAATAGAAGCGTTTGTAGAATTCCTCGACCTTGTCGAAGATCACGCTCGCCGGCAGATGCGGATAGCTGAGCTGCGCGATCTGGTTGCCGCCATCGGTCAGCAGATCGTTGCTGTTGTCGAACCAGCCATTCTCGGTCGCCTGCTTGTACAGGAACGTCCCCGGATAGGGCGCCGCGAGCGAGACCTGGATGGTGTGCGGATCGATCTCCTTGGCGTAGTTGATCGTCTCCTCGATCGTCTCTTCGGTCTCGCCGGGCAGGCCGAGGATGAAGGTGCCGTGGATGACCACGCCGAGCTCGTGGCAGTCCTTGGTGAACTGCTTCGCCACATCGACGCGCAGGCCCTTCTTGATATTGTGCAGGATCTGCTGGTTGCCGCTCTCATAGCCGACCAGCAGCAACCGCAGGCCATTGGCCTTGAGCACCTCGAGCGTCTTGCGCGGCACATTGGCCTTGGCGTTGCAACTCCACGACACCGGGAAACCCTTTTTGCCGAAACCCAGCTTGCCGAGCGCGATCGCCAGTTCCTCGACGCGGGCATGGTTGTCGGTCAGCGTGTCGTCGTCGAAGAAGATCTCCTTGGTCTCGGGGATATTCTCCAGGATGTACTGCACCTCCTCGATCACCTTGGGGACCGAGCGGAAGCGGTAATTATGGCCGCTGATCGTCTGCGGCCACAGGCAGAAGGTGCAGCGGCTCTTGCAGCCGCGCCCGGTGTAGAAGCTGACATAGGGGTGGAGGAGATAGCCGCCGAAATATTTGTTGATGGTCAGGTCGCGCTTGTAGACCGGGGACACCATCGGAAGAACATCCATGTCCTCGATGATCGCGCGATCCTTGTTGCGCACGAACGCGCCGTCGGGCGCACGCCAGGTGATGCCGTCGACGGTCGCGAGCGGCGCCCCCCGGGCGATTTCGAGGATCGTGAAATCATATTCCTCGCGCGCAACGAAATCGACGTGCGGCGTGGCGGCCAGGCTCTTGTCGGGTTCGACCGCGACCTTGGCGCCGACGAAACCGATGATGATCCTGGGGTTGCGCTCCTTGATCAGCGCCGCGGTGCGGATGTCCTGGCCGAAGCTCGGCGTCGAGGTGTGGAGGATGACGAGATCGCGCTCGTCGAACTCATGCTTGATATCATCCCAGCTCTGATCATGCGCGGGCGCATCGATCAGCTTCGATCCTTCGACCATCGCGGCGGGCTGGGCGAGCCAGGTCGGATACCAGAAGGACTTCACCTCGCGCTTCATCTGATAGCGCGCGCCGGCACCCCCATCATAACCGTCGAACGAGGGCGCTTGCAGAAACAGGGTACGCATCATGCGGAAATCTCCGGGTCGGCCGTGATCCGGCCGTCTGCTCCCATTCTAAGCCGTTGTCCGCGCCAATCAACCGAACGGGTGAAGAAGGTTGCGACGAATATCGCAAAGGTGAGGCAATCGCGCACCGGTAGCAACCACAAAGGCGCCGTCCGCACGCCTGCCTGACGGTCGACTACATGGGCAACGAGCATGCGGGCGAGGAGCGACAAAAGCACGATCACCGCGCCGATCGCATGTGCGGGCGCCAGCAACGTGCCGAGCAAAGCGAGCGGAAAGGGCATGCCGATCACCGATCCGGCAAAGGCGCCCGGCACGACTCCGCGCACCGTGACGCTCCAGCGCAGCTCATGCCGCCATAGCTCGGCAAAGCTGCGCTCGTCGGAGCCGTGGACGACGAGCATCGGCGGCACGATAACCTTCAGCTCCAGGGCCTCGACCGCCGCGCCGATCGCATAATCGTCGGCCAGCACATCGGCGAAGCGTACGAAACCGCCGATCCGGTCGAGCGTCTCGCGCCGCATCGCGATCGTCGAGCCCATGCAGGGCTTTGCCAGCCCGAGCGCGACGCCGAACACCGCGCCCGGCAGGAACTGGTAGCTCAAACCGGCCGCGCCGAGTTGCGACCAGAACCCCGCATCGCCGCGCCCGCGATAGAGGCAGGTGACCGCGCCAATGCCGGGCTGGTCGAGCGCGGCGAGAATCCGCCGGAGATAGTCGGGCGCGACCGCAATGTCGCTGTCGCTGAGGATCAGGACAGGATGGGAGGCGGCGGCCATCATGTTGATCAGGTTCGAGACTTTGCCGCTCGCCCCATGGCTGGCCGGATCGATCACCAGATCGATCGCTCCGCCATGGCTGGCCTTGAGGATCTCCACCGCAGCGATTGCCGGGTCGTCGGCGCGCTGAACGCCGCACAGAAGCTGGATAGGGCCGTCATGATGCTGATGGAGGAAACTCGCGAGATTGGTCGCAAGCAAGGGCTCGGCGCCGTGGAGGGGTTTCATCAGCGTAACAGCATCGTCGCGGCGTACCGGCACGGGTCGAGGCGCGAAGAACCGCCGGAACACGATCAGGGCAGCAACCGTGTAGAGCGTGCCCAGCCCGGCGAGTGCCAGCAGCGTCCAGCCGAGAATCGCCGGAATCTGAAGCGCTACCGTCATGCGGAACAGCGATGGATCGGCAGGGCAGGCAAAAGGCCAGGATTCCGTAGCGGCCGGTAGATCATCTCATAAACCATTGATATAAATAAATTAATATGGATTTCGCGCCGAAAAGATATGGTACATCCTGGTGTAACATATCTCTCCAACTCTTGGTCCCGGGCGCGTTCCGTTCGTTCGACGGGGCGATTCAACCCGATCGTCGATCCGGATATCCGATTACTTGCAACCATTGCGCGACCAAGGCTCATGAGCTTCCCTCTCTCGCCGAAAAATTGGCCGGTGGCTCCATCCGGCCTCCCTATCGTCCGCCGCGCATCCTGTGTAGAGCGCGCGATCGATGGACGCGGAGGCGGGGTGAGCCAGGATTCGGATATTGTCCTCGTCACCGGCGTGTCGGGATTCGTCGGCTCGGCGGTGGCGCGCGTACTCGCTGCACAGGGGCGGCAGGTCCGTGGCCTGGTCCGCGCATCGAGCCCGCGCATCAATCTCCAGGATTTCCCCGGCATGCTGGTCGAAGGCGACGCCCGTGACCCTGAAGCAGTGCTCAGCGCCGCCAAGGGCGCCCGGTACCTGTTCCACGTCGCCGCCGATTACCGCATCTGGGCGCCCGATCCCGAAGAGATCGTCCGCAACAATCTCGCCAGCACTCGCGCCGTGATGGAGGCCGCGCTGGCGGCGGGTGTCGAGCGGCTCGTCTATACCAGCAGCGTGGCGACGCTGAAGCCGCAGCCCGGTGGCGTCCCCGCCAATGAAAGCCATGCCGCGACGCCGGAACAGGCCGCCGGCGCCTATAAGCGCAGCAAGGTCGTGGCCGAGCGGCTGGTCGAGCAGATGGTCGCGGAGCGCGGTCTGCCGGCGGTGGTCGTCAATCCCTCGACACCGATCGGCCCGCGCGACGTGCGGCCGACGCCGACTGGCCGCATCATCGTCGAGGCGGCGAATGGCGGCATGCCCGCCTTTATCGATAGCGGCCTGAACCTCGCCCATGTCGACGATGTCGCGGCAGGGCATGTGCTCGCGCTCGAACGCGGCGTCATCGGACAGCGCTACATCCTCGGCGGGCAGGACGTTCAGCTCGGCGCGATGGTCGGCGCCGTCGCCCGCGCGGTGGGGCGCAAACCGCCGACCGTCAGCCTCCCGCGAACGCCGCTCTTCCCGCTCGCTTACGCCAATGAAGTGCTCGCGCGGATCACCGGCAAGGATCCGTTCCTGACGGTCGATTCGCTGAAAATGGCGAAGCACAAGATGTTCTTCAGCTCGGCCCGGGCTGAGGCCGAGCTCGGCTATACCTCGCGCCCCTGGGAAGAGGCGGTGGCCGACGCAGTCGTCTGGTTTCGCGGCGCAGGGATGATCCGGTGATCGTGCTTGCCGTCGGAATGCTGAGCCTCGCAATCTGGCTGGGGCTCGTCCTCGCGCATGACGGCTTCTGGCTGACCCGCGAACGCGACACGCGCGATCTGCCCCCGCCGCCTGCGGCCTGGCCCGAGGTGGTGGCGATCGTCCCAGCACGTGACGAAGCGGACGTGATCGCGCGCTCGATCGGCAGCCTGATCGCGCAGGATTATCCGGGCAGCTTCAGCGTCATCCTCGTCGACGATTCGAGCAGCGACGGCACCGCCGCCATCGCTCAGCGCCTCGCGGGCAATCATCCACTCGAGATCCTGACCGGCCAACCGCTCGCACCCGGCTGGACCGGCAAGCTCTGGGCCGTGGCGCAAGGCGTTCAGCATGCCGGCACCACGCCGCATTATCTCTGGCTTACCGACGCCGATATCGAACACGCGCCCGACACGCTCACCACCCTCGTCGCGCGTGGCGAGGCGAACGATCTCGTCCTCGTGTCGCTGATGGCGAAGCTCCGCTGCGACAGTTTCGCCGAGCGCGCCCTGATTCCAGCCTTCGTCTTCTTCTTCCAGATGCTCTATCCGTTTGGCAGCGTGAACAAGGCGAAGGGAATCGGCGGCGCGGCCGGCGGCTGCATGCTGGTCCGCCGCGACGCGCTCGAAAAGGCAGGCGGCATCGCCGCGATCCGCACCGCGCTGATCGACGATTGTACGCTCGGCGCGCTGCTGAAGAAGCAGGGGCGGATCTGGCTCGGCCTGACCGACCGCTCGCGCAGCATCCGGCCCTATGACGGCGTCGGTGTCATCGCAGCGATGATCTCCCGTTCGGCCTATGCCCAGCTCCGCTATTCGCCGCTGATGCTGGCCGGCACATTGGTCGGCTTGGCCCTTGTCTATGGCGCCCCCCCGGCGCTGGCGCTGTTCGCCACCGGAGCGGCGCGGCTCGCCGGCCTCGCTGCCTGGGCGCTGATGGCGATCTCCTTCCAGCCGATCGCCCGCTTCTATCGCCGCTCGCCGCTTTGGGGCATTGCGCTGCCGCTGATCGCCGCTTTCTACGCCGGCTGCACCTTGCTATCGGCGTGGCAGCATATGCGGGGACGTGGTGGAATGTGGAAGGGTCGCGCTCAGGCGGCAGAGATGCGCTGATGGCTGATCCCGCAGACCTCGCCTCGGGCAAGGACCACCGCGACGAGAATTTCCCCGTCGCGTCGATGCTGCTCAAGCCCGAGCACCGCGCGCCGGTCATGGCCTTTTATCGCTTCGCCCGGCTGGCAGACGATATCGCCGATCACGAGACATTGTCGCCAGCCGAAAAGCTCGGCCAGCTCGGCCGCATGCGCGCCGGGCTCGATGGTGGCGCGGAAGGCACTGCAGAAGCGGTGGCGCTCCGCGCGGTGATGGCGGAGCGAATGCTCGATCCGGTCCATGCCCATGATCTGCTCACGGCCTTCGAGCGCGACTGCACCGTCAACCGCTATGCCGATTGGGACGGGCTGATCGACTATTGCCGCTATTCCGCCATGCCGGTCGGGCGTTACGTGCTCGACGTCCACGGCGAGGACCGCGCGACCTGGCCCGCCTCCGACGCGCTCTGCGCCGCGCTGCAGATGGTCAATCACCTGCAGGATTGCGGCAAGGATTACCGCACGCTCGACCGGGTCTATATCCCCGCGTCGACCTTCGCCGAGACCGGCGCACGGATCGAGGATCTCGGCGCTGATGCGGCGACGCAAGCGCTGAGGGCAGCGATCGTCTCGCTGGTGGCTCCGACCCGCGCCCTGCTCGACCAGTCGGCAAAGTTCAGTGCGATGATCGTCGATCGCCGCCTCGCCGCCGAGGTCGCGATCATCCACCGCCTCGCCGTCAGCCTGTGCGGGCGCCTCGAAACCCGCGATCCGCTCAGCGAGCGAGTCCATCACCGCCCCTGGGAAGCCGCGTTGCTCGCGACGGGCGCGGCGGCGGGCAGCCTCTTTAGGCGGGCGGCATGAATCCCGACGCAACCCCGGCCGCGCTGCAGAAGCAGGTCTCGGGCAGCTCCTTCTATGCCGGCATGCGCGTGCTGCCCAAGGCCGAGCGCGAGGCAATGTACGCGATCTACGGCTTTTGCCGGCTGGTCGACGATATCGCCGATGATCAGCAGGGCAATCCGCAAGGCCGGATGGCGGCGCTCGACGCGTGGCGCGCCGATCTCGATTCGCTTTACGCCGGCGGCCCGGCCGGCCAGGCGGCGCTGGTCGCGGATGCCGTGCGGCGCTTCAACCTCGACCGCACCGATTTCGAAGCGGTAATCGACGGCATGGCAATGGACGTCGACCGCGATATCCGCTGGCCGAGCTGGGCCGAGCTCGATCTCTATTGCGACCGGGTCGCCTCAGCTGTCGGCCGCCTGTCGGTGCGCGTCTTCGGCATGGACGAGGCGCCGGGGATCGAGCTCGCTTACCATCTCGGTCGCGCGCTCCAGCTCACCAATATCCTGCGCGATATCGACGAGGATGCCGGGATCGGCCGCGTCTATCTGCCCGCCGAAGCCATCACCGCCGCGGGCATCCCCTTCACCACGCCGCTTGAGGTCATCGCCGATCCCCGGATCGACGAAGTGTGCCGCGCCGTCGCCGCGATCGCGCATGATCATTACCGCAAGGCGCATGCGCTTCTCGCCACGCGCCCGCGCGGGCATCTGATTGCGCCGCGCCTGATGGAGGCGGCCTATGCCAAGGTGCTTCACCAGACCGAAGCGATCGGCTGGAAGCCTCCCCGCCACCGGGTGAAGGTGTCGAAGCTCGGACTGCTCTGGATGGTTGCGCGGCTGTGGCTGATTCGGTGAGCTTCAGCCGGGCAACGATTGCCGGTGCCGGCCTGTCGGGCCTCTCCGCCGCCGTCGCGCTGACGGAAGCCGGCGTTCCGGTCACGATCGCCGAGGCGGCTGCACAGGCGGGTGGGCGGTGCCGCTCCTATCACGATCCCCAGCTTGGCCTGACGATCGACAACGGCAATCACCTCGTCCTGTCGGGCAATCCCGCAGTCGCGCGCTTCAGGCAACGCATCGGCGCAACCACGCCGCTCGCCGGGCCGGAGCATGCCGACTTCACCTTTCATGACCTGAAAGACGGCGCACGCTGGACGGTACGGATCAACGATGGCCCAATCCCCTGGTGGATCGCAGCACCCGGACGGCGGGTGCCCGGCAGCGGGATCACCGACTATCTCCCGCTCGCGAAGCTGTTGGGAACAGCCGAGGGCCGGATCGATGCGCGAGTGCCGACACAAGGCCCCGTCTGGTCGCACCTGATCGAGCCGGTGCTGCTCGCCGCACTCAACACCGCGCCCGCGGAAGGATCGGCGCGGCTGGCGGCGAATGTGCTGCGCGAGACGATCGCGAAAGGCGGCCGTGCGATGCGGCCACGGATCGCCGAACCCAGCCTTGGCGCCGCCTTCATCGATCCAGCGCTCGCATGGCTCACCGCGCGAGACAGATCGGTAGCGCTGGGACGTCGCCTCCGCACGATCGCCTTCTGCGGCGACAAGGTGACGGAGCTCGATTGGGGCGCAGGCGTTGAGCCGGTCGCAGCGGACGAAGCGGTGATCCTCGCAGTGCCGCCCTGGGTCGCCACAGCGCTCGTCCCTGACCTCCCGGCACCCGACGATTTCCGCGCGATCATCAACGGCCATTTCGCTTTCCCGGCACCCGCCGGCGCCCCGCCGATGCTCGGCCTGTTCGGTGGCACAGCCGAGTGGCTGTTCGATTTCCCCGATCGCGTGTCAGTGACGGTCAGCGCCGCCGATCGCCTCGTCGACCTCGATCGCGAGACGCTGGCACGGACTTTCTGGGCCGATATCTGCGCCGCCTTGTCGATCGATGCACCGATGCCCGCCTGGCAGATCGTCAAGGAGAAGCGCGCCACCTTCGCCGCGACGCCCGAGCAGAATGCCAAGCGCCCGCCCGCCGCGACGCGCTGGCGCAACCTCTTTCTCGCCGGCGACTGGACCGACACCGGCCTGCCCGCGACGATCGAAGGCGCACTCCGCTCGGGCGAAACCGTGGCGCGGCGCGTGCTGGCGGGGTAAGGACGAGCCGATGCATCAGGGCTTTTCAGAGATTGCTGGCGCCGCCGCGCCGCTCGCTGCCGTCGAGGCGGCGGTCGATCGCGCGACCGCGGCGCTCGCCGCGCAGCAGCGCGACGACGGCCACTGGGTGTTCGAACTCGAAGCCGACGCTACCATCCCGGCCGAATATGTTTTGCTCCGCCATTATCTCGGCGAACCAGTCGATGCCGCGCTCGAGGCCAAAATCGGCAACTATCTACGCCGAATCCAGTCAACCGAGCATCACGGTTGGGGCCTGTTCCATGGCGGCGCCTTCGACGTCAGCGCCTCGGTCAAAGCCTATTATGCGCTGAAGATGGTCGGCGATTCCATCGATGCGCCGCACATGGCGAGCGCCCGCGCCGCGATCCTCGCGGCAGGCGGCGCGGCCGCGAGCAACGTCTTCACCCGCATCCAGCTCGCTTTGTTCGCGGCAGGCCCCTGGTCGACCGTGCCGACCTTGCCGCCCGAGCTGATCCTGCTGCCCCGCTGGTTCCCGATCCACCTTTCGAAAATGTCCTATTGGGCGCGGACCGTGGTGGTGCCGCTGCTGGTCCTGTGTTCAGTCCAGCCGGTCGCGCGCAACGCGCTCGGGGTGAAGGTCGATGAGCTTTATACTGGCCAGAAAATCCGCCCCGGCACCAAGGCCGCCGATACCAAATGGCTCTGGACCCACGGCTTCAACGCGCTCGACGTCGTGCTCAAGGCGGCCAATGGGCTGTGGCCGAAAAAAACCCGCGCCCGCGCCATCGAGGCGTGCGTCGATTTCGTCCTCGAACGCCTCAACGGCGAGGATGGCCTCGGCGCGATCTACCCGGCGATGGCGAACAGCGTGATGATGTTCGACTGCCTTGGCTATGCCGAGGATCATCCTGCCCGCGCGATCGCCCGGAAATCGGTCGAGAAGCTGCTCGTGATCAAGGAGCACGAGGCCTATTGCCAGCCCTGCGTCTCCCCGGTCTGGGATACGGCTCTCGCCGCGCACGCGATGCTCGAAGCTGGCGGGGACGATGCTGAAGCGCGCGCGCGCCACGCACTCGACTGGTTGAAGCCTCTTCAGGTGCTCGACGTGAAGGGCGACTGGGCCGGCGAAAAGCCCGATGTCCGCCCCGGCGGCTGGGCGTTCCAGTATCACAACGCGCATTACCCCGATCTCGACGACACCGCCGTCGTGGTGATGGCGATGGATCGCGCCCGCGCATCGGATGGCGTCGATCGCAGCGAGGCGATTGATCGCGGCGTCGAATGGACCGTAGGCCTGCAGAGCCGCGATGGCGGCTGGGGCGCGTTCGATGCCGACAACAGCTACCATTATCTCAACAACCTGCCCTTTGCCGATCATGGCGCCTTGCTCGATCCGCCGACCTCGGATGTCAGCGCGCGCTGCGTGTCGATGCTCGCCCAGCTTGGCGAGGAGCGCGACAGCGATCGGATGCGCGCGGCGCTCGACTATCTCGCCAAGGAGCAGATGCCCGACGGGAGCTGGTTCGGCCGCTGGGGCGTGAACTATGTCTATGGCACCTGGTCAGTGCTCTGCGCGCTCAACGCCGCCGGCATAGGCCCCGAGGAGCCGATCGTGGCGAAGGCAGTCGCCTGGCTCACGCGGATTCAGAACGTGGACGGCGGCTGGGGCGAGGATTGCGACAGCTATGCGCTCGATTATGCCGGCTACACACCCGCGCCCTCGACGGCGTCTCAGACGGCTTGGGCCCTATTGGGATTGATGGCAGCGGGTGATGTTGATTCCCCCACCGTCGCCCGCGGCATCGCCTGGCTCGCGGCGAACCAGGAGGCTGACGGTCTCTGGGGGCAGGAAATGTATACCGGCGGCGGTTTCCCGCGCGTCTTTTACCTGCGCTACCACGGCTACCCCAAATATTTCCCGCTCTGGGCAATGGCCCGCTACCGCAACCTCAAACGCTCCAACACGCGCCGCGTCGCGTTCGGCATGTGACCATCCTGATCGCGACCGGCCTACACAAGGAGGCCGGGATTCTGCGCGGGCCCGGCGTTGTGGTGGTGGCCGGCGGGGGGGACGGGCTGCGGCTGGAGCGGGAGCTCGAGGCAGCTGCCGAGCACGCAACCGCGATCCTGTCCTGCGGCCTGGCCGGCGCGCTGGCGCCCGACCTGAAAGCAGGCGACCTCGTCCTCGGCTCCCTCTCCCAGCGGGAGAGGGAAGGGGCCCATGCCAAAGGCATGGGAAGGGTGAGGGTGACCGACGAGGTTGAGCTAGGCGGTCACCCTCACCCTTCCGCCGCTTCGCGGCTCCCTCCCTCTCCCGCTGGGAGAGGGAATTCGGCGCTTGTTGATATGTTGGCGCTCCAACTTCCTGGCGCTCAGGTGGGCACGATCGCCGCCAGCGACGCCATCGTTGCAAGTGCCGCTCAGAAACGGGCGATGTACGAGGCGACCGGCGCCCTCGCCGTCGACATGGAATCCCACATCGCCGCCCGCGTCGCCGCGCG
>JBDTXU010000335.1:0-3023 GCA_040006055.1 Sphingomonas bacterium | reverse complement strand
ATCACCAGCTATCAGGACTGGCGCTTCCGCTTCATCGAGGATTTCGACTATATCGTCGGCCCGGTGCTTGGCCTGGCGAACGGCATCACGGCGCAGAGCGGATTCCATGCGCGCCAGTTCGCGCAGGAACTGCGCCTCGCCTCCAAGGGAAACAATCCCTTGAGCTATGTCCTCGGCCTCTATTATTCGGACGGCAAGACCGATCGCACGTTCGATCGCGGCCCCTCCGGCCCGGTCGTCGCCCGCTGGAATTCGTCGAGCGGGACCAAGTCCTACGCGGCCTTTGGCCAGCTGTCCTATGATCTCGCGCACCGCACGCATGTCGATCTCGGCCTGCGCGCCAATCGCGAAGACATCTCGGTCGGGTTCCTGAACAGCGTGACGCCCGCCAACCCACCCGCGAACAACGCGACCTGCCTGTCGCTGTGCAGCGGCACGGCATCGGATAGCGTCGTCACAGGGAAGATCGCCTTGCGACAGGATCTCGCGGACCACGTCATGGGCTACGCCTCGTTTTCGACGGGCTATAAGGGGCAGGGCTACGACATCTCCTCCGGCTTCACGCCCGCCCGCGTGGCGAAACCCGTGCGGCCCGAAAAGTCCAATGCCTATGAGATCGGGCTCAAAAGCCGCTTCCTCGACAACCGGGTCCAGCTCAACATCGCGGCGTTCTGGACGATCTACCGCGACTTCCAGGCGCAGTCGGGCGTCTTGCTACCCGATAACACGATCCAGCTCACCCTGAACAATGTCGGCAAGGTGCGTACACGCGGCGTGGAGGTGGAGCTTCAGGCACGTCCGTTCGAGGCGCTGCGGATCGATGGTGGGCTCAGCTATACCGACGCCGGGATCCTCGAGTTCCACAACGCGCAATGCTATACCGGCCAGACGGCGGCGCAAGGCTGTGTGGATCTCGACGGTGCCGGCCCCTCGACGACGACCGGTCAGGATCTGTCGGGCAAGCATTTGAGCAACGCGCCGCGCTGGAAGTTCAATCTGGGCGGCAATTACGACGTGCTGATGCCCAACCAGCCGTTCGACGGGTTCGTCCAAGCTGACCTCAGCTATCAGAGCCAGGTGAATTTCGATCTGCTTGGCAATCCGGCGCTTGCCCAGAAGGGCTATGCGATCGTCAATGCCAGCTTCGGCGTCGACCAGAATGATCGCGGCGGGCTGCGTGTGGCGTTCTTCGTCAACAACATCTTCGACAAGCATTATGTCAGTGCGCTCGGCATTGCCGCTGGCGGCGGGGCGGGGCTGGTCGCGCAGACCTTCTCGCGCAACGCCCGCCGCTATGCCGGTGTTCGCGCGCGCTATCGCTTCTGATCGGCCGGCGACCGCCCCGGAAGGACCGCTCGACCCTGACCGGTATAAATGCGAACGGATCAATCGATGAACGCGACGATACGGACACTCCTTCGCGCTGGTGTCGCGATGATCTTGGCGACGGCGGTCGTGCCGACGGCGGCGCAGCAGTCGCGGGATGCAATTCCGCAAGATGAAGCGGACGCGGATCGGTGGGCCGCGGCGACTGAGGCGAAAATGACCGACGATGAGCGCTTCGGGCTCATCCACGGTTTCATGGCGCTCAGGTTCCCCGGCTTCGGCGATACGAACGCCAAATGGCCCGACGATGTCGTGCCGGGTGCCGGCTATGTCGCCGGTATCCCCCGTCTCGGCGTGCCGTCGCTACGCGAAACCGATGCGAGCCTGGGCGTCACCAACCCGTTCGGCGCACGCGCGGGCGACACCGCCACCGCGCTCCCCGCCGGCCTGGCGCTCGGCGCGACGTTCAATCCCGAGCTCGCCTATCGCGCCGGCCGGCTGGTGGGCGAGGAGGCGCGGGCGCGGGGTTTCAACGTGCTGCTCGGCGGCGGTATCAACCTGGCCCGCGATCCCCGCAACGGCCGCAACTTCGAATATATATCCGAGGACCCTTTGTTGTCGGGGGTGATGGGTGGTGCGGCGATCCGCGGCACGCAGGATGCCGGTGTGATCTCCACCGTCAAGCATTTCGCGCTCAATTCGAACGAGACCAATCGCCACAGCTGGAACGCGACGATCGACGAAGGGGCGTTCCGCGAATCCGACCTGCTCGCCTTCCAGATCGCGATCGAACGCGGCCGGCCCGGATCGGTGATGTGCGCCTACAACCTCGTCAACGGCGACAAGGCGTGCGGCAACGATCATCTGCTGAACGCCGTGCTGAAGCGCGACTGGGGCTATAAGGGCTGGGTGATGTCCGACTGGGGCGCTGTCTCGGGCGCGGACTTCGCGGTCAAAGGCCTCGACCAGCAGTCGGGTGAGCAGCTCGACAAGCAAATCTGGTTCGACGCGCCGCTCAAGGCGAAGCTGGCGGACGGCAGCTTCGATCGGGCACGCCTGTCGGATATGGTCCGCCGCATCCTGCGCTCGATGAAGGCGGCGGGCGTGACGGATTGGGATAAGCAGCCGCCGGTCGACATGGCGGCGCACGCCGCCGATGCGCTTGAGGTCGCGCGCCAGGGCATCGTGCTTCTCAAGAATGACGGGGGCCTGCCGATCGCCGCCGGTGCGAGATCGATCGCGGTCATTGGCGACAAGGCGCATATCGGCGTTCTGTCGGGCGGCGGATCATCGCAGGGCCTTCCGCCCAAGGGCTGGGCCGCGAGCAATCCTGTCGGCGGCCCCGGCCAGATGGGCAGCTGGCGCATCGAACGCTGGTTCGCGGGCGCGCCGGTCGACGCCATCCGCAAGGAAGCACCGCATGCCAGCGTCGCGTTCGATCCCGGTGTGTACCCGCAAGCGGCGGCGGCCCTCGCCGCGCGCGCCGATGTTGCGATCGTGTTCGTCAACAAATACGAGCTCGAGGGTTATGATTCGCCCGACCTGTCGCTTCCGGGCGCGCAGGACGCGATGGTTTCGGCGGTCGCGGCCGCCAATCCCAATACGATCGTGGTGCTGGAAACGGGCAACCCGATCGCAATGCCGTGGCGCGACAAGGTGAAGGCGATCGTTGCCGCCTGGTATCCGGGGCAGGAAGG
>JBDTXU010000334.1:0-1955 GCA_040006055.1 Sphingomonas bacterium | reverse complement strand
GCCGTAGGAATAATCTCGACGCGGGGGGTGTGGTCCCGACTCGGCCCGCCCAAGAAGGCCGATGGTGATTGCGCCCTGTCTCACGGGAGAGGTGTCATGGAATCTGGTCACGACCATGCGTTCGATCGTCCGCAACCCTTCATCGTCGCCATCAAGGGAGATCCCGTCCTCGCCGGGGGCCTGCCGCGGCTTGAGCTTGACCTGTCCAAATTCCACAGCGGCCGTTGGGCGCTGCAGCTCGACGCCGCCTTTGCGCGCCGCGGCGAGCCCGCCGTGATCGTGGCGGAGGGCGTTGCCTGCCTCGCCGTCGCCTGGTGGGCGCAGCTTTCGCCGCGCAGCTATCTGCAGAATATCGGCGGCGCGCTGTTCCTGTCGCCACTCAACATCCGCTTCGGCCAGGCCGCGATCGCCGCGAGCGCGCGGCTGAGCCCGGCGACCAGGCTGCCTTTCCCCTCGGTCGTCACCAGCGATGCATCGTCTTATGTCGATCAGGTGCTCGCGCTTGCCGACAGCTGGGGCAGCCGCTTCGTCGCCACCGGCTCGCCGGTAGGACCGCACCCGAGCAATCTGCGCGGCGGCGGCACTGCGGCCGAGGATCGGCTGCTCGCGCTGCTCGACCTTGTCGATGGCGAGAGGACACCCGCCGCCAGCCAGCCCGAACCCGCAATGCTGCAGGACGCGATGGCCTAGGATGGAGGCTTGCGGTAGGGAGTCGGCATGGCCGCGCTGCTCCCCGCCGAACTCGCCTGGTATGTAACCGGCCGTTTCTACAAAACCGGTGACGGGTCGCTGGCCGATTACGGCTATTTCCTCCACCTGCCGTTCCGCGACGTGCCGCTGTTTAACGGCAAGCGCGGTGAGGCAACGGCCCATTTCACCTTCGCTGCCAGGCCGTTCACGTCACAGCCGGTCGAGAATGGCGGCTTGTCGCTCGGCATCGACCCGGTCGGCGAATTCTCGCTCTATCTGCAGCGCCACCCGGCCGGCAATTTCGACGATCCCGCCTCGTTCGCCAAAGGCGAGCGCATCGCCACCTTCCGCCGCGCCAGCCTGGTGGTGGGCACGACTGTCTCCGCCCAGGTAGGCAAGAAGACCGAAGCGCTGATCGGTACCAACGTCTTCTCGGCGCATCTGCTCGAGAGCACGCCGTTCGACTTCGGCAATGGTCGCCACGATATCGCCGAGCATCTCGGCCGCGGCATTACCCAGTTCGGCACCTCAGCCGAAACCCCGATCCTGCCGCCGCCTGCGGGCTATGATCTGGTGCTGCCGTTCACTGGCTCCGCCATCGCGATCGGCTGAGCGGGTAGGGCATCGGTCCCCAACGAACCTCCACGGACGACCTACCGCGACGGCCATGTCCAGCGCGGGCTGTCCGCGTCGCTGACGATGGTCTCGCCAAACGCCTTTTCAAGCAGGATCCGCCGCACATCCTCCTCCTCGCACAGCGTCTCGACCAGGCGCTCGCTGTGTGAAACCAGGATGATCTGGCAGCTTTGCGCGGCCTTCCGCAAAAGCCGCGCCAGCGCGTCCAGTAGCGACGGATGCAGGCTCGCCTCGGGCTCGTTGAGGATCATCAGTTCGGGCGGCCGGGGGGAGAGCAGGGCGGCGATCAGCAGCAGATAGCGCAGCGTGCCGTCGGAAAGCTCTGAGGCGGAAAGGGGGCGCAACAGCCCGGCCTGGCGCATCTCGACGCTGGCATGCTCGTCACCGGCAATGTCAACGACGGAGCCCGGAAAGGCATCGTCAACCGCTTCCTCGAAAGCCTGCGCATCGCCGATTGCCAGGATCGTTGCGATCGCGGCCGCCAGATCCGACCCGTCGCTCGCCAGCACGGGCGTATAGGTCGTGATCTGCGGTCGGCGCGCGGGCGCATCCTGATCGGTCCGCAAGGCATCATAGAAGCGCCAGTTGCGCATCCGCTCGCGCATCAGCAGCAGCTCGAGCCCGTCGTC
>JBDTXU010000333.1:0-2400 GCA_040006055.1 Sphingomonas bacterium | reverse complement strand
TCGCCCGCCATCCAGATGCCGTTGGTCGGATCGACCCCGACCCAGCCGAGATCGGGCCCGCACCAGAGAAGCACCCAGGCATGAGTCGCATCCGCACCGACCAGCCGCGCCTGGCCGGGCGGCGGGATCGTGCGGATATAGCCCGAGGCATAGGCAGCGGGCAGCCCCGCCGCGCGCAGGCCGGTGATCATGATCTGGGCGAAATCCTGGCAGACCCCGCCGCGCTTCATGAACGCCTCATGCGGGGGGGTATCGACCAGGGTCGCCTCGGGATCGAAGGCGAAATCGCGCTGGATGCGGCGGGCGAGCTCGATCGCCGCCTCGAGCACGGGCCGATCGGGGTGGAGATCTTCAGCGCACCAGGCCGCAATGTCATGATCGAGCGGGATCAAGGGCGATGGGAACAGGTAATTGGCCGGCCCGGCCGGCGACGGATCGCGGCTGGCGCGCGCGGCGATCGCCACCTGGCCGAGCGTCGGGTCGCTGTCCGACGGCATCGGCACCGGCCGTTCGACCACGACGCGGGAAACGCTCTCGATGACGAGATGCCGCACCGGCTCCTCGATCACCAGCCGCACGACATTGGCGAGCCCCGCCTCGGCGCGCGCGGGGGCGGTGCGGCCGGAGGGCGAGATGGTCAGCCGGTAATCGATAAGGTCCTGCCCGGACCAGTGGATCGGTTTCAGCCTCAGGTTGCAGCGTGCGAATTTGACTGAACCGCCATAATCGAACCGCGTGACGTGGCGGATATCGTAGATCACGCCAGCGTCAGCCCGCCCGCCCTGAGCGGTTCGGCGCCCTGGAGGAAATAACGGCGTGCGACCGACTCGGACAGCGAGAACAGGCGGCGTTCGAGATCGCCCAGGATGCTCTCGTCGAGCGTCGCGGCGGTCGCGGTCGAGATGATCGACACGAGCGCTGTCGCATGCGCCTGTTGCGGCTCGTCCATGCCGTCATCGCCGAGCACCGGCAGCGCGCGCAAATGTTCGCAGATGCGCTCGATCTGGAAGGCGAGCGAGCGGGGGTTGCCGGGGTCGAGCGCGACGAGATCGACCACGGGCACCCGGGCCATGCCGGTCAGATAGCGCTGGCGATAGCTGATCTGGCTGTCGGCGAGATCGAGCAGGGTCGAAAGATCGTCGGTCGTCCCGTTCGGCATGCCGAACACCCGCACGGCGCGCGTCACCATCATCGCGCGCTCGATGCGGCGACCGAGATCGTGGAAGCGCCAGGCCGAAGTCCGCCCCATATGCTCGGCCGACAGCCCCGAGAGCGCGGCATAGCGGCGCTGCAGCGAACCGGCGCGATCGAGCATGCCGCCCCTGGTCGGGAAAGGCGCGTCGAGCAGGCGGACCATGTCAGCCGAGAGCCGATCACGCGAGCCCTGGCCGATGCCGCGAGCGAGGCGATTGATCGCCCGCACGCTGTGCCAGCCGCCTTCGCCGGATTCCATCGCAGTCCGGGCGAACAGAGTGAGGTCAGCGCGGCGCAGGCTTGCGGGATGCGGCGCCGCGCCGCCATTCACCACCAGGCCGACCAGCCGCCCGACCGTTTCCGGCGCGAGTGCGGCGCCGGCATCGGCGTCGATCGAATTGCCGAGCATCACTCGCACGACGCTGAGCAGCGCCTCGCCGCGCTCAAGATACCGGCCGAGCCAGAAGAAATTATCGGCGACGCGGCTTGGCAGCGTGCCGGGATTGCGGCGGACATGGATCGAATCGCTCGGCGGCAACAGCGAGACCGGCGCGACCGGCTCCGGCCCGTACACCGCGACATCGGCCGACCAATTGCCCTCGCCCATCACGCTCGCGCGCGGATCCTTGTGCTCGCCGATCCGCGCGAAGCCGCCGGGCATCACCGTCCAGCTGCCATCGGCACCGCGCGCCGCGAAGACGCGCAGGGTGAAGGGCCGGGCAGCGAGGCCGGTGTCGGTGACCACGGGCATGGTCGACAGCCGGGTAATCTCCTGCCCGACATAATCCTGCGGGCGCAGCGCCAGATCCGCGAACAGGGCGTCGCGCGCCGCGCCGGTGATATCGGCGCCATGGCGCGGAATGGTGCCCTGGAAACCGAGCGGCTCGACGCCGAACGCGGGGCCAATCAGCAATTGATCGAAATCCTCGATGACGCGCGCGCGCTCCTCGTCCTGCCCGCACCACCAGGTCGCGATATTGGGGAGCAGCAGGTCGCTGCCGATCAGCCGCGTCGCGAGCCGGGGCAGGAACGCGCTGAACGCAGGCGATTCGAGCACGCCCGCGCCGGGGATATTGGAGATGACGACGTTGCCGGCCGCCATCGCATCGATCAGCCCGGGCACGCCGATGCCCGAATGCGAGTCGAACGCCAGCGGATCGAGCAGGCGCGGATCGAGCCGGTTCCACAGCGCATCGACCCGCTTCA
>JBDTXU010000332.1:0-9541 GCA_040006055.1 Sphingomonas bacterium | reverse complement strand
AGGGCCAGATCGTTACGAACGGCCCCGGCTACTTTTATGGCTATCCCTTCGAGGGCAAGCCGCGGAGCGTCTTCGTTTCCTACTCGACTGTGTTCTGAGTTCGGCCCGTCGGCCACCGCCGCCGCGGTGGCCGACGCGGTTCACGTATCTGTCACAACCGGGGCGTAGCGGGCAGGCGATAGCCGAGGGAGCGCCCGCCGATGAACCCGCTGCACGTGGTTGCAATCCTCCTGGTTGGGGTCGCGGCGACGGCTGGATTGTGGCGTTCATCCCCTGCCAGGCCCGCTACCCTGCGGGTCGTCCTCATCCCGGCCGATGGCGGGACGGAGGATGGCACGATCGCGGACTATCGCCCGATCTTCGGCGCGGTCGCAAGGGACACGGGTCTGGTTTTCGACCTGAAGGTCGCGCAATCCTATAGCGCGGCGGTCGAGAGCCTGTGCAACGGCACGGCGGACATCGCTTTTGTCGGCCCGGTGACGTTTCTGCAGGCCAGAAAGCGAGGCTGCGCGGAGTTGCTTGCAGTCGCCGTCAATTCCGGAAAATCGGTTTATTATTCCGCCTGGTTCGCCCGGCGCGGGACGGGGATCCGCACCATCGCGGATGCGCGCGGCAGGCGCCTGGCGCTGGGGGATGTGAATTCGACCTCGGCTTTCGTCTATCCGGTCGCGATGCTGCTGAAGGCAGGCATCGATCCGGCCAGGGATACAGCGGCGATCCGCCTTACCGGCAGCCATGCCGGCAATCTTTCCGCCCTGATCGACAATCGTGTCGATCTCGCCGCGATGTCGCTCGAATCCTATGGCAAGGCGGTGCGTGCCGGCATCGACGGCGCCAGCGATATCGTTGTGGTGGCGCGGAGCGAGCCAATCCCCAATCCGCCGCTGATCATGAACACGAAACTGCCCGAGCCCACCAAGATAAAGCTACGCCTCGCATTCCAGACGATCGCCGATCGCCGCGGCGTCACGCCGGATATGGTGCGCGGATATGGGGGAGGGCGGGTGGATCGCTACGACACCAAATTCCCCTTGTCGGGCTTCGATGGCGTCGCCGCCACAACGGCACAGGTAAGTCCGCACCTTGTCGGACGACTCCTCGCCCGCGCGTCCGAACGCTGACTATGGACATCCAGCTCGACGATTGCTCGCTGACGTACCCGGGCGGTCACCGGGCGATCGACGCGCTGAGTGTCGTCATCCCGAGCGGTCAGATTTGCGTCATCCTGGGCGCGTCGGGTGCGGGCAAGTCGACGTTGCTGCGCATGATAAACGGCCTCGCCACGCCGACCTCAGGCCACGTCATCCTCGGCGGCACCGTGGTGACCGCGGCGAACGCGCGCATCGTTCGCCGCAACGTCGCGACCGTGCGGCAGGATCTCGGTCTCGTCGCCAGGTCGAGCGTCGCCGCCAACATCGTGGCCGGGGCGGTCGCGGACATGCCGATCTGGCGGGTTCTTTTGGGCTTGCCCTCTGCCTCTCACCGCGCCCGCGCCTGTGGGCTCGCCGCGGCAGTCGGTCTCGATCCCGAACATATGGGGCATCGCGCCGAGCGGTTGTCGGGCGGCCAGCAACAGCGCGTGGCCATCGCCCGGGCGCTCATGCCCGGCGCACCGGTGATTCTGGTCGATGAGCCCGTTGCCAGCCTGGATCCGGTGACGGCACGGGCCATGCTGACGCTGCTTCGGGATGAGGCGAAACGCTCCGGCGCGACAATGGTGTGCACCCTTCACCAACCCGATTTGGTGATGGATTTCGCGGATCGCGTCGTCGGCCTCGATCGCGGCCGGCTGGTCCTCGACATGCCGATCGCTGAGTTCAGCGCGCGTGATTCGGCCGTGTTTTACAAAAAGACTGCGGTCGCACCCCCCGTAATATGCGGGTTCGCGGCATGAGCCAAGCATCGCCCGTCCCCCACAAATATCCCGACACCTATTCGGTCCGCTCGGTAGCGGCATTGATGGTGGCCCTGATCATTCTGGCGGTGATCGGCCACCGGGTGGAGATCGATCGCATGCTGACGGCGCCCAGCCTGTCCGCTGAAGGTGCGTTCGCTTTTGCCGGTCGCTTCCTCCCGCCGCAAATCGAAGAGCGCGAGCCGCTTGCTGATGCAGCACCGCAACCCGTGGCATGGCCGTCGCGGATCGAGCATGGCAGAGTGCTGAGCGAAGATTTCGATCAGGCATCGGGGAAGATTGTCCGCGTGTCCGCATCGCAGGATTTCCTCGTCAGGCCTTTCGGATACGCGACGCTGGTTGCGATCAAGATGTTGGAAACCGTCGAAATCGCGCTTTGGGGCACCGTTCTGGCGGTGCTGACGGGGTTGCCACTGGCATTGCTCAGCGCGCGCGTCCTGCTGCCGAACAGGATCGCCAGCCACGGCGCCCGACTTGTCGTGGCGATGCTGCGCACCATGCCCGAACTGATCACGGCACTCCTCCTCGTGGCTGTGTATGGCTTCGGGCCGATCGCGGGGGTGCTGGCGCTCGGGCTTCACGGCGCGGGCTTTCTCGGCAAGTTCTTCGCTGAGGATTTCGCGAATGCCGATCGCAAACCGAGGGACGCGTTGTGCGCATTCGGGGCCGGAAGCGTGGCCGCCTGGCGGCTCGCCGTTCTTCCCGAAATACTCCCTCAGGCGATTGCTTCGACGCTGTACATTCTTGATCGCAACGTGCGGATGGCGACGGTCATCGGCCTGGTCGGCGCGGGCGGAATCGGGCAGGAATTGAAGGGCCGGCTCGATCTGTACGAATATCACCGGGTCAGCACGATCCTGATCGCAATTTTTGCCATCGTCCTCATGCTCGATGCGCTGTCGGCAAAGATTCGCCGGCGTCTGGAGTAGAGATGGCCGGGAGGTCAATCTCAGCCCACGTTGCGAAGCAAGCTCGGCTATTGCCCGCCGACTAGTCCCATATCATCAGCGCCGGGACGCTACCGCCGGCCACACCGGCCCCTTGATCACCACCCCGCGCGCCTTGAGCCGGTCCAGCACCCCGCCGCCCTCGGCAAGCACCCGCAACGGCACCACCGCCAGCGTCACTCCCGGCTCCCGCAGCGCCGCCTCCAGGGCGGTGTCCCATTGCCGCCGCAGCTCGGGCCCATAGCGGCCGTCGGTCCACGGCCAGCACGCGCCGAGCGCATCCTCGATCGGTGAGGCCATCACGCCGGGCACATCCAGCCCAGTCCAGTCGCGGCCGCGTTGCTGAACGCCGTCGGGGCCATTCTCATAAGCGGCCATCGCGGCGTTGAGGCACGGCACGTGCGTTTCCGGCGCCGCGCTGAACAGGCTGTCGAGAATCTCCTTGCCACGCAGCACGCCCACCGGCCGCGTGGTGATCTTGCGATCGCGCGCCGTATCCCGCACGATCTCGGAGGCGTCGTCGGCGGTGTCATGGTTGAACCGCAACTCTTTGGTCAGCAGGCCGAATCCCGTGATCAGCATGCTCTGCCCGCCATAGTTTTGGTGCGTCCGGCGTTCGATCGACCTCAGCCGGGCTTGTTCGGGCGGCGTCAGATAGTCCGCGGTAGTGTGGCCGGCGGGCAAGTGCTTGAGCTTGCCGAGCTTGAACATGAGCCGAAAGATATCGCCGACCGTAAAGCTGGCCTTCACCCCCAGGATCACGCGATCAGCGCGCGCGGTCGCCGCCTGAAGCCGCTCCGGCCGCCAGCGCACCGCCTTGGGAACATTGGTGATCTCGCCAACGAGCAGAACGGTGCTGCCATTCACGCTAGCCTCCCAGATCGGCACGCCCGAGGCGCGCGCTGTGACGACGATATCTTCGGATATGGCTTCCCCGGCAGCATTGCCCGGCTGGGTCTGCGCGCCGGCCGGCACGGCAAAGAGTGCCAGGGCGATCGTGGCAAGTAGGTGGGTTTTCACAAAAGAGCCTCGCTGACTGCCGCGCAATAGAATTGGAGTATCGTCGACAAACCCGGCTTGCGGTGAAGAGCTGGATGGCTGCTTGCGTCTTTCACACAACCATAGTGGCCCTATAAAGGCGATCATGGGCAAGGCGCGAACAAGAGCGGGATGCGGACTCGTCGGGGTCCTGGCCCTGGCTATATTGCTTTACGCGACACTCTGGGTCGCGGGTTCCGCTATGGTGTTCGACAAGGGCGGGCACGTAATCTCCGCAGTCGTGACGAACGACGGAGGTTCGACACAACCCCTCCATCATTTGCCCTTCGGCACCTTCTACGCGATCCCGCAAATGGAGGGCACGATCGAAGTCAGGTGTGACGACGGGTCTCGCCATCAGGAAGGCTATGTCACCGGCAACATGCATACATGGATTCGCGTCGATCCGGGCCCGGGCTGCGGCAGGATTGCAGAAGATACCTAGGCAGGGGTCGAGCCGGACTATCCCGCCGCCACTGTCTCGCGGCCAAGAAATACCGCCACGTCCTTCAGCTCCACAGACTTGTCGAGAAAGCTCTTCCCGATCCCGCGCGCCAGCAGGAAGGGCAGGGTGCCCGCGTCCATCTTCTTGTCATGGAGCATATGCGCGACCAGCGTATCGCCGTCGGCCGTAATCCCCGCCGCCGCCACACTGTCAGGCAAGCCGACCGCGCGCAGGTGTGCGGCAACGCGCTCAGCGTCCTGGCCCGAGCAAAGCCCCTTCGCCGCCGAATAGCCGAACGCCAGCGCCATGCCGGCCGCGACTGCCTCGCCGTGCAGCAGCCGATCCGAGAAACCGGCCTCGGCCTCGAGCGCATGGCCGAAGGTATGGCCAAGATTAAGCAGCGCCCGCGCGCCCGTCGTCTCGCGCTCATCCTCCGCGACGATCCGCGCCTTGGCGCCCACCGAATGGGCAATGGCATAGGCCCGCGCCGCGGGATCGCCCGCAAGGAGCGCGGCGGCATTCGCCTCGCACCATTCGAAAAAGGCGAAATCGTCGATCAGCCCATATTTGACCACCTCGGCATAACCGGCACGGACCTGACGCAAGGCAAGGGTGTCGAGCACATCCGGATCGATCAGCACCAGGGCCGGCTGGTGGAAGGCCCCGATCAGATTCTTGCCCGCCCGCGCATTGATCGCCGTCTTGCCCCCCACCGACGAATCGACCTGAGCGAGCAGGGTGGTGGGGATCTGCACGAAGCCGCAGCCGCGCTTGAGGATCGCCGTCGCGAACCCCACCAGATCGCCGATCACCCCGCCGCCCAGCGCCACCACATGGTCGCCGCGCTCCACGCCGAGATCGAGCAGCCGGTCCGTCAGCATCTCCAGCGTCGCCCAGCTCTTCGATCCCTCGCCGGGCGGGAGGATGATCGCCTCGCTGTTCACGCCCGATGCGGCGAGCGATGCCTGCAGGGTGGCGAGATGGGGGGTAACATTCTCGTCTGTCACGATCGCCATCGTCCGTCCGCGTGCGAACAGCGCGAGCCAGGTGCCGGCCCGGCTGAGCAGTCCGGCCTCCACCATCACGTCATAACTGCGGTCGCCAAGTGCAACCGGGATGTTGGTCATAGGTCGAGCGCTTTCAGGATCGCGTTGACGGTCGCTTCGTGCGGCGCGTGATGGCTGGGGACACGAATCGGTGCCAGCGCGTAGATCGGGTTGCGGACCTTGGCCAGTTCGTCGAGCGCCTGGCGCGGATCGCGACCACGTAGCAGCGGGCGGGTGTCGCGCCGACCGACCCGATCCGCGAGCACGGCGGTATTGGCATCGAGCCAGATCGCCAGCGCCGATTCGAGGATCAGCGCGCGCGTCTCGTCATTGATGAAGGCGCCGCCGCCGGTCGCGATCACCTTGGGCGTGCCGTCGATCAGCCGGGCGATGACGCGGCGCTCCCCGTCGCGGAAATGCGCCTCGCCGAACCGCGCGAAGATGTCGGCGATCGACATGCCCGCCGCCGCCTCGATCTCCGAATCGGCATCGACAAAGGGCAGCCGCATCCGCGCGGCGAGGCGGCGGCCGACGGTCGATTTGCCGGCGCCCATCAGGCCAATCAGGACGATCGGGAGGCCGGTCCAGTCCGGTAGGGGTGTGTGTGTTTGAAACATTGAAGCGGGGGCTATACAGCGAGCCTGCCCGTCGGGCAAAAGGCGCGCGCAACCGGTTATTGCAAGTTTGTACAAGGTTCACCCATGTCCCGTTCGTTGATTGCGCTTATCGTCATCCTGGTCGTGGTGATCGGGGGGCTGTTCGTCCTTGCCGGGCGCTCGCATGAAAAGCCGCAGGTTCGGGTCGAGAAAGTGGTGCCGCTTGCGAATCTCTCGAACTAGCGTCGCGCTCGGCGCGATCGCGGCGGTATTGATCGGCGCGGGGATTCCCGCGCTGGGTCAGGACAAGCCCGAATCGATTCTGCCGCCCGGCTTCGGCGATCCGGTCACGGCGCCGACTCCCGCGCCCGCGCCGACCGGAACCCGGCCCACCGCGAGCGGCACGCCGGCCAGCGCCACACCCACGCCCTCGGCGTCCGGCACCCCCGGCGCGACCGAAACGCCGGCAATCGATCCCGCCGTACTCGCGCGTTACGAGATGCCTGAATATGCCCGGCGCTCGCTTGATCTGGTCGGGCCGGTTGGTCCGGCTGAAGGCGGCGTCCGGCCCAATGCGTTCGGCACTGAGGATGGGCGCTTTCTCGAAACGCTGATGCGCCGGCTCGATACGCCGATCGCCTCGCGCTGGCTCTCGATCGGCCTCCGCCGTGCGCTGCTCTCGCGGCTCGCGACCCCGCCTCAGGTCAACGGCGCCGATTTCGCCGCCGAGCGCGCCTGGCTGCTGCTGCGCATGGGCGAAGCGGTGGCGGCGCGTGGTGTCGTGCAATATGTCGATACCGACAATTATACCCCGAAGCTCTACGAAGTCGCGCTGCAGACCGCGCTCGCCAATGGCGATCCGGCGGCTTTGTGCTCGGCGGCTGATGGCGGCGCCGCGCTCGGGCGAGAACGCGGCTGGGTCCTCGCCCAGGCGATATGCGCCGGCCTTGCCGGCCAGCCGACCAGGGCCCAGGCGCTGATCAAATCGGCGCGCGACACCGGGGTCGCTGGCGGCATCGATCTGTTGCTCGCGCAAAAAATCGCGGGCAGCGGCGCCAAGGGCGTTCAGGCAGTGACGATCGAATGGGAGTCGGTCGATCGCCTCACGGCGTGGCGCTACGGTCTCGCGATAGCGAGCGGCGCCGAGATTCCCGATACGCTGTTCGCCACCGTCTCCCCGAACGTCCAGTCGTGGCGTGCCCTGTCGCCGTCGCTGACCGCGCGAGCCCGCGCGAGCGCGGCTGAACAGGCGGCGGTGCGCGGCGTCCTCTCGAACGTGGCCCTGGTCGATCTCTATGGCGCAATCGATGCTGATGATGATCAGTCCGGCGCTGAGGTCGGCGTCGCGCATGATCTGCGCACTGCCTATACCGGCGAGCTTCCCGCCCGGATCGAGGCGCTGAAGGGCCTGTGGGACGAGCCGAAGACTCCTGATGGGCGCTATGCCCGCCTCATCCTGACCGCCCGCGCTTCGGCCCGGATTCCGGTCGATACGGCTGATGTCGATGTGGATCGGCTTGTCGCCTCGATGCTGACCGCGGGGCTCGATCGCTCGGCGATGCGCTGGCGCGACAAGGCGCCGCGCTATAGCGATGCCTGGGCGATGCTCGTGCTCGCTGATCCCGATCGGGTCGCCACCAGCTATGCCGATGTGGGCCGCTACAAATCCGCCAGCGAGACGGAGCTGAAGCGCCAGATGCTGTTCGCCGGCCTCGCCGGGCTTGGCCGTATGTCGGCGGCCGATATCAACCGCGGCGCGAGCGGATTCGACGTGCCGATCGGCGCTGACAATGCCTGGACCCGCGCGCTCAGCCATGCCGCGATCGCGCACGAACCGGCGACGGTGCTGCTGCTCGCCGGCATCGGCATGCAGACCCGGATGTGGCACGGCGTGTCGCCGGTCGCGCTTTATCATATCGTCACCGCGCTCAGGGCGGTCGGCCATGAGGGCGAGGCGCGCATGATCGCCGCCGAGGCCATCGCACGGCTTTGATCCCCCCCGATTCCGGCCCCGATTCCGGCCCCGATTCCGGCAGCGCGCCCGGCACTGACCGCGCGCTGATCGAGCGTTTCCTCGAGATGATGGCGGCCGAGGCGGGTGCTGCGAAGAACACTATCGCCGCCTATCGCAGCGACCTGTCGCTCGCCTCCGACTTTCTTGGTCACGGCCTCGCGGCGGCCTCGGCTGACGATCTGGCCCGGCTCGGCGCACAGTGGCTCGAGCTCTCCCGGTCGAGCGTCGCGCGTAAATCGGCGGCGCTCAGGCGCTTCTTCGCCTTCCTCGCTGACGAGGGTCACCGTGCCGATGATCCGGGTGCGGCACTTCCCCGGCCTGGCGCGCAACGGCGCCTGCCCAAGGTCCTCGGGCACGGCGATGTCGATCGCCTGTTCGCGGCGATCGCTGCGCGCATCGCCCGTGTGCCGGCCGACCCCAACGATCTCCGTCTCTCGGCGCTGGTCGAGCTTCTCTACGGCTCGGGCCTGCGCGCGACTGAGCTGGTCTCGCTGCCGCGCAACGCGATCGCCCCCGATCGCCCCTATCTCATCCTGCGCGGCAAGGGCGGGCGCGAGCGGCTCGTGCCGATCTCGGACCGCGCCCGCGCCGCGGTGGCGGTGTGGCGCGATCATGTCGCGACCGACCGGCCCTGGCTCTTCCCCTCGGGCAAGTCTTATCTCTCGCGGGTGCGGCTGTTCCAGCTGGTGCGGGCGCTGGCGGCCGAGGCGGGCATCCCGCCCGACCGGATCAGCCCGCACGTCCTGCGCCACGCCTTTGCCACGCACCTGCTCGAGGGCGGTGCCGATCTGCGCGCGCTGCAATCCATGCTCGGCCACGCCGATATCGCCACTACAGAGATCTACACCCATGTCGATGCCAGCCGGCTCGTCGAGCTCGTCAACACCCGCCACCCCCTGACCGATTCGCACCGCCGCGTTGACGCGAAGCGGCGCGACGCCTAACCGACGCGACCTGATGCCAAGCTTCCTCGACTTCGAAAAGCCGATCGCCGAGCTCCAGGGCCGGATCGACGAGCTCCGCGAGACCGCCGCCGACGGCGCGGTCGATATCGCCGCTGAGGTGGCCCGGCTCCAGGCCAAGTCCGACAAGCTGTTGCGCGACACCTATACGCGGCTGACCCCCTGGCAGAAAACCCAGGTCGCCCGCCACGGTGAACGCCCGCATTTCAAGGATTATGTCGCCGGCCTGTTCGACGATTTCATGCCGCTCGCCGGAGACCGCGCCTTCAGCGACGATCAGGCGATCCTTGGCGGCTTCGCGCGCTTTCGCGATCGCAAGATTCTGGTGATCGGCCATGAAAAAGGCGACGATACCGCCAGCCGTCTCCGTCACAATTTCGGCATGGGCAAGCCCGAAGGCTATCGCAAGGCGATTCGCCTGATGCACCTTGCTGACCGATTCGGCCTCCCGGTCGTTACCCTCGTCGACACGTCAGGCGCCTTTCCCGGCGTCCAGGCCGAGGAGCGCGGCCAGGCTGAGGCCATCGCGCGCTCGACCGAAGCCTGTCTTGCGCTCGGCGTGCCGCTGATTTCGGCGG
>JBDTXU010000331.1:0-12328 GCA_040006055.1 Sphingomonas bacterium | reverse complement strand
ATGTCGGCGGCGAGCTTCGTCTCGTCTGGCACTTCGGTTGAGGAACGGACAGATGACAAACCACTTCATCATTCCCGCCGCGGCACTGCTCGCGGTCGCGGTTTCGCCGGCATCGGCGCAGACGGTCGGCGTCAACGCCGCGGTCGTCAACGACGTCCGTATGACGACCCAGGCCAATCCGGTGGTCCACAAGGCGGTGGTCAAGGAGCGCGTCTCGCTCGGCAACGACATCGTCACTGGCCGCGCGAGCGTGCTCCAGGTGCTGTTGCTCGACCATACGAGCTTCACCGTTGGCGGCAATGCGCGGATCAAGGTCGACCGGTTCGTCTATGATCCGGGTCGCAGCGCGAGTTCGGTCGGGCTGTCGGTGGCGAAGGGCGCGTTCCGCTTCATTTCGGGCAAACCGCTCCACGCCAATCCGGGCCAGTCGGCGATCCGCACCCCGATCGTCTCGATCGGCATCCGCGGCACGATCGTCGAGGGCGCGATCGGCGCCGATGCGATCCGCATCGCCAGGGGCGAGATCGCTATCCCGCAGAGCTTCACCGCCGATCCCGAAAACGCCTCGCTGATTTTCCTGCGCGGCCCCGGCGCCAACGCGCAGGGCGGCGAACAACCGGGCGCGATCGATGTGACGGCGGGGGTTATCACGATATCGGTGACGGGATCGGGCAATGCCATGTTCGCGCCCGGGCCGGGCCAACCGCTCATTGGGCCGTTCGTGCTTTCGGCATCGGGCTCAGCCGCACTGTCCGACCTGTTGCGCGAACCCCGCCGCGGCAGCGCGCCCGCTGACTCACCCCTGGCCCAGAACCCGGTCGTCGACCTGTTCTTCCAGGGCAGGACCGAGGCCTCGGACGGCCAGGGCAAAGGCGGCGGCGACCCCGCTAATCCCTGATCACGCGAAGCGGGGCTGCCACACGGCCGCCCCGCCCGCTGATCAGACCACGCCGAACGCCAGCATCGCGTCAGCCACCTTCTTGAAACCAGCGATGTTCGCGCCCTTCACATAGTCGACATAGCCATCATCGGTCCGGCCATAAGCGACGCAGCGATCATGGATGCCCGCCATGATATCAAGCAGCAGCTGTTGTAGCTCAGCCTCCTTCCAGGCGCGGCGCTCGCTGTTCTGGCTCATCTCGAGCCCCGACACAGCGACCCCGCCGGCATTGGCGGCCTTGCCCGGCGCGAACAGGATCTTCGCTTCCTTGAAGATGTGCACGCCCTCGAGATTGGTCGGCATGTTGGCGCCCTCGGCAACCGCGATGCACCCGCCGGCGATCAGTGCCCGCGCGTCCATGCCGAGCAGCTCGTTCTGCGTGGCGCAGGGCAAGGCGACATCGCAGTGAACGCCCCATGGCGTCATGCCGGCATGGAAGGTCGCGCCTTTGAATTCATTGGCGTAATCCGAAATCCGGCCGCGCCGTTTCGTCTTGTGCGCCTTCACCCAGTCGATCTTCTCCTGATCGATGCCGTCGGGATCATGGACAAAGCCCTCGCTGTCCGAAAGCGTCAGCACCTTGCCGCCGAGCTGAGTTATCTTCTCTGCAGCGTGGGTGGCGACATTGCCCGATCCCGAGATCACCGCGGTCTTGCCCTCGAGGTCGGTGCCTTTGGTCTTGAGCATGTTCTGGAGGAAATAGACCGCGCCATAACCGGTCGCCTCGGTCCGGATCAGCGAGCCGCCATATTCAAGGCCCTTGCCGGTCAGCACACCGGTGAACTGGTTGGTGATCCGCTTGTACTGGCCGAACATATAGCCGATCTCGCGCCCGCCCACGCCGATATCGCCCGCTGGCACATCGACGTCAGCGCCGACATGGCGGTAAAGCTCGGTCATGAAGCTCTGACAGAAGCGCATCACCTCGTGATCGCTCTTGCCCTTGGGGTTGAAGTTCGACCCACCCTTGCCGCCGCCCATCGGCAGCCCGGTCAGCGCGTTCTTGAAGGTCTGCTCGAAGGCGAGGAATTTGAGCACACTCTCGGTGACCGAGGGGTGGAAGCGGATGCCGCCCTTATAGGGCCCGATCGCATTGTTGTTCTGCACTCGCCAGCCGCGCTGGACGCGGATGTTGTTCTTGTCGTCCTCCCAGCAGACGCGGAACGAGATGATCCGGTCCGGCTCGGCGATGCGACGCAGGATCTGGTAGTGGTGATATTCTTCCTTATCTGCGATGAACTCGTAGATATCCTGTGCAACCTCTTGCACAGCCTGAATGAATTCAGTTTGTCCTGGATTGCGCTTCTTCACGCCCTCCATGAAGGTCGACAGATCGACATGGTCGGTCATTGCCATTTTATGGTCCTCTCCAGATCGCCGTTTCAACGCAGACTGGTGCGACCTGCCGCTTCGAGTCGCGGCTTTCTATTGGCGGCAGAATACACTATTTCGCGAGGACAAGTCGTCCTGCAGAGTCGGCTCGGGCCAGGTCGCTTTCTGATGTTCCAACCGACAAGGGGAAACGAGCGATGAAAGCCTCCGACGTCTTCATCAAATGCCTCGAACAGGAAGGCGTCGAATATGTCTTCGGCGTGCCTGGCGAGGAGAATCTCGATTTTCTCGACAGCCTGTCGCGCTCCTCCATCAAGCTGATCCTGACCCGGCACGAACAGGGCGCGGGGTTCATGGCGGCAACCTATGGCCGCCATACCGGCAAGACCGGGGTCTGCCTGGCGACGCTCGGCCCGGGCGCGACCAACCTCGTCACCGCCGCCGCCTATGCGACCCTGGGCGGCATGCCGATCCTGATGGTGACCGGCCAGAAGCCGATCAAGAAGTCCAAACAGGGTCGCTTCCAGATCCTCGACGTCGTCGCGATGATGGGCCCGATCACCAAATATACCCGCCAGCTCGCCAGCGCCGACAATATCCCGAGCCGCGTTCGCGAATGCTTCCGCCTCGCAGAGGAGGAGAAGCCCGGCGCCACCCATCTCGAATTCCCCGAGGACGTGGCTGAGGAGCAAACCGACATGCTGCCGATCAAGGCAAGCCTGTGCCGCCGCCCCTCGGCCGATCCCAAGGCAGTGCGCGCCGCAGTCCAGCGCCTGGAAGCGGCGAAGTCTCCGGTGCTGGTCATCGGCGCGGGTGCCAACCGCAAACTCACCGGTAGAATGCTGCTGCAGTTCGTTGAAAAGACCGGCATTCCCTTTGTCACCACGCAGCTCGGTAAGGGCGTGATCGATGAGAAACACCCGAAGTTCCTGGGTTGCGCGGCGCTCTCCGCAGGCGACTTCGTTCACCGCGCGCTCGACGCGGCGGACCTGATCGTCAATATCGGCCATGACGTCATAGAGAAGCCCCCCTTCTTCATGAAGCCAGGCGGTGACGAGGTCATCCATGTCTCGAGCCGCTCGGCAGAGGTCGATCCGGTCTATTTCCCCGGCATCGAGGTGATCGGCGACATCGCCAATGCCATCTGGCAGATGAAGGAGGATATCGTTCCCTCCGCCGGCTGGTCGTTCGACGCGATGCACAAGGCCCGGGCGGCTGAGGTGGCGCATACCGCCTCACTCGATGGCGACCAGCGCTTCCCGATCTTCCCGGCCAATCTGGTGCGCGAGGTCCGCGCCGCAATGCCGAGCGACGGGATCATCGCGCTCGACAATGGCGTGTACAAGATATGGTTCGCCCGCAATTATCCCGCCCGGCAGCAGAACACGGTGCTGCTCGACAATGCTCTGGCGACCATGGGTGCCGGCCTGCCCTCGGCCATGGCGTCAGCGATGGTCTATCCAGGCCGCAAGGTGATGGCGATCTGCGGTGATGGCGGCTTCATGATGAACAGTCAGGAGATGGAGACGGCGGTTCGCCTGAAGCTCAACATAACCGTGCTGATCCTCAATGACGGCAGCTATGGCATGATCCGCTGGAAACAGGCCAATATGGGCTTTGCCGATTTCGGGCTGACCTATGGCAACCCCGATTTCGTCAAATATGCAGAGGCTTACGGCGCGTTCGGGCACCGGGTGGAGAGTGCGGCGCATCTGCCGGATCTGCTCCGGCGGACGCTGAATTCGCCCGGGGTGCATCTCATCGATTGCCCGGTGGATTATGGTGACAACGACCGCATCCTGAACCACGAGATCAAGGAACTGAGCGCGGCGGTGTGACCGTGGCTTGTAAGGATTGCTCATGACCCAGCTCAAGCCGATTTATCCGCTCTATCTCAACAACAAAGCTGCTCAACCTAACACTGATCTCGAAGTCACTGACAAGTTCACCGGCGCCGTCGCTTTCCGCGTCGCTCAGGCCGATGCCGCGACCATCAACGAAGGGATCGCTGGCGCCGTCCGCGCCGCTGAGCCGATGGCGCGCATGGCCAGCTATGAGCGCCAGGCAGTGCTCCAGCACTGCGTCGACCGCTTCAAGCAGCGTTTTGACGAGCTGGCTTATGCGCTCTGCGTTGAGGCGGGCAAGCCGATCAAGGACAGCGAGGGCGAGGTCGGCCGGCTGATCGACACCTTCCGCATCGCCGCCGAGGAGTCGGTCAGGATGACGGGCGAAGTCCAGCCGCTCGACATCGCGCCGCGCGCAAAAGGATATCAAGGCATCTGGAAGCGCGTGCCGATCGGCCCCTGCTCGTTCATTTCGCCTTTCAACTTCCCACTCAACCTCGCCGCCCACAAGATCGCGCCCGCGCTCGCGGTTGGCTGCCCGTTCGTGATGAAGCCCGCCAGCCGCACCCCGCTCGGCGCGATCATCATTGGCGAGGTGCTGGCCGAAACCGATCTGCCGGAAGGCGCCTTCTCGATCCTCCCCGCGCACCGCGAGGGCGCAGATCTGTTCACCGAGGATGAGCGTCTGAAGCTGCTCAGCTTCACCGGCTCACCTGGCGTCGGCTGGGACTTGAAGGCCAGAGCGGGCAAGAAGAAGGTCGTGCTCGAGCTCGGTGGCAATGCAGCGGTGATCGTCGACCAGGACGCCGATCTCGACGACGCGCTGGAGCGGATCATCTTCGGTGCCTTCTACCAGTCGGGCCAGAGCTGCATCGGCGTACAGCGGATAATCATCCACGAGGCGGTGTATGACCGGTTCCGCGACATGCTCGTCGCCCGGACTAAGACGCTGGTTGCGGGCGACCCGAAGGATCGCAACACCTTCATCGGCCCGATGATCTCCGAAGGCGAGGCGCGGCGCCTCGACGGGTGGGTGCAGCAGGCGGTTTCGGGCGGGGCGACCTTGCTGTGCGGCGGCAAGCGCGATGGCGCGATGCTGGAGGCGACCCTGCTCGATGACGTCGACCGTTCCTCAGCGGTCTATCGCGAAGAGGCATTTGGTCCGGTCGCCTTGCTGAGTAAATTCAATGACTTCAATGCCGCCCTTGAGGAAGTGAATGATAGCAAGTTCGGACTGCAGGCGGGCATCTTCACCCGCGACCTGTTCAAGATGTTCGATGCTTGGGACCGGCTTGAGGTCGGCGGCGTCGTGATCAACGATGTGCCGAGCTACCGGGTCGACAATATGCCCTATGGCGGCGTCAAGGATTCAGGACTGGGCCGCGAGGGTATCCGCTTTGCGATGGAAGACATGACCGAGATCCGTAATCTGGTAATCCGGCGACGCTAGGCGTCGTACCGGCTTCGTATCTGTCCTATACGCAGACAGGTTTGGCACTATTCGGACGGAGCTCTTTCGGGCACAATCCGCCGACGCCGTAAGGGGATGATGCATGCCAGCGGGGGGCCGCACCGACGGATCGAGGGTCCGCACGATTGCGACGGGCCTTGGCGTGCTGTTGCTGCTGGTGCTCGCGTTGATTGCCGGCCCGACCGCGCTTCGCGCCGATCCCGCGCCGCGCTCGGGCGGCTTTGAGGGCGTCGCCAGCTGCGCCGGCACCACCTGCCATGGCCGGATGGAAGCAGACGGTGCCGTGGTGCGCCAGGATGAGCTGATGCGCTGGCAGGAGCCCTCGACACCGGGCGGCGCGCACAGCCGTGCCTTCACCGTCCTCTCCTATGCCCGCGCCCGGCAGATCACGGCGACGCTTGGTCTGGGTGATCCGACCAGCGCGCCAGCCTGTCTCGGCTGTCACACCACGCCTACGGGCGGGCATACCGGCGCGCGCTTCCTCACCACCGATGGCGTCGGCTGCGAGGCGTGTCACGGCGCTGCTTCGAGCTGGATCGCCTCGCATTACACCGTCGGCGCGAGCCATGCCGCCAATGTCGCGCGCGGCATGACGCCACTCGATCGGCCGACGGCCCGCGCGGCGGTATGCCTCGACTGCCATTTCGGCAGCAACAAGCCTGGCCAGTTCGTCACCCACCGCATGATGGCCGCCGGCCATCCGCGCATCTCGTTCGAGCTCGACCTGTTCTCGACGCTCCAGCAGCATCATGACGAGGATGCGGACTATATGCAGCGCAAAGGCCGCACCGACAGCGTGCGGATGTGGGCGGTCGGCCAGGCGATGGCGGTGAACCGGATGCTGACGCTCTACGGCACTCCCAAGGGCACCGAGGGCGCCTTTCCGGAATTCTATTTCTTCGATTGCCATAGCTGCCACCGCCGCATCTACGATGCCGAGGACCGCACCCGGACCTGGGAGAGCAATCCCGGCCGGCCGATCCCCGCCGGCATGCCGCCCTTCAACGACGAGAACATGATCCTGCTCGCCGCCGCCGCCAAGGTGGCCGCGCCGGGCATGGCAGCCCGCCTCGACAGCGACAGCCGCGCGTTTCACGCCGCGCTGGCGCGGGATCGTGGGGCTGCGGTCGCTGCGGGCGGTCGACTTGCCGCGACCGCGACAGCGCTGGCCTCGGCACTTTCCGGGACCAACAGCAATGGCGACACAGCCTTTGCGATGGTCGACAGCATCGCCGGGCCTGCGCTCGCCACGCGCTTCACGGATTATACGGGCTCGGTGCAGGGCGTGATGGCGATCGACACCCTGCTCAACGCGCTGGTGAAGGAGAAGCGGATCACGATCGGCGCTGCCGCCGGTATCCGCGCCAACATCAACCGCGCTTATGCGGCGGTGAAGGAGCCGAACGGCTATCGTCCCGCTGATTTCCGCGCGTCGCTCGGTGAAGCGGTACGCAGCATCCGGGCACTCCGATGAGCAGCGTACGGCGTCTCACCGGCCTGCTGGCGGGCAGCGCCCTGATCCTCGCCGGGTGCAGCGGCGGCGGCTCGGGTGGCGGCAGCACGCCCACCCCTACCCCAGCGCCCGCACCGGGACCAACGACGCTTTACGCCGTCCCGGCCGCCGAGGCGCTCAGCATCGCCGATGTCCAGTTCGTCATCGCCCGCGCTGCTGCCGAGGCAACCGCCCGGCACCTCCCGGCGGTGATCGCGGTGGTCGACCGGGTCGGCAATGTGCTGGCGGTGTTTCGCATGACGGGGGCCGCCGCCAATGCGACGACCTCGCCTGCTCCGAACGGCGTCAATATGGATGCGCAGAACCTGACCATCCCCGCCGAGGCCGGCGCGATCGCCAAGGCGGTGACGGGCGCGTACCTCTCCAGCGGCGGCAATGCCTTTTCGACCCGCACGGCGAGCATGATCGTCCAGCCGCATTTCCCGCCCGCGCCCTCGACGGCCGGGCTTGAAAGCGGGCCGTTGTTCGGGGTGCAGTTCAGCCAGCTCCCCTGCTCCGACCTTGCGTCGCGCTATGTCGGGAGCGGTGCGACGGCGCTGATCGGCCCGAAACGCTCGCCGCTCGGCCTCGCCGCCGATCCGGGCGGCTTTCCGCTGTACAAGAATGGCGTTGTCGTCGGCGGTATCGGGGTGATGGCTGACGGGGTTTATGGGTTTGATCCCAATGTGCTCGATACCGACAATGATCCCGAGGAAGCGATCGCGCTGGCCGGCACCGTCGGGTTCGAAGCACCGACCGCTGTCCGCGCCGACCGGATCTACGTCGACGGCACCCAGCTCCGCTATTCCGACGCGGCCTATACTGGGCTGCTCGCCACCGGCACGCCCAGCTATGCCGCGACTGACCCGGCGCTTGGCAGCCTCGTCATGGTGCGGGGCTATTTCTCTCCGGCGGCCATCCTCGCCGGCACAGCCTATGGCAGCGAGGCATCGGGCATCCGGGCCTCGACGGCGGCTGAATTCTCCAATCGCGACGCCTTTGTCCTGACCAACGGATCGGGGACCGACCGCTTCCCGATCCGCGCCGGGACTGACGGCGCCGATATCACCCAGCCGCTCACCGCCGCCGAGGTCACCGCTATCCTCGAAGAGGCGTTCCGGGTGATGAGCCGCGCCCGCGCCCAAATCCGCCAGCCACTCGACAGCCGGGCGCAGGTCAGCATCTCGATGGTCGATACGCGCGGCGCCGTGCTCGGCATCGTCCGATCGCCCGATGCGCCGATCTTCGGCACTGACGTTTCACTGCAAAAGGCGCGCACCGCTGCCTTTTTCTCGAGCAGCCACACCGCGGCCCAGCTCACCGGCGATCCGAGCGCTGACGTGCGCAACTTCGCGCCCGCCGCCCGCGCCTTCCTGCACGATCCGACCGCCCTTACCGGTGCGTTCGCCTTCGCCGATCGCTCGGGCGGCAATCTCTCGCGGCCCTATTTCCCCGATGGCGAGATCGGCCGGCCCAACGGGCCGTTTTCTCGGCCGATCGCTCAATTCAATCCTTTCTCCACGGGCCTGCAATCGGCTTTGGTCCTGAGCAATCTCGGCCAGCACCTCGCATTCGTCACCGGGGCGAGCGGCACGGATACGCCGGCGCGCTGCACCTTCATTCCCGATGCTGCGGCCGGGCAGAACCGGCTGCAGAACGGCATCCAGATCTTTCCTGGCTCAGTTCCGGTCTATCGCGGCAATGTGCTGGTCGGCGGGATCGGGGTGTCGGGCGACGGCATCGACCAGGACGACATGATCGGCTTTCTCGGGCTGAACAATGGCGGCATCCGCGTCGGTGGCGTCAGCAATGCGCCGCTCGCGATGCGGGCTGACCAGATCGTCGTTGATCTCGGCGATGCGAAGGTGCGGCTGCGCTACATCAACTGCCCGTTCGCGCCGTTCCTCGACACGAGCGACCAGAATGTGTGTGCGGGGCTTTAGGGCTGTGGCGCACTCATCATCGTCATGCCGAACTTGTTCCGGCATCCATGGCGCCGCGAGAGCCAAGACGCCTTGGTTTGCGGCACGATGGACCCCGGAACAAGTCCGGGGTGACGGACCGGGTTTGGGCTTGTGACCCCGCTCCTCTCGCCTTTGTACCTGCTGGCCACTGTCGCCAGCCAGGTCGCACCTGCGGCGCCTGCACCGGCGCCTCAAACACAGGCACCGGCACAGCCTGAACCGCCTCGCAAGGAGGAGAAATCCCCCGTCGAGTCGATCGAAGGCCGCCGCCGTCCGGGCTTCAACCATCCGCTTCCCGACGCGGTCACCCAGAACAACATCGGCGCGGTCCGCCCGCCGCCGCCTGAGGCTTTCCCGACCGACCAGATCCCGATTCCCGATCGCTGGCGCCTGATCGAGTCGCTCGGGCTGGTGAAAGAGAAGTGGCTCGATCCTTATCACCAGAACATGCTGAAGGGCGACCGGCCGATCAACCGCGCCAAGGTGCCGTGGCTGCCGATCCATGGGGACGATTGGTTCTTCGCCGCCAGCGCGGTCAGCGATACGGTGTTCGAGCCGCGCACCTTCCCGATCCCCGTCGGCGTGCAGACCACCGAGCGACCGCAGAGCCTCGACGTGTTCGGCAAGGATGCGAGCTATGTCTTCTCGCAGACATTCATCGCCAGCGCGTCCTTGTTCAAGGGCTCGACCGCGTTCAAGCCGCCGGTGATCGAGTACAAGCTGACTCTCGCGCTCAATGTCAGCTACGTCAACGTGCCTGAAAAGCGCGTGCTGTCAGTCAAGCCCAGCGACCCAAGCCACCGCGCCGATCATTTCCTCGGCGTGCAGGAAGCGTTCGTCGATTATCATCTGCGCAACACGTCGGACCGCTATGACTTTGAATCGATCCGCATCGGCATCCAGCCCTTCCAGAGCGATTTCCGGGGATTCCTGTTCAATGACCAGCAACTCGGCATCCGCCTGTTCGGCAATCGGGATGACAACCGCTTCCAGTACAACCTCGCAGCCTTCTGGCGGCTGGAGAAGGACACCAATTCCGGGCTGAACGACGTCACTCAGCGGCCACGCGACGATTTCGTTTTCGTCGCCAATGTCTATCGGCAGGACTTCCTGATCCCCGGCTTCACCAGCCAGGTCACTGCCGCCTACAACCGCAACCGCGAGAGCCGCCGGATCCAGATCGACGATAATGGCTTCCCGGTGCGCCCTGCATTGCTCGGCGATCTGCGTGGGCGGAGCTACGACGTCGTCTATCTCGGCTATAATGCCGACGGGCATATCGGCCGGCTCAATCTGACCGCCTCGGTGTACGGCGCGCTCGGGCGGGACCGGAACAGCTTCTTCACCAGCCTCCCGGCGCGGATCAGGGCGTATTTCGGTGCGGCCGAGCTCAGCTATGATCATGACTGGATGCGCTTCCGCCTCTCCGGCCTCTATGCCAGCGGCGACAAGCACCCGTACGACAACACCGAAACCGGCTTCGACGCGATCTTCGAAAACCCGATCTTCGCGGGTGCCGACACGAGCTACTGGATCCGCCAGTCGATCCCCTTTGCCGGTGGCGGCCGGGCGATCGCGGTCAGCGGGCGCAACGGCGTGCTCAACGACCTGCGCTCTTCGAAGGAAGAGGGTCAGTCTAACTTCAACAACCCCGGCACCGCGTTGATCGGGATCGGCGGCGACTTCGATATCACGCCCACCAAGCGCCTGTCGGTCAATGCCAACCATCTCTGGTTCGCTGACACGACGGTGCTGCAAGCGCTGCGCAATGAGGGCAGCATCCCGAAGAATATCGGCTGGGACCTGTCGGCGGCGGCAATCTGGCGGCCCAAGGCGACGCAGAACATCGTGGTGCGGCTATCGGGAGCAGTTCTGTTGCCTAGCAATGGCTTCCGCGATCTTTTCACCAACAAATCTCAGGATCGGCACTATTATTCGATCCTGGCCAATGTGATCCTCAGCTACTGATGCGCCGCTTCCTGTCCCTGCTGCTGCCGATCGGCCTCGCCCTGCTGGTGCCGACGGCGATGCTGCGCGCGAGCGACGAGGAGAAGCCGGTGGCGCGGACCTATGCGCCGATGCTCGCGGCGCCGATGAGCCAGACCATACAGCAGGTCGCAGCCAAATCGGACGGGTGCTATTCATGCCACACCCGCACCGACCAGCCCTCGATGCATGCGAGCCCCGCCGTGCAGCTCGGCTGCGTCGATTGCCATGGCGGCGATGCCACCGTGCGCGGCGATCCGCAGCTTGGCGTCAAGGACCCGGCCTATATCGCTGCGCGCGAGCGGGCGCATGTCCTGCCGCGCTACCCGCATCGCTGGCATTATCCTGACTCCGCCAACCCGAAGCAAAGCTACACTTTGCTCAATGACGAGGCGCCGGACTATGTCCGCTTCGTCAATCCGGGTGATTATCGCGTGGTACGCAACTCGTGCGGCGCCTGCCATATCGAGATCATCGAGGCGGCCGAGCGGTCAATCATGGCTTCGGGCGCGATGCTGTTCGGTGGGGCGGCCTATAATAACGGCATCGTTCCGTACAAAAGCTATGTCTTCGGCGAGGCCTATACCGCCAAGGGCGAGGCGGCGAAGATCGTCTCGCCCGGCTCCCCGCCGGGCACGGTCAGCAAAGAGCAGGAGAAGCGCGGCGCGCTCGCGGCACTCTATCCGCTGCCGACCTGGCAGGTCACGCCGCCTGGCGACATCTTCCGCGTATTCGAGCGCGGTGGGCGGAATATCAGCACGCAATTCGCCGAAGTCGGCCTGCCCAATCCGAGCGGATCGATCCAGAAGCTCGAAGAGCCCGGCCGCCCCGATCTCAAGCAATCGAACCGCGGCCCGGGCACCGGCCTGCGCGTCGCGATCCCGATCCTCAACATCCACAAGACCCGGCTCAACGATCCGCTGATGTGGTTCATGGGCACCAACGAGCAGCCCGGCGACTATCGCGGATCGGGCTGCACCGGCTGCCATGTGATCTACGCCAATGACCGCGAGCCACGGCACAGCCTGATCTATGCCAAGGACGGCCGCGACGGGCAAAGCGTCACGGTCGACCCAACGATCGCAGCGAAGACGAGTGTGCATGGCGGGCTGGTGCAGCCCGATAGTGGCCATCCGCTGCGCCATGAATTCACCCGGGCGATCCCGACCGCCCAGTGCATGAGCTGTCACATGCACCAGCCGAACATCTTCCTGAACTCCTATCTCGGCTATACGATGTGGGACTATGAATCCGACGCGCCGTCGATGTGGCCCAAGGAGCAGAAATACCCGACCGCCG
>JBDTXU010000330.1:0-10602 GCA_040006055.1 Sphingomonas bacterium | reverse complement strand
TGCTCGAGGCATCGACCCGCCAGTGCCCGCATTGCGAGGGCACCGGGCTGGTCCGTACGGCATCGTCAGCTGGCCTGTCGGCACTGCGCCTGCTCGAGGACGAAGCCGCCCGCGGCCGTGGTTCGCAGCTGTTGCTGCGCGCCAGCCAGGAAGCGGCGTTCTACCTGCTCAACCGCAAGCGCGCGGAGCTCGCCGAGATCGAGGAACGCTACGGCGTGATGGTCGAAGTCGCGCCTGATGGCGAGCAGGAGGGCGCCCGCATGTCGGTCGACGTCTCCGGCCCGCCGCCGACGCACGCGCCGCGCTTCGAGGCAGCGATCGAGGAATTCGACGAGGATCTTCCCGAGGATGAGGAAGAGGAGTTCGAGGCCGAGGAAGAGGAAGAGATCGAGCAGCCTCGCGGTCCGCGCGAGCGTGGCGAACGTCCGGCCGAGCGCCAGGGCGAACGCTCCGGCGAGGATGAGGGCACCGCGCGCCGCCGCCGCCGTCGTCGTGGCCGCCGGGGTCGCAATCGTCCCGAGGGCGAGGAAGGCACGGCCGAGCGCGCTGAAGGCGAGGACGAAGGTTCCGAGCAGGACACCGGTGGCGAGAGCGAAGCAGCCGAGGGTGAGTTCGCCGGTGAGCAGCCGGTTGCGGGCGAAAACGGCGAAGGCCGTCGTCGTCGCGGTCGCCGCGGTCGTCGCGGTGGTCGTCGCAACGAGGGTGCCTCTGTCGAGGATGGCGCTGCCGAGGGTGGTGCTGGCGAGGCCGGCGATGCCGAGGCGGTGAGCGAAGCCCCGGTCGAGACGGCCGAAGAAGCGCCGGTTGAAGCCGAAGCGCCGAAAAAGGGTCGTCGCCGGCCCAAGGCACGGACGGACGTCGCCGAGCCGGCAGCAGCCGAGCCCGTCGCCGAGACTGCGCCGGTCGAAGCGGTAGCTGCCGAGGAAGCTGCTCCGGCCAAGCCGAAGCGCGCCCGCCGCGCCAAGGCTGCACCGGTCGAGGCCGAGGCCCCTGAGCCTGAGGTCGTGGCACCTGAGGCTGTGCCCGAGGCTGTGCCCGAGGCTGTGATTGCGGAGGCTCCCGCCGAAGCCGCCAAGCCCAAGGCACGCGCGCCGCGCCGCAAGGCTGGTGCAAAGGCTGTAGCTGACGCGCCGGCCGAGGCGCCCGCCATCGCGCTCGTCGAAGAGCTCGACGGTGCCGCGCCAGCGGATGATGTCGCCGCCGGCGTCGATGCCGCCGATCCGGGCGAGGCGGGTTCCGCCCGTCGCGGCTGGTGGCAGCGCACCTTTGGCCAGTAAGATGGGCGGTCAATAAGAGGCCGCCAACAGAATGAGGCTCCGGCCCCTCCTGTAACGGGAGGGGCCGGACACCTTCACCCGCCATTCAGGCGGTTTCCGCCAGGCGGAGCGCCGTTCGAGGGTGCAGACCTCATTAGTAATGGGTCTGCACCCTGATTGCCTGCGGAAGGAATCTCGGCGATATGTCGGCCATGAAGCGGCTCGTCACGGCATTCGCGCTTTCCCTCCTGGTCTGGACTCAGCCGGCGGCTGCGCAGTCGATCCTGCGCGATGCCGAGACCGAGGCGATGTTCAACGACATGTCGCGGCCGCTGGTCCTCGCAGCGGGCCTGTCACCCAACAATGTCCGCGTCGTGCTGATCAACGACGATTCGATCAACGCGTTCACCGCGGGTGGCCAGACGGTCTATGTCAATTCGGGGCTGCTCCACGCAGCCGACAATGCCAATCAGGTCCAGGGGGTGATCGCGCATGAGCTCGGCCATGTCGCCGACGGCCATGTCATCCTGCAGGGTGCCGGCGCCAGGCCCGCGATCGGCATAACATTGCTCAGCATGGTGCTCGGCATCGCCGCGATGGCGGCCGGCGCGGGCGATGCGGGTGCGGGCATTCTCGCGGCCGGGCAGGCGGCGGGGCAGGGCAAGTTCCTCGCTTATAGCCGCGTCCAGGAAGCCACCGCCGATGCGACCGGCGCCAAGTTCCTCCGTCAGGGCGGAATCAGCGGGCGCGGTATGCTGACCTTCTTCAAGAAGCTTCAGAACGAGGAATATGCGTACGGCCTCAAGAATATCGACCCTTATGAGCAGAGCCATCCGCTGAGCGGCGACCGCATCGCCAACCTGACCGCCGATGTGATGAACTCGCCGGCATGGAATACGCCGCCCGACCCGGCGCTGGAGGATCGCTTCAAGCGGGTGCAGGCCAAGCTCGAAGGCTATGTCGCGCCCTATCAGCAGACGCTGAACCACTTCCCCGAGAGCGACCAGTCGATCTACGCCCATTATGCGCGGGCCTATGCGTGGCATAAGGCCGGTTACCCGGACAAGGCCGATGCTGAAGCCGAGGCGCTGGTGAAAGCATTGCCGCACGACCCCTATTTCCTCGAGATCAAAGGGCAGATCCTGCTCGAGGCGGGCAAGCCGCAAGAGGCGCTGGCACCTCTGCGCGAAGCAACCGAGGTGTCGCGCAACGCGCCGCTGATCGCTACGACCTTCGGCCATGCGCTGATCGCGACCGAGGACAAGGCGCATTATCCTGAAGCCGTGAAGGTGCTGCGCCAGGCGGTTGCGCGCGACCACGACAATCCCTTTGCCTGGTATCAGCTCGGCACCGCTTATACTCTGGTCGGGGATGAGCCGCGGGCGCAGCTCGCAACGGCTGAGCAGGCGAGCCTGACGGGAGATTCCCGGACCGCGGCCTATAGCGCGAAGATCGCAATGGCGGGCATCACGCCCAACACCAGCGACTGGATCCGCGCGCAGGACATCGCGATGACCGCGCAGAACGACATGGACGACAATCCCGACAAATATAAGCGGCGGCGATGATCGAACGCATTGCGAAAAACCCGCTCGGCCTGGCCGGGCTGGCGCTGGTTGCCGCGCTGATTGGGGCAGCCGCTTTCTGGCTGTTCCAGCGTGCTGTCCCCTCGTCGCTCACCGCTGTCGATCGCGGGCGGATGGAGGTGGTGGTCCATGACTATATCCTCGCCCATCCCGAAGTGCTGCCCGAGGCGATGCAGGTGCTGCGTGAACGCGAGACCGCACAGCAGCAGAGCGCGGCGGGCAAGATCGTCAAGGCCAATGCCAGCGCGATCCTCGAGCCGTTCGGCAGCGCCTGGGCTGGCAACCCCAAGGGCGATGTCACGCTGGTCGAATATTTCGACTATAATTGCGGTTATTGCCGCTCCAGCCTGCCGGCAATTGCCGAACTGCTGGCGAGCGACCCAAAGATCAGGATCGTCTATCGCGAGCTGCCGATCCTCAGCGAGGAAAGCGGTGTCGCGGCCAGGCTCAGCCTCGCTGCGGCGGAGCAGGGCAAGTTCCGGGCATTCCACGACGCGCTCTACGCCGGCGGTCAGCTGACCAATGAGAGCATGGCGGCGGCGGCGAAGTCGGTCGGGCTCGATATGGCCCGGGCCAAGGCGCTCGCGCCGCGCGCGAATGCCGAGATCGCGTCCAATCTGGAGCTTTCGCGCAAGATGGGGATGACGGGCACGCCGAGCTGGATTATCGGCGACAAGATCATCTCCTCGGCGCTGCCGCTCGAGGAATTGCAGAAAGCGGTCGCGGTGGCGCGGACCAAAAGCTGATCGCTTGTAGCGGCGGTTGCGGGGACGGGGCCCCCAACCTATCTGAGGCCCAACCAAAGGGGCTTCATGACAAAAATCCTTTCTGTCGCTGGCGTCTCCAAGACGTACGCTTCCGGCCAGCGCGCGCTCGAGCCGATCGATCTCGACATCAACAAAGGCGAGATCTTCGCGCTGCTGGGGCCGAACGGCGCGGGCAAGACGACACTGATCAGCATCATCTGCGGGATCGTCACGCCCTCCTCGGGCACGATCACGGTGATGGGGCATGACGCGCAGACCGACTTCAAGGCTGCTCGCCGGCTGATCGGGCTGGTGCCGCAGGAGCTGTCAGTCGATATGTTCGAGACGGTGATGGCGACAGTCCGCTACAGCCGCCGTCTGTTCGGCCGGTCGGGGCATGACGAGTATATCGAGCAGGTGCTGCGCGACCTGTCGCTGTGGGACAAGCGCAACAGCAAGATCATGGAGCTTTCGGGCGGCATGAAGCGCCGTGTGCTGATCGCCAAGGCGCTGAGCCACGAGCCCGACATATTGTTCCTCGACGAGCCGACCGCCGGCGTCGACGTCTCCCTGCGCCGCGACATGTGGAAGCTGATCCACCGGCTGCGCGACAACGGCACGACGATCATCCTGACCACCCATTATATCGAGGAGGCCGAGGAAATGGCCGACCGGGTCGGGGTGATCGACAAGGGCAGGCTGATCCTGGTCGAGGAGAAGACCGAGCTGATGAAGCGGCTCGGCAAACGCCAGATGCTGATCTCGCTGATCGAGCCGATGACCGCGATCCCGGCCGAGCTCGATGACTGGCATCTCGAGATCGAGGACGAGGGCAAGCGCCTGCGGTACATCTTCGACGCGCGGGCAGAGCGCACCGGCATCCCCTCGCTGCTGCGCAAGCTCGGCGACCTGCATATCGGCTTCAAGGACCTCGAGACGTCGAAAAGCTCGCTCGAGGACATCTTCGTCGACCTTGTCGGCCATGATCGCAAGGAGGTCGCGGCATGACCATCAACACCCATGGCATCTGGGCAATCTACCGCTTCGAGATGGCCCGGGCGCTCAGGACCCTGTGGCAGAGCCTCGTCACGCCGGTGATCACTACCTCGCTCTATTTCGTCGTGTTCGGCGGCGCGATCGGATCAAGGATCAGCGCGGTCGACGGTGTCGGCTACGGAAGCTTCATCGTGCCGGGCCTCATCATGCTCTCGCTGCTCACGCAGAGCATCTCGAACGCCTCTATGGGCATCTATTTCCCCAAATTCACTGGTACGGTGTTCGAACTGCTCTCCGCGCCGGTCACCGCGATGGAGATGGTGGTCGGCTTTGTCGGTGCGGCGGCGACCAAGTCGATCGTGCTTGGTCTTATCATCCTCGCGACCGCGGCCTTGTTCGTGCCGCTCCACATCGCGCATCCTTTCGCGATGGTGGCCTTTCTGGTGCTGACGAGCGTTGCGTTCAGCCTGTTCGGTTTCATCATCGGCATCTGGGCCAAGGGCTTCGAGCAGCTCGCCTTCGTCCCCGCCTTGCTCATCACCCCGCTGACCTTTCTCGGCGGCGCCTTCTATTCGATCGACATGCTGCCCCAGCCATGGCGCACGGTGACCCTGTTCAACCCGGTGGTGTATCTGGTCAGCGGGTTCCGCTGGAGCTTCTTCGACAAGGGCGATGTGAGCGTGGGGGTGAGCCTCGGCGTGACGGCGCTGTTCCTGGTCGTATGCCTCGTTGCGGTTGGGTGGATCTTCAAGAGTGGCTGGCGGCTGAAGAACTGAGCGGTAAGGCGTAACCGGATCGGGGTGAATCATGGCCGTTCGCCTGGATCACCTCAGTCAGGTGAAGCCCGGCCAACCCGACCCGCGATCGCATGGGCGCGCAGATTGGCGATCGCGCGTTCGATCAGAGTCGCAGGCAAGGTTCCGATGATCATTTCGCCCGATGGGTCCGGCCTGATGTCCGGGCCGGGCCAGGTGAAGCTGTTATACTCGCGCGTCACGATCCAGGAGCGTTCGGTATCAAGGCCGAGGCGCTGCTTGGTTGCCGGCGGCAATTCCACGGCGAGGTCGCTGGCACTCGGTTGCGAATGCGTAACCGGCATAACGTAAAGCAGCCGCTCTCCCTCTTCATCAGTTGCCGTTATGACAACCGCGCAGGGCCGATCCTTAACGCCTTCTTCCTGGCCACGCGCCGCGTCGTCGGCCCATAGATACGCATAGCGGATCAGCGCGCCGACATGCGGGACCTTCACCGGCGATGATCTCTATTCGACTTCGTGATCGAAGGCTCTGGCCTCCGCCGGGATTTGAACCGAGGCGAGCAAAGCGAGATCGGCATCCGGCATATCAGCGGCATGCACGGCCTGGCGGTCGCGGCGTTTCAGACGGTTATATTCATGGGCTGACAGGACGACGAGGTCCTCGCGGCCATGGTTGGTGACCACGAGCGGCTCGCGTTGCGCAAGGCTGCGCATGCGACCAAATTCGCGCTGAAACTCACCTGCCGTGACACGATTCATAAATGCATATTATCCGTATTTTACGTATAATGCAATCACCTTATGACCGGCAGTATGATCTTCGAGCCTGCGCAGACCTTCTGAGTCGCCTTGACGAAGTCGGTCGGCTTGGCGCGGGCGATGTTGGGCACGAAGCTCTGCGGATTGCGATCGATGACCGGGAACCAGCTCGACTGAATCTGGACCATGATGCGGTGGCCCTTGAGGAAGACATGGTCATGCTCGCGCAACGGCACCTCCCATGCCGTGATCTTGCCGGGCACGAGCGGTTGCGGCGCTGTGTCGTTGGCAAGGAAACGGCCGCGGCGGACGTCCATCGCGATCGGCAGCTGATAGCCGTTGAGTGACTTGGCATAGTCCCCGGGCTGGAGCGGCGCGTGGCCCTTCACTTCGTCGTCCGGATAGACGTCGATCAGCTTGACGACGAAATCGCTGTCAGTGCCGCTGGTCGAGGCCATCAGCTTGGCCGCGACACTGCCGGTGACGGTGAGATTCTCCGTCAGCGGCGTGCCCATATAGCTCAGCACATCGGGCCGGCCCCCGAGGAAGCGCTGGTCGGCGGCCTCCCACCATTGCCAGTCCGGGCTGAGATAGGTGCCCGCCATCGGCCGCTGGCGGAACGGCACCGGATTGGCCGGATCTGAAACATAATCGCGGCAGCCGTCAGTCGTGGCGGGCGCGAAATAGGAGAGGGTGCCGTCGGCGCGGAGATAGAGACTGACGGCGGCGGCGCCGGAAACTGGCCAGCTGCTGTAGCTGTGCCAGGTCCAGCTACCGCTCTGGAAACTCTTCACGCCCGAGCCGGGCTTCTCGCCCTTGCCGTGGAGCCAATAGGCGAAGAAGGGCGCCTCGATCTGCTCCTGGAATTGCTGGCCGCTCTGCACGCCATAGGGGATCGGGCCGAGATTGTCGGCCGGGCGCTGCCAATAGCCATGGCTCCACGGGCCGGCGACGATCGAGGCGAGATGATCGGGATCATTCTTCGCCTGCTTGAAATAGATCTGCCAGGAGCCCCAAGGATCTTCCTGGTCCCAATAGCCGGCGACGTTGAGCGTCGGCACTACTGTCTTGCCGAGCGCATCGCTCCAGCGCTGGCCGGTGTAGAAGCTGTCGTAATTGGGATGGTCGAGCAGCGAGGTGAACATCGGGACCTTGCCCTTGAAATAGAGCTTGTCGATATTCTCGACCGGGCCGGCCTTCAGGAACCAGTCGTACGTGTCGTACGTGTCGTAGTGGAATTCCTTGTTGTCGTTCTTGTCGAGCTGAAGCGAGGAAACCCAGTCAGTCGCATAGCTGAGGCGGAGCGCGCCGTTGCGGTGGAGATCGTCGCTCTGCCAGTAATCGATCCACGCCGCTTGGGGGCTGACCGCCTTCAGCGCGGGGTGCGGATGGGCGAGCGCGACGGCGGCGGCGAAGCCGGGATAGGAGACGCCCCACATGCCGACCTTGCCGTTGTTGTTCGGCACATTCTTCACCAGCCAGTCGATCGCATCATAGGCGTCGGTGGCTTCGTCGACAGCCTTCGGATCGTTCGGGTGGACCTCGGTCGAGAGGGTGAAGACGCCGTCCGATTTGAAGCGCCCGCGCATCGACTGGCTCACATAGATATAGCCATCCTTCTCGAACGCGGCCCAGTTCTTCGGCACGGTTTTGGGCGCCGTCGTGTTGATGCCATAGGGCGTGCGGGAAAACAGGATCGGGAGCGGGCCGGACTGGTTGCGCGGGCGCAGGATGACGGTTTGCAGCTTTGCTCCGTCGCGCATCGGCACCATCACTTCCTCGGCGATATAGGGCGATTCCGTGGCGACATCGGGGGAGGGGGCCGGTGTGGTAACTTGCAGCGGCCCGGCAAGGACAGGCGCGACGGCGCCGAGAACCAGCGCCGCAATGGCACAGGCGGATTTCAGAGGACGCACGAGCTTCTCCCGGGTGAGTGCCTCGCATCCTGCGGTTGGCGCGGCGGAAGTCAATTGGGAGCGGTTAGATGTATCAAGGCAGCATCGCCCATAGTGCGGCGCTGGGGGAGGGGGTTATGTCGCTTTCACAGCATAGAAGGAACACACCACGCCCGCCGGATTGACGACGCCCGGGCCGCTGCCCGGATGCGGGATGGTGCGGATGACCGAGCCGACGATCGCCGGCACCTGACCCACGCCATTGGGCCAGTCCGGCACCAGCCAGCCCTCATAATCATAAATCCACTGCGCGCCGCCGACCACGCCGACGCCCTGGAAGCGGACCTGCATCGGACTGCCATAAGCGCGCGAGCCCTTCAGCGCGAGCGACCAGCCGGGGCCGCCGATCGTGCCGCGGAGCACCGCCATCGGCGCTTCGGCGATGACGATCGTGCCGCGGCCGAACTCGAGATCGTTGAACGCCGTGCCGATACCGGGATCGTTGAGGAAGCTGCGATAGGTCCAGCTGCCGGTGAATGGATTGTCGTGCATGGGCTTGTCCTTCGGGCGAAGCACAGGTTTCCCCCTCCCCCGCACGCGGGAGAGGGGGGAGAGGCGATTTTAGTCCGCTCGCGCCTTCGCCTTCAGCGGCGCGACGGGTGGGGCGCCGTTGGCGTAGCTCGCCTTCTGGGCCATCAGCCAGGAGAAGTCCCCGGTGAGCTGGCCCGATTGCGTGTTGTCGCCGGTTTTGGGATCGTAGCTGGTGTAGATACCGGCAGACGAATGGCAGCCGGTGCAGCTCTCGGTCATGAAGGCCGAGGTGTTGGTCCCTGGCTTCACCGGATGGCCGAGATTGTTGAGTTTGACATCCCAGACCGGCGGCGCGGCCTTGTCCGTTCCGCAGCCCTTGTAGGAACTGGGCGTTTCCTCGCCATTGCACGCGGGCTGGTTGCCCTTCTGGAAATAGGTTTCCATCGTGATGTTGGTGAGCATCACCGGCGTCGGGTGGCCGCCCGGCTTGTTGGTGACCGCGTCGGGCAGGCCGCCGTCCCATGGTGAAGGCGGCGCATTCGGCTGGGTCGGCCACTGCGTGTCGATCAGCTCATAATATTGCCAGACGCTGCCCATCCGGTGGAGCGACGCCTGGATCTGGGCGTTGAGCGCCTTCTTGTCGCCCGGGATCGGGATGGCGCGCCACGCCTGGGTCGGGATACGCGAATAGACGCCGTCCTTGCTCTTCGCCGGTTGCAGATTGACGGTGCAGATCGGACAGCCCGGATCCGTGAAGTTCGGCTTGAGATTGGGGTGGGCGACGGGATCGACATCGAGATTGTCGACCTGCTCGAAGGTCGACCAGATCCACTGCGGCGAGGTCGAGCTCTTGTGTGCGATGTGCATGCCGACCAGGCCGACCATCACCTTGCGCTCGACCTGCTGGCCGTCGGGGCCGAGATCGATCACGACCGCGGGTGTGGTGTAGAAGCGGCTGAAATCATCCTTGCCATTTTGCAGGATGCGCCAGGCGAATTTCAGCTCGGTCGAGCCGCTCCAGTCGAGATGCGGGGTGCCGAAGGGCATGTTCACCTTGCCGCCGCCCTGGCTGAAGGCGACCTGGCCGTTGATATTGTAGAGATTATTGGCGCAGAGATAATCGACCTCCTGCGGATCGATCATGATCTCGTAATAGACGAACTCGCCATATTGATCGACCAGCGGGCCGCTGAACGCCTGTTTGATGTCGCTGAGATTGGAGGCGTTGAGTTCGCCGACCGCCGAGATGACGCCGAGGAAACGCGTCGCTCGCGGATCGGCATTGGCGGTGGCGGCGGCCGAAAAGGCCTTGAGGCCGCGGCTGACCGGTTTGCTGAGATCGCGGCGCAGAAGAAGGGGACGGGTGCCGGATTTGAACCCGCAAGCGGCCGGCGTGGCGCCGTCGGGCTGGAAAATCGAGCTGCTGTTATGCCAGAGCGTCCAGTGCGGCGCGCCGAAGGCGGTGCTGGTGAGCGACGGTGCGGCTTTGCCCTGGTTGTTGGTCGGCCAGTTGAGCGCGAAGAACATCTGCCAGGAATAGAGATCGAACTCGCGCTGCACCTCGGGGAATTTCTGGACCTTTTCGAGCGCGGTCTTGAGCGCGATATCGACATCGCCGGGGAATTGCGGCGTCACGTTCGGCGCGAAATTCGGGAAGGCGGCGAGATAGGCCGGGCGGGTCGGCGGCTTGGGTTTGGCGCCGTTGGCGGCGGCGAGCAGGCCGATGCCAGCCACGGCGGCAACCGCCGCGGCCGCGCCGCGTCTGCCGAATGTGAGTGATAGTTTCATAGGTGCCTCTCCGACCTGATCGAATCGGCAACAAATACACTGTCGCCGGCGCTCGGCCCGTGCCGCACAAGGCAGGGGCTGGAGCCGAAACGATATGCCTCGGGGGCGGTTATGCAATCGGAGACGAAATCGATCTGGTGCAAATCGAGGCGCGTTCCGTCATGCCGGACTCGTTCCGGCATCCACGCCTCCGCAGGAATCGCAGGCTTTCTGTGTGCGGCCCGGTGGACCCCGGAACTAGTCCGGGGTGACGAACAGCTCAGGCGGCGACCTTGGCCGCGAAATCGC
>JBDTXU010000329.1:0-3437 GCA_040006055.1 Sphingomonas bacterium | reverse complement strand
AAATGACCGAAGCGGGCGGCGATTATCAGGCGCAGCTCGATCATGTGCGGCGCGTGGTCGGCGAAAAACGGTTCGCGCTCGGCACACAGATCGTCGCCGGTGTCGGCGATCCGCTCGAGGTATCGGCGGGCTATGCGCGCGTCGCCGAGGCAGCGATCGGCGTGCTCGCCGCGGCGACCGTGGCGGAATTCACCGCGAAATACGGCATCGTGCCCGACAGCGAACTGGTCATTCTCGCTCTTGGTCGCATGGGCGGCGGCGCACTGACCCATGCCTCCGATCTCGATCTCGTCTATCTCTTCACGGGCGACTACAGCGCGGAATCAAATGGTGAAAAGCCATTGGGTGCAGTGCTTTACTATAACCGCCTCGCGCAGCGCGTGAGTGGTGCGCTCTCAGTGGCGACTGCCTCTGGTCCGCTCTATGAGATCGACACCCGGCTCCGGCCATCGGGCACTCAGGGCCCGCTCGTCGTCTCGCTCGACGGCTTCGCGCGCTATCAGCATGAAGACGCCTGGACCTGGGAGCATATGGCGCTCACCCGGGCGCGGCCGGTGTTCGGCTCGGCTCCGGCGCGCGAGGCGACCCAGGCGGTGATTGACAGCGTGCTCCGCGGTGACAGGCCCGAGCGCAACGTGGTCGCCGATGCGATCACGATGCGCGCCGAGATGGCCGCGCACAAGCCGCCCAGGGGTCCGCTCGACGCCAAGCTTTCGGCCGGCGGCCTCGTCGATCTCGAATTCGCGGTGCATGTCGTGCAGCTGACTCACCACGCCGGTTTCACGCCGCATCTTGGTGCGGCGATCACAGAGCTGGAAGCGCTGGGTCTGGCGCCGGCCGGTCTTTCCGCCGCCCATAATTTCCTCACCCGCCTGCTCGTCACACTGCGCCTTGTGGCACCAGATGCGCAGCCGCCCGCGCCGGCGACGCGCGCGCTGATCGCCCGCGCGCTCGGGGTCAGCGACTGGGATGCGGTGGTTGCGTCCTTTGCGGCGACCCGGCAGGAGGTTTCGGACTTTTGGGCAATGGTGGCGGAAAGCCGGGGAGACGGATGATGGCGGCGGCGATCGACGAAGGCGGGAAGCTTCCGGACATTGAACTGAGCACGCCGAACGGCGGCAAGCTCAACCTACGGGACTATCTCGGCAAGCCTTTCATCCTCTATTTCTACCCGAAGGACGATACCTCGGGCTGCACCCGCGAGGCGCAGGATTTCAGCCGGCTGCTCGGCGAGTTTCGGGCCCAGGGCGCGGAAGTTCTTGGCGTGTCGCGCGATACGCCGATCAAGCACCAGAAGTTCATCGATAAATATGATCTGACCGTGCCGCTCGCCAGCGATGACAAGAACGAGGCAATGGATGCCTTCGGCGTCTGGGTGCAGAAATCGCTCTACGGCAAAACCTATATGGGCATCGATCGCTCGACCTATCTGTTCGATGCGCAGGGCAATCTTGTTCGCGTCTGGCGCAAGGTCCGGGTGCCGGGCCATGTGATCGATGTGCTCGAGGCGCTTAAGGAACTCGGCTGATCCCCACCATCGCCACCGCCATTTGCCGGGTGCTGGAAACGGCTGATCCGGCGGCCAAGGTCCGCGCCGCACGCGAAACCGCGCGAGGCTGGTGTCGCGGCGCCTTCGACCACCGTTTCGACACGGCGATGCCCGATCGGCCCGCACGGCCCACGACGCCCGAATTGCTCGCCCCCAACCGGATGCCCCGGCGCGGCAAGGGCGGCTCGGAGCGGGGCAGGATCGCGCTCCTGCATGCGCTGGCGCATATCGAGTTCGTCGCGATCGACCTCGCCTTCGACATGGCCGGGCGGTTCGGTGGCGATTTCCCGCGCGCCTTTGTCGATGACTGGATTTCGGTCGGTGCCGACGAGGCGATGCATTTCGCGCTGCTCGATCGGCGGCTGAAAACGCTCGGCAGCCATTATGGCGCGATGCCGGCGCATGACGGGCTGTGGGAATCGGCGATGGCCACCGCGCATGATCCGCTCGCGCGGCTCGCGGTCGTGCCGATGGTGCTCGAAGCACGCGGCCTCGACGTGACGCCAGAGACGATCGCACGCTTCACATCGGCGCAGGATGAAGCCAGCGCGCGCATCCTGTCGCGCATCTTCGCCGACGAGATCCGGCATGTCCGCGCCGGCACCAAATGGTTCGAATTTGCCTGTGCCGCCAAGGGATTCGCCGCCGAATCACACTGGCGGTCTCTGGTCTCTACGTATCATCGCGGGTTGATTAAGCCGCCATTCAACGACTCAGCGCGCGACTCAGCCGGTTTGACGCGAGAATATTACGCGGCCCTTGCTGCCGTGTGAAAAACTAGGTCAATTGCGACATGTCCGGAGCGGGGAGGGGCTTCGACCCGGACGATTTTGGGGCGAGAGCCGGATTTTCCGGCATCGCGAGATTGATCGTCGGGGTTCAATGAACAAAATTTCGATGGCGTCCAGCGCGCAGATGTTGTCGCGGCTGAAGACGCAATTCACCACCCGGGACTTTATTTTTCACGACGGGCGTGATCTTCGCCGCTTCAGCATTGCAGGCCGCACCCAGGCCCTGATGGCTGGCGTCGCTGCGGTTACCCTGTGTTTCTCGGCTTATGGCGTCGCCCAGGCAGCGGTCGGCGCGGTTGCGCTCAGCGGTGTCGTCGGTGCGCCCCTCTCGCCCGAAGCCAAGGTCGCGCAGATGCAGGCGAAGGTCGCCGCGATGCAGGCCGATGTCGAAACCATCAAGGCGGCGGCGCAAGCCCATGCCGCCCGCGTCGAACATAATCAGGCGCTGATTGCCGCTGTCCTCTCCGGCAAGGCCGATGCCCGCAAGCTCTCCATGGCGGTGCCGACCGTCGATCCCGCCGCCGACAAGCTCGCCGCCGATGTCGTTGCCCCGCTCAAGCAGATCGAGCGGCGTCAGCTCAGCATGGCGGTGAAGGCCCGTCAGGCTGCCGAGCAGCGTTACGCAACCGCCGCGGCCCATGTTCGCAGCCTTGGCCTTACGCCCGAGCGCTTCGCGCCGAAGGTCGTCGCGATGGGCGGCCCCTTCGAAGCCGCCGACAGCGTCGAGGCCGAGGCCGACCTCCGCGCCGACATGCAGTTCCGCTCGCTGTTCATGACCTGGAAGAAGCTCGATTCGCTAGAGCAGGGCGTGATCGCGATCCCATCGGCCTTCCCGGTCGAGCGTCTCGCCTTCACCAGCAATTACGGCGTCCGCTCCGATCCGTTCCGCGGTACCGCCGCGATGCACGCCGGTGTTGATATCCCCGGCCCGGTCGGCACGCCGATTTACGCAACCGCGGACGGCATCATCGATCGCGCCGAGCGCGCTGGTGGCTATGGCAACATGGTCGAAATCAACCATGGCAAGGGCATCCAGACCCGGTACGGCCATCTCTCCAAGATCCTCGTCGCCCCCTTCACCCGCGTCCATCGCGGCC
>JBDTXU010000328.1:0-3922 GCA_040006055.1 Sphingomonas bacterium | reverse complement strand
CCGACTGGGCGTGGAATTCGCCGCACAATCTCTTCCTGCAGCTGATGCTTCAGGGTGGCCTTCCCTATCTCACGCTGTTGCTGTCGGCCGTTGGTGCGGGCGCCGTGCAGATGACTCGGTCATTGCGCGGCCGCTGGATGCGCGATCACGTTCTTGTCGTGGTGCTGTTGATCGTCCTGGTCAGTTGCGCGATGGTGGATATTGTCCTCGACATGCCTGCGCCGGTTACCCTCGCGATGTTTCTTGCCGGATCATTGTGGGGGCAGGCCATCAATCGGCCCGAAATCGGCGTCGTCGCGGCGGGAGATGACCCATCTGGTCATGAACCCGCGATAGGCCTGCGTGCCCCGCATGGCATCGAGCATCCCGTTTAGAATTTTGACGTCGTCGCGTGAGAGCCAGACCGCTTCGTCGAGCAGGTGGGCCTGCGTTTCGGCATCCAGCTGCTCCCATTGGCGCAACCCATATTCCACGCGCCAGCTACCCGACTGGCGAAGATAGGGGGCCTCGCGATAGCTCTCACTCAGCGCCCGCAGTGCCGTCGGCGAGGCATCGCCAGAGCGCAACATTTCGACAAAGGCAAGGGTAGCGGCGCGTTCGCCCCAATAGGGGCGTGCGCTCTGTAGCGTGGTGAGCTCGGCCGCGGCGCGATCGAGCAGGGGCGCGCGGCGCGCATCTCCAATGGCAAGGCGTTGTGCGACGCGCGCCGACATCAGCGCATCGGCGAAACGCACCCGCGGGACTGCGTTTTGGGGCGCGTGGGTTGGCGGGAGATTGACCGTACCGGCGTCGAACGCCGCGGCTTGATCCCTCAGCTGAGCTTCGGCGGACGCGGCGACATGTTCCTGGGCCAGCACATAACCCGAGACACTTGCCGCAGCCGCAAGGGCACCCAGCATAAGCGTGTTGATGAGGCGCTCCGCGACGCCTCCTGCGTCATGCCTGCTGATAATAGCCGGAATATTTCTTTGAATAGTACAGGCTTCCCACCGCCTCAGCGCTTGAATCGACCATGGTGAAGATCACGCCCGCTATCTTGGCGCCATCCGATTGGAGCGATGCAAGGGCGGCCGACGCAGCCTGGGCTGGCGTCGCATCCCAGCGCACGACCAACGCGACGGAATCGGCCATGACCGCGAGGAAGCGGCCATCAGCCAAGCCCATGATGGGAGGAAGATCGAGCACGATCGCCTCATAGCGGCCGCGCAGCCCCGCCAGAATCTGCTCCATCTTGCCGTCGCCGAAGAGGTTGCCGGAACTGAAGAAGGGTTCCTTTACGAGCAGGTGATCGAGATTTTCGACGCCGCTTGCCTCGATCGTATCGTCCAGGCTCGCCTTGCCGTGAAGCAGTTCGACGAGGCCGGGTTTGGTGCTCTGATCGGAAACCAGCTGGCGCAGCACCGCGCGTCTCACGTCACAGTCGATCAGCAGCGTGTGCTGGCCATTGACTGCCAGCGTGCGCGCGAACGCCAATGCCGTCGTCGTCTTGCCCTCACTGGGCAGTGCCGAGGTAATGGCGACGATCTGCGGCGCGCTCGTGCCTCTCACACCCATGATGGATGCGCGCGCTATGCGCATCGATTCGGAGAAGAGTGAGGTGGGCTTTTCGAGCAGCAGATCCGCAGGGCGCTTGTGGCGCTCCTTCGGGATCGTTGCCAACAGCGGCAGGCCGAGCCGCTCTTCGACGTCGGCGGCCGAGCGCAGGCCCGATACGAGCATCTCCTGCACCGCTACCGTCGAGGCGCCAGCTGAAAGCGCGACAAGAAATACCAGCGCGAGGAGCAGTGGCTTATTGGGCGATGTAGGACGCAAAGGCGGCGTGGCGACATCGATAACCTCGGCCTGGGCGATCTGGTTGGTCGCTGCCTGTTGCATGTCGAGCAGGTTTTGCGACAGCTTCTCATATTGCGCGCGCTCGGTGGTGACCTCGGCGTCGAGGCTCTTGCCTTGCACCGCGCTTCGCGCATTGGAGGCCTGCTGGCTTGCGAGTCGGCCCATCGACCCTTCCAGGCTGGCGAGCCGCGCACTGGCGGCCCCGGCACGCGATTGCAGCGACGACATGATGCGTTCGGCTTCGGCCTTGAGCTGAGCGTCGGCATCCGCGACCTTGGACCGGGCTGCGACCGTCGCCGGATGTTTTTCCCCGTAGCGAGACAACACGTCGCCAAGATCCCGTAGCGCTTCCGCACGCTGGGTCCGGAACTGCCCGATCACAGGTGAGGCAAGTACGTCGGCAACCGTATCGATCCCGCCGCGCGCCTGCTGGCTGCGCGCCGCGCTGAGTACGGCATTTGCCTGAGCCGCCTCGGACCGAGCCTCGGCCAGCTGCGCGGAAAGCGGGGAAATCTGCTGATCGACGATCGTGCCGGTCGATCCACCATTGGACGTCAAACCGCTGACAATGCCAACCTGCCCCTGGTACGATGCCAACTGCGCTTCTTTCGCCCGGATGTCGGCGCTCAGCGCATCAAGCTGGGTCTTGAGAAAGGTCGCTTTTTTGCCCGCCGCATCGGTCTTGGAGCCGACCTTGGCGTAAAGATATTCATTGGCAAAAGCGTTCGCGATGGTTGCCGACTTCAGGCGGTCCTTCGAGGTGAAGGAGATGCCGAGGATGTAGCTCAACTTGGCGCGATTGACATCGAGCCGGTCAAGGAGGGCGGCGGCGACCGATGTTTCGCGGTCAGCGGGCGACATCGCCAGATTTGAGGCACTTGCCTTGTTGTATTCAGGATCATTGAGCAGCCGCAATTTGCGAACGACCGTACGCGCAATGTCTGCCGACTTGATCATCGTGACTTCGGTCTCGATCGCCTCGGGCGAAAGCGACTGGCTATCCGATTGCTGCTCCGCCGCCACGGGCGTGCGCGACGGGTCGATCCGGACATGCGTGGTCGAGGTGTATTTGGGGGAGAGCATCAATACCAGGCCAGCACCAAGCGCGAACACCGCAACCGAGACTATCACGAGCGTCAGCCATCGCATGAGCAAGACTTGGCGAATTCGTCCAACGATGCTCGAGAGCCCGCCCTCGTCAGCTTCAATATCGGAATTGACTTTCATGATTACTTAGTCACCCTGGTTTTGGCGCGTTGGCAGCAATGTGTTGTTATCGTTTAAAAGTAACGCCGAGCTGGACCCGAAATTCATCAAACCCGCTACTGAAACCCGACGTTGTCCGCCGGAGGTAGTTGACAGATCCATTCAAGGAAATCGTCCGGGAAGAGAGATAGGTGGCGCCTGCGGTGGCTTGATAGAAATTATTCCGGTTCGGCGAATCCTGATAAATCTGACGCCGATATTCGACTGCGCCGTTGAGAAGCAGGTTTTGCAGGAGCTCGTGGTTGATCCGCAGCTGTATGCGGTTTTCGAAGAACGAGCTCGTGCTCGCTATGCTGGTATCCTCAACGGTACGCCCAAGGCCAATGCCAATCGTTGTCAGGGCTGATGGGAAAAATTCCACATCGGCCTCGACAGAGAGGCCTGACGCATCATGGTAAAGTGCGGAGGTGTAGTTCCGGTTGACATAGCCGGCGCCCAATTTGCCGCGCATCAATCCCGCAAGGTCAAAATTCACACCGCCGACAATGCGAAACCCACGCGAACTGCGATTGGCTACGCCTGTGAACAAGGGGATGCTATAGTCGATCCTGCTGTAGGTCCCCTGCGTGTAGAGCGACAGGCTGGGGGAGATCGCATATTGATATTCGCCGGTCGCGCGCCATACGATCCGATCGCGGTCCCGTTGGTCGATCGCGCCGCTGGGCTGGACGATATCATTGAAACTGAAGCTAGTCCGATCGAGCGCGATGATCGCGCGCGATTGCCCTTGGCGATACTGGCCGCGGAGCGAAAAGAAGCTCCGGTTGTAGCTCGACAGGACCGAGAGCGAGGAATTGATCGCACCGGTCTGCGGTGATTCGAA
>JBDTXU010000327.1:0-18770 GCA_040006055.1 Sphingomonas bacterium | reverse complement strand
TTCACCGGATCGCCCGGCTTCATCCGCATCACCGCGATCAGATAATGCGCCTGCGAGCCCTCGACGCGAAGCTGCACGCCCTGGCTGAGCGCGGTTTCGACGAACAGCCGCGGGGTCGATTGCGGCGGCCAGGCATGGGTGGCGGGCATCAGGCTTCTTAGGGATCAAATCGCGACTTTGGTACCCGTTGGGCGCGAGCGGATTCGAGCCTTCGCAACATTCGGCGGAGGCTTGCCGACAAACCGGCGTTAAGGAACAGCCGCTCGCGACCCCATTCGCACACGCCGGATCGCGCGCTATTGCAGAGATGCGCCGCCGGGCATTCTCTGGTCAACCGCAGGCATGATGTGAGCAAAGTCCATATGAACCGGCCCGTCCTGCGCCCGCTACCGGAGCATTCGCTGCTCTTCGCCTATCACGCCAAGGGCGATTACACCGATTGCTTCACGGTCGATGTTGCCGGTGAGGTTTTGCAGCAGCAGTTCGTGACGGCATTCTACACGAGCCGCCTGTTCAAGATCGAGCGGTTCATCCTGAAATGGCTCGTAGCCAAGGCCTCGACCGATCGGCAAGCCGGCCTGCTGGCCTCCGGTTCAATTGAGAGCTTTGCCGCCTGGACCGTGGAGGGGCGGAAACGCCATCAACTGCTCGTGTTGGACTATCAAGGGCGCACGCGATCATGGTTGATGGCGGAACCAATAAAGGCTGGCCATGGCGCTGCCACCCGACTTTTTTTCGGCACAGGCATCGCATCGGCGACAGATCGAAAAACAGGACGCAGGACCATGCCGCTGTTCTTCCGTCTGCTGCTCGGTTTTCATCGCCGATATGCAAGAGCATTATTGCGTTCTGCGGTGACGAAGCTGGCAGCGAACGGGCTGAGCAATTAGATTCGAGTTCGATCAGGTTAAATCACACCGTCATCCCGGACTTGTTCCAGGGTCCATCGTCCCGCACACGCAACACCTGAAGCGCTTGCGGAAACATGGATGCCGGAACAAGTCCGGCATGACGGGTAAAGCCGATCGAATTGACCCTAGTTCATTGCCACCCGCAAGCCGAGGCTTCAGATCGCCAGATCAAGCGTTAGAAACTGGTTGTGCGGGCTTGGCTGGTAATCGGCGAACGCGCCGCAGGAGACGAAACCCGCGCTACGATACAGCGCGATGGCAGGGGCGTGCAGCGTTGCCGTTCCCGTTTCCAGGCTGAGGCGCGCATAGCCCCGTTTCCGGGCTTCCGTCACGAGGTGACCCAGCATGGCGCGCCCAACCCCTGTGCCGCGTGCGGCCGGCGCGGCACGCATCGACTTCACCTCCCCGTGAGTGGCGTCCAGCTCCTTCAGGGCCCCAAAGCCGACCAGCGTCTCGCCCTGCCAGGCGGTCCAGAAGGTGACGTTCGATGCCGACAAGCCAGTCGCGTCGAGGGCGAAGGCGTGTTCGGCCATCACGTCCTGCAACTCCCGGAGATGATGCGCCAGCAGATCGGCCACATGAGGCGCTGCTGGATCGTCCTGCCGTATTTCCATTGTCGGTCCCTTCGATGCGCTTTGCCACTATCCTGGTTCAAGTCGCATGTTCCATCCCTCCCGATTCCTGCTAGCCTCCGGCACGAAGCGGGCGGGGAAGCCCGACGGAAATGGGGGTGGTCTCGATGAACGATCAATCTGTCGCCGCGCAACCTGCCGCGCCATCGGGCTGGATCGATCCGGACGGCGCACCCTATGGCGCAGGCGCACTCGGCCTCGGCATCATCGGCCTGGTCTTTGCCAGTTTCGCGCTTCAATGGCAGCCGGTTCCGGCCTGCATTGCCCAGCACGGCGCGCTCGCGATCCTCAGCGGTGTCATCCTTGCGCTTGGTGGTGTCGCGACCATGCTTCGCCGGACCGCGACGCTCGGCGCGATCATGCTCGCCTCGTGGTACGGCTTGTGGGTGGTTGCCCTTCACGTGCCGGTCGTTCTCGCCAAGCCGTCGGTCGGCTTGCTGCTCGGCGTGGCGGAGATATCGGCGCTCGCCATCGCCGGCCTGCAGCTCCAATATGTCCGGCGGCTGAGGACCGGCCCGGTGCTGGTCTGGGTGCGGATCCTGTTCGGGCTCTGCCCGCTCGTCTTCGGGCTCAGCCATTTCGTCTATGCGGATATCACCGCGCAGGCGGTGCCGAGGTGGATTCCGGCGCCGCTGTTCTGGGCCTATGTGACGGGCGTCGCCCATGTCGCCGCCGGCCTCGCATTCGTCAGCGGTATCCGTGTCCGCCTCGCCGCGACCCTGCTGGCAGCGATGTGCGGGCTGATCGTTCTGCTGCTTCACCTGCCGCGTGTCTTTGCCACGCCGGGCAGCCAGCTGGAATGGACCATGATGTTCGTGGCGCTTTCGATCACTGGCGCGGCGTGGATCATGTGTACGGCGGGCGCGTCGCGTTGAGGGCGAAGAAAGAGCGATTTAAATTCCTACTTCCATGGTATGCTTTCACGCCTGGACGGGTGGAGGAAAGCATGAAAGCATCTTATCTCGGCGTCATTCTGCTTACGGGTCTTGCGCTCGGCGGTTGTCACGGGGGCGCTGACTGGCGTGGCGACGACAGCAAGCCTCATCACGGCCGCTATACGGGCATCGGCATCTATCCGGCTGACAAGATGTGGTCCGAGATTGCCGTTGCCGACAAGCCGAAGGACGAGGCGGCTGCTCTGACCGCCGACGATCAGAATGTGATCGTCGTGGTCGATGGCGAGACCGGCGAGATCCGCCAATGCGGCAATCTGTCGGGTTACTGCGTGGGCATGAATCCCTGGAGCCATAAACTCGCCGGAAAACAGATCGCGCCTCTGGCCCTGGACAAGCATGCGGCCGACCTGCGCAATGAAAGCGCAGTGTCGAATGCGACCGAGCTGCCCGACAATGCTGCCGAGGCGGCACCGGCCAAGCATTAGCCTTGCCGCGACGATCGCGGTTGCCGCCGGCTGCTATCGGGCTAGAGACGGAGGCATGACCACGCCTGAAATCGTGCCCGACAGCCAGCATCGCGGTCTTGTCGGCATGCTGCCCGCATCCATCCGCCCGTTCGCACTGCTCGCACGGTTCGATCGGCCGATCGGCTGGTGGCTGCTCTACTGGCCCTGCGCCTGGGGCGTCGCGCTGTCGGGGAAACCCTATGAGAGTTGGTGGCTGCTGCTCTGGCTGCTGATCGGCGCGATCGCGATGCGCGGGGCGGGTTGCGTCTATAACGACATTGCCGATCGCAAGCTGGATGCAAGCGTCGAGCGCACCCGCAACCGCCCGCTCGCCAGCGGCCAGGTCTCGTTGCGCGCGGCGTGGATCTGGCTGTTCGCCCTGGTCGCGATCGGTTTGGCGGTGTGGTGGCGCATAGACTTCCATGCCAAATTCTATGCGCTCTGCACCCTTCCGCTGGTCGCGATCTATCCGTTCATGAAGCGGATCACCTGGTGGCCCCAGCTCTGGCTCGGGCTGGTTTTCGGATCGGGGGCAGTAGTCGGTTTCGCGGCTGCCAACGGCCTGATGTTCAAGATGGTCTGGATGAACCTGATCGACGCGATGTGGCTGCTCTATGCCGGCACCATCGCCTGGGTGGTCGGCTATGACACCATCTACGCGCTGCAGGACCGGGAGGATGACGCACTGGTCGGTATCCGCTCGTCCGCGCGCCGGCTCGGCCGCCGGGTACGGGAGGGTGTCGCGATCCTCTACCTGGTCGCGCTCGCCTTCTGGGCCGCCGCGATCTGGCAGGTCCGCCCCGATCCTGTCGCGCTTGCTGCCCTGCTCCCGGTCGCGCTCCATTTCGTCTGGCAGGTCACCACGTTGGTTCCGGACAATGGCGACAATGCGCTCGCCCGATTCCGCTCGAACCGGTTCGCCGGCTTCCTGATGTTTGCGGCCTGCCTCGTCGTTGGCGTGTCATCGGCACTTTGACGTTGGGCCTGCGCATCCCTAAGTCCGCGCCATGCTTACCGTAGAACAGGCGCGCGATCGCGCTCAGGATATCGTTGCCCGCGCCAAGGCCGCCGGCGCTGACGCAGCCGATGCAGTGTTCGCCGACGACACGTCACTTGATGTTTCGATCCGCCTTGGCGCGCTCGAGGATGTCGGGCGGTCCGAAAATGCCGAGCTGGGCTTGCGCGTTTTCGTGGGCCGGCGCTCGGCCAGTGTCTCGACCTCCGACCTTTCGGGCGACGCGATCACCATCCTCGCCGAGCGCGCGGTCGCAATGGCGCGCGAGGCGCCCGAGGATGCCTGGGCCGGGCTTGCGCCTGAGGATCGCCTGCTTCGCGGCGCGCCGCCCCATCTCGACCTCGATGATGGCGGCGAGGCATCGCCTGAATCGCTGAAGGAAGCCGCGCTGGCCGCGGAAGACGCGGCGCGCGCGGTGGCCGGCGTGTCGAACAGCGAAGGCGGCGGCGCAAGTGCGTCGCGCTCGGTCTGGGCGCTCGCCACCAGCCACGGCTTTGCCGCTGCCTATGCCGCATCGGGCTATGGCCTCTCGGCGAGCGTGCTTGCGGGAACGGGCGGGTCGATGGTGCGCGATTACGCCTATCATTCGGCGCGCCACCGCAACCGGCTCGAGGCGCCCGAGGTGATCGGGACGCGGGCAGGCGAGCGCACCGTGGCGCGGCTCGATCCGGGCCGCGTCGCTAGTGGCGCGATGCCGGTGGTGTTCGATCCGCGCGTGGGCTCGAGCCTGATCGGGCATCTGATCGGGGCGATTTCAGGCCAGGCGATCTCGCGCAAGACCAGCTTCCTGCTCGACGCGCTCGGCACGCAGGTCTTCGCCAGAGGCGTCACCATCTGCGACGATCCCCACCGCCCGCACGGCCTGCGCTCGCGGCCCTTTGATGGCGAGGGCCTGCCGGTCTCGCCGACCGAGATTGTGTCGCACGGCATGCTCGAAACCTGGCTGCTCGACAGCGCCTCGGCCCGCCAGCTCGGGCTCGAGCCGACCGGCCATGCCTCGCGCGGCGCCAGTGGCAGCCCCGGCGTCTCGACCAGCAACGTCCATATCGCGGCCGGGCTCGTCCCACCCGTAACGTTGATCGCCGATATCAAGCGCGGCGTGTTCGTGACTGAGCTGATCGGCATGGGCGTAAACGGCGTGACCGGCGATTACAGCCGCGGCGCCGCGGGCTTCCTCATTGAGGACGGTGAGATCACCACGCCGGTTGCCGAGTTCACGATTGCGGGGAATTTGAAGGACATGTTTCTCAACCTCACCCCGGCAAACGATCTCGAATTCCGCTACGGCACCAACGCGCCGACCCTGCGCGTCGAGGGAATGACGGTGGCGAGTGGCTGAGGTTCTGGCGGACGCCATTGCGGCGATCGCGCGCGAAGCCAGCGCGCTTGCCCTGTCGAAGTGGCGCACCGACTTCCGGCAATGGGAAAAGAGCCCGGGCAATCCGGTGTGCGAGGTCGATCTCGACGTCAATGACCTCATCCGGCGTCGCCTGACGGCGTTGCTGCCCGATGCCGGCTGGCTGTCCGAGGAGACGGTCGACAATGCCGATCGGCTCGCCCAGTCGCGGCTCTGGGTGGTCGATCCGATCGACGGCACCCGCGACTTCGTGCGCGGCCGTCCGGGCTGGGCCGTCTCGATCGCATTGGTGGAGGGCGGCCAGCCGCTGATCGGCGTGCTCGATGCGCCTGCCCGGGACGAAGTGTGGCGGGCTGAGGCGGGGCGGGGAGCGACCCGTAACGGTGAGCTGGTATATGCCGGGGATCGCACTGTGTTTGCGGGTTCGCGCGTGCCGACTGACGTATTGCCCAAGGTCGATCAGGATCTGGTCGCGATCGGCAAGCCCAACTCGATCGCGCTCCGCATCGCGATGGTCGCGGCGGGCGAGGCCGATCTCGTCGCGACGCTCCGCTGGGGCTATGAATGGGACATCGCCGCCGCCGTGCTGATCGCGAGCGAAGCAGGCGCTGCGGTGAGCGATGCGTTCGGCAAGCCGCTCCACTTCAATACGCCGAGTGCGCAGGCTTTCGGCGTGCTGGCGACGGCTCCGGGGATCCATGCGGCGGCGGTGGAACGGCTGGCGGAGCGGGCTAAAGCGGCTACCACTTAATTCCTCCCCGTTCCGGGGAGGAATAAGGGGACGCCGCTTGCCCACTCCCCGCACGCCCCGTACGCTCCACGAATGCGCCCGCTCCTCCTCGCCACCGCCGCGCTTGTCGCGCTCGTCTCAGCCCCCGCCGCCGCCGAGCCCGACTACGCGGCTCGCGTCGCACGGGTCCTGAAGGCGACGCCTCTGATCGACGGCCATAATGACTGGGCCGAGACGCTGCGCGAGCGCGAGGGCGACAAGCGCTGGACGATCGACCTCACGCACCTGCCGGCGACGGGCGACAAGCGTTACAACACCGATATCGAGCGGCTCCGCGCGGGGAAGGTCGGCGGGCAATTCTGGTCGGTCTTTGTCTCGCCGGGCCTGCCGCCGCTCGAACAGGTGAAGGAGACGCTCGAGCAGATCGATCTCGTCCGCGCCATCGTCACGCGCTATCCGGCAACCTTCGAGCTCGCGCGCACCGCCGCTGATGTCCGCCGCATCCACAAGGCGGGCCGGATCGCTTCGATGATGGGCGTCGAAGGGGGCGGGCAGATCGCCGACAATCTTTCCGTGCTGCGTGCCTATCACGATCTCGGCGCGGGCTATCTGACGCTCACGCATGCGCTCACCATCGACTGGGCCGATTCTGCGACGGACAACCCCAAGCATAATGGCCTCACGCCCGCGGGTGAGGCGGTGGTGCATGAGCTCAACCGGATCGGCATGCTGGTCGATCTCAGCCATGTCAGCGAGGCGACGATGCGCGGGGCGCTGCGCGTGTCGAAGGCGCCGGTGATCTTCTCGCACTCGAGCGCGCGGGCGCTGGTTGATCATCCTCGCGACGTGCCCGACGACGTGCTGAAGCTGGTCGCGGCGAATGGCGGTGTCGTCATGGTCGCCTTCGCGCCCAATTATGTGTCGGACGTGACGCGGCATTGGTCGGCCGAGTTCGCGGCGGAGAAAGCGCGGCTCAACACACCGCCTTTTGGCGGGCTCTATATCGGCCAGCCAGACAAGGCCGATGCGGCGCTGAAGCAATGGCAGGTCGACAATCCCAAGCCGCCGGCAACGCTCGCCCAGGTCGCCGATCATGTCGAGCATATCGCCAAAGTCGCGGGCGTCGACCATGTCGGCCTCGGCTCGGACTTTGACGGCCTCAGCAACGAACTGCCTGTCGGGCTTCAGGACGTCACGACCTATCCCGCGCTACTCGCCGAGATGATGCGGCGCGGCTGGAGCGATGCCGATGTCGCGAAACTCGCCGGCGGCAATGTGCTGCGGGTGATGGCCGCTGCGGAGACAGTTGCGGCCTCAATGCGGGACGAGGCGCCGGGGACGATGGCCATCGAGGCCGGCAAATAGGGCTCAGCTCCCCATCGCGTCATCATCCCGGTATTTGATCTCAAGGAACCGGCCGCGCGTTGCGAGGCTGTCGAGATCGCCCTGGGCAAGTTGCGCCGACATCTCGCTGATCTCGCGGTCGATCAGCTGCAGCCCTTCGGCGAGCTGTGCGTCGGGCGTCTTGCCGTTGCGTTCGACAGTGCGCAGCGGTTGCGGCACCCGGGCATAACCCTTGAGCAGCTCGGGCAATTGCTCGCCGACCAGCTTGCGCACCTCGGCGGCCGCGGGCTCCTGTTCGTTCAGCGTTGCGAGCTGCGGCGCCAGCATCTCGAGCCGCACGCCGATGCCGTCGAGCAGGGTCTGCATCGGCGCGGGGAGGGCTGGGCGCTGGGTCTCGAGCCATTGCTCGGTCCTGAGCGGCAAGACTTTGAGTGGCACCTCGACGAGCTTCTCGGGCGTGACCGGCGCTTCGAGCGACACGAAGGCGAGCAGCAAGGTCACCGCCACCAGCAATGCCGCGACCAGCAGCGCGCCGCCCATGCCGAGCGGCATGATCCAGCCGACCACGATCGCGGCGATCACGATCGCGAGATCTGCGCCGACGATGAGCCCGGCGCGCCTGGCGAGGCCGGTGTTCCGGCGCCGCAGCTGACGCTGCGTCAGCGCGCGCTCGCGCGACCGATCGAGGAACTCGTTGCTGCGCGCGATCTGGCGATCGACGTCGGTCATGTTACACGGCTTCCAGCTTGAAGGTTTCGCCACCCGCGCCTGCGTTCTGCGCGGCGCCCTCGGCCCGGGCGATATAGCCCTTCGACTTCTCGACCTCGGTGCCGAGCAGATTGACCGTGGTCTTCATCGAATCGAGCGCCTTGAGCTTGAAGGCGTCGATCGTGTCCATCGTATCGTAGATATTCTGGAAGGCGCGCTGCAGCACCTCGATCGGGATGGTGGCGCTCGCTGCCTGCTCGTGGATCGTCGCGGTCTGGCTCTTCAGGAGCTTGCCGGTCGAATCGATGATGTTCGCGGTCGTGGTGTTGAGCGCGGTGATCTGTTCGAGCACCAGCTTCTGGCTGGTCAGCGCCTGCGCCACGGTGACCGCGGTGCGCAGGGCGGAGACAGTGGTGGTCGAGGCGCGGTCGACGCCCTTCACCAACTCGACATTGTTCTTCTTGACGAGGTCGAGCGCGAGATAGCCCTGCACCGTCACCGCCATCTGGGTGAGCAGGTCCTGGGTGCGCTGACGGACATAGAAGAGCGCTGACTCCCGGATCGCCTTGGCCTTGGCCGGATCAGTGTGGTCGAGCTCGTTGGCCTTGTCCTCGAGCCTCTGGTCCATCGTCTTGGACAGCACAATCATCTGCTCGAGCCGGCCCATCGCGTTCCAGAGATTGGAGCGCTCGACGTCGATCGCCGCATTGTCCATCAGCAACTCGTCCTTGCCGCCCTGGAGCGACTTCAGGATCGAGGCGATGTGCGTCTGCGAGCTTTTGTAGCTGTCGAAATAATTGCGCAGCTTGTTGCCGAACGGGATGATGCCGAACAGCTTTTGCGGCGCAAGCAGGTCGCCGCGCTTGCCGGGATCGAGATCCTCGATCGTGCGGCGCAGCTCGGCAAGATCGCTGCCGACGCTGCCTTCCTGGTCCATCGCCTTGACCGGCCGGTCGAGGAAACGGTTCGATTGGCCGGCCGCCTCGCGGATTTCCTTCTGGCCCATCGCGCTGATCGCATCGACTCGCTTACCGAATTCGGGGCTGTTCACGTCCTGTGCGACCAGATCGTCGATGAAGGTCTCGACGCGCTCCTGAAGCTGGGTGCGCTTCGTGTCGTCGATCGGCACTAGCCCCACCGCTTTTTCAGGCGCAAGGGCAGGGACCGGCTCAGGTGGGGTCAGCACCAGATCGGTCGTCGCTGTCTCAGTCTCGGTCGCCATCACTGTCTCCACGCTGTTGCCGCCTAGATGACGGCTATTCGAGCGCGCTTCAAGTGTATCACACAACTAATACGCCTGTCACGAACCCCTTACCGAAAAGTATGATAAATCATTTGCCACACGCCAGGTGACGCCCCACAATAGCCGAAAGGGCCAGGGAGAGGGAAATCATGATTGGATGGACACGTCGTGCGGCGCGCATGGCATTGGCCTGGGCAATGCTCGCCGGGCTGATCGGTGCGTTGCCGGCAGCGGCGCAGGAAGTGATCGATCCCAATCACATTCCGCCGTCGCGCGATCCAGCGCTCACCGCGAACGGTCTCGCGCTCACCCCGCCGATGGGCTGGAACAGCTGGAACAAATTCGGCTGCAATGTCGATGAGAAGATCGTCCGTTCCGTTGCTGACGCGATGGCGGCGGGCGGCATGCGCGACGCCGGTTATCGCTATGTGGTGATCGACGATTGCTGGCACGCCCCGCGCGACGAAAATGGCTTCATCACCGCGGATGCCAAGAAATTCCCCTCCGGTATGAAGGCGCTCGGCGACTACATCCATTCGAAGGGCCTGAAGTTCGGCATCTATTCCGACGCCGGCATGAAGACCTGCGGCGGCCATCCCGGCAGCCAGGGCCATGAATATCAGGACGCGATCACCTATGCCCGCTGGGGCGTCGATTATCTGAAATATGACTGGTGCTCGACCGGCAGCCGCAATGCCGAGGAAGCTTATGCGCTGATGGCGGGCGCATTGCGTTCGACAGGCCGCGATATCGTGTTCAGCATGTGCGAATGGGGCCAGAACCGGCCCTGGCTATGGGGCAGCAAGATCGGCAATCTCTGGCGCACCACCGGGGACATCTGGGACAGCTATTCGGCCAATGACAAGGCGCATTCATGGGCGCACAGCATGCTGGATATCGTTGACCTCAACGAGCCGCTCTGGTCTTTCGCTGGTCCTGGCCATTGGAATGATCCCGATATGCTCGAGATCGGCAATGGCGGTATGACCGACATCGAATATCGCACCCATTTCAGCCTCTGGGCGATGATGGCGGCCCCGCTGATGGCCGGAAACGACATCGCGAACATGAGCCCGGAAACGGCGGCGATCCTGCTCAACAAGGACGTGATCGCGATCGACCAGGATCCACTCGGCGCGCAAGGTCACCGTGTTCGCAAGACTGGGGACCAAGAGGTTTGGGCGCGGCCGCTCGCGGATGGCGGTCGCGCGGTGATTCTGTTCAACCGGGGAACGGCGCCTGCCGAGATTTCAGTCGACTGGACCGAACTCGGCTATCCGCGCGGCCTGAAGGCTGAAGTGCGCGATCTGTGGGCGCACAAGTCGCTTGGCCGATCGGCGGGGAGCTTCAAGGCGACCGTTGCGCCCCACGGTGTGGTGATGGTGCGGTTGCTGCCGTAATCGCCGCGCAATCAGGTGTGTGGCGGGGTCTCATACTGTGTCGAGCAGGCCTGAGGCTGATGTATAGCGGCGTGCCTCGAATCGGGCTCGCTCGCTCGACAGTTTGGCACCCGAGCCAACCCTGACCGTCAGCGCGCAAATTCCCTGTTATGCCGCCCATAACAGGGAATTTGATTTTTTTCTCGACGCCGTCTCCAGTCAAGTTTTGCTAATTTGTCACTGTTACAATGTCTTACCAACATTCGCATCAGCCTGCTCGGCGCGGAGCAGGGAAATAACAGGGAATAACAGGGAAATTCGCCGCGCAAGCGCCATCCGTGGCGCCGCGCGCAGAATTCAAAAGCCAGACCATAAGAAAGAGCGGTTCGGGCTTCTGAGACGTCCCGTGCCTATCCTATGACCGATCCAGCGATGCGGTTGAATCGCGGCCCCGGCACAGCCCTGTAATAGTCCGGATTCAGGGCCCGGCGCTTCTAGCGGAGCGTTGTCGTGGTCTGGATCGCCTCCACAAGGCCGGGAACCCAATGGCGGCCATCGCGGAGCTTGAACGTGTTGGTATAGGCCCAGGCGCAGCTCTGCACGCCGATCGATGCATAGGCCGAGGTCATCATGCGATAATATTTGATCCGCGCACTCACCGGAACCGCCGGATCGTCGGTTGCCCCATATTCACCCATGAATGGCACGCGCCCGGTGCGGGTCATGAAGTTGCGGACCGCCTGGAGATTCCCGTTCAACTCGGCGATGTCGGCCGGGCTGCCAAGGGTGCGGCCGAGGGGCGGCGTCGGCTTGATGAAGGTCGCGCCCTGGTGCGTGAACATGAAGGGATCATAGGAGTGGAAGGTCGGCACGACATTCGGGTCGGCCGGCATTGGCAGCGTCGCGAGGCTGCCGATTCCGCTATAGCCTTCGCCACCGACGATCACCGGCCGGGTCGGGTTGGTCAGCCGGATCGCGACGAGTGCTGGGTTGAAGACTGCGAGCAGGTTCTTGTTCGTCAGCTTGTCATGCGGTTCGTTGCTCAGCTCGAACCAGACGCTGGTCGGCGCCTTGGCGAAGTCCGCGGCGACCAGTTTCCACAGCCCGGCGAAGCGCGCGGTATTGCCGTCGGGGTCAGTGAACAGCTCATCGTAATTGTGCAGGTCTATGATGATGTTGAGCCCAGCGGTGGTCGCGAGATCGACGACATGATGGACGCGCGCCATGAACGCCGCGTCGATCGTGTAGGGTACCGCGGCCAGCGCATGCGCTGAAAAGCGCACTGGCAGACGTACCGTGGCAAAGCCGGCGGCCTTGATGATGGTGAAATCATCATCGGCTATCGCGCGGCCCCATTCACCTTCCTTGGGCGGCTCGAGATGGTTGCCCATATTGACGCACTTGCCGAGCGGCAGCGCGATTCCGGCGGTCGGCCGCGCGGCGGCCACGGGAACATAGACTGGCATGGCGGAGGTGGGAGTGGGTAGCGGATCGGGCGCGGGAGGCGGGGCGTTCGACGCCATCGCACTGCCACCGCATGCCGCCGCGCATAGCGCCAGTACGCCGACAAGGTTGAACCGCTGCTTCATTGGACCTCTCCAGGTGCCTTCGCGCCGCGCGTTCTTCGCGTGTAGCCGAAGATCACTACTAACGTTGTCAAATTGCACCCACGCAGTATCGCGTGCAAGTGACTTTGCGACGAGGGAATGAGGCCTGGCGTCGCGCGTCAGCGCGTCTTCGATGCCTTTTCGGCGATCATGTCATTCTGCCAAACGGTGTAGCGGGATTTGCGGCTCGATCGCATCGCCCGTCGTATCGCAGTCCTGTCAAAGCCGGGGCTGTTGCTGATCCAGCTGAAAAACCCTTCGTCGAGCGCCTTGCCGCTTTGCATCACGAGCAGGATCCTGTCTTCCGAATCCGCGAGCAGCCAGCAAAGGTCTTTGGCGCGGGGCCCGGTTTGCCGAGCCTGGACCATCACCTTGGCGACGTTGCGGAGTACTTCATGACGGGAAAGCTCGGTGATATGCGCCGGCCTGCGTCGTTTCGGCTGCTGGTGCGCCTCGGTCGCCTGTTGGGATTTTGGCCATCGCAGGCCGCCAGGCGCGATCTGCCCCTGACCCATGCCCTCCACAACATTATGAAGCAATTCGAACAGCTTCATGCGACCCCCCGCTTTCGATGATATTGCAGGTCGAGGGGTAACGAAAGGGTTAACGTAGCGAAAATGACTCATTTTGGGAGTGACTGTGCTGACGGTCGTTTTGCGGGTCCCGGACTTCCACCCTTTCCGCGACGCAGCATTTGCGCTATCGGCGCGCCCAACCTCATTCTCTTAAAACACCGGACACCCTTATGAGCCTCCGCAACGTGGCGATCATCGCCCATGTCGATCACGGCAAAACCACCCTGGTCGACCAGCTTTTCCGCCAGTCGGGCACCTTCCGCGACAATCAGCGCGTCGAAGAGCGCGCGATGGATTCGAACGACCTCGAAAAAGAGCGCGGGATCACGATTCTCGCCAAGTGCACTTCGGTCGAGTGGGACGATCATCACGGCCACAAGACCCGGATCAACATCGTCGACACGCCAGGCCACGCCGATTTCGGCGGTGAGGTCGAGCGCATCCTTTCGATGGTCGACGGCGTGGTCCTGCTGGTCGACGCGGCCGAAGGCGCGATGCCGCAGACCAAGTTCGTAACCGGCAAGGCGCTGGCGCTGGGCTTGCGCCCGATCGTCGTCGTCAACAAGATCGACCGCTCGGACGCGCGTGCGCAGGAAGTGCTCGACGAGGTGTTCGATCTGTTCGTGTCGCTCGACGCCAATGACGACCAGCTCGATTTCCCGGTGATCTTCGCCTCGGGCCGCAACGGCTATGCCGGCGACAATCCCGATGTCCGCGAGGGCACGCTGGCGCCGCTGTTCGAGACGATCGTCAAGCATGTGCCGCCGCCCTCGGCCGATCCGGACGGCCCCTTCAAGTTCCTGGTCACCTTGCTCGACCGCGACAATTTCCTCGGCCGCATCCTGACCGGCCTGGTCTTTTCCGGTTCGGTCAAGACCAACATGCCGATCCATGCGCTCGATCCCGAGGGCAAGGTGGTCGAAACCGGCCGTGCCTCCAAGATCATGGCGTTCCGCGGTCTCGAGCGCGTGCCTGTGGACGAGGCCAATGCCGGTGATATCATCTCGATCGCCGGCCTGACCGTCGCGACCGTCGCCAACACCATCGCTGATCCGTCGGTCAGCGAGCCGCTGCACGCCCAGCCGATCGATCCGCCGACGCTGTCGATGCGCTTTGCGGTGAATGATTCGCCGATGGCGGGCCGCGAGGGCACCAAGGTGACGTCGCGCATGATCCGCGACCGCCTGTTCCGCGAGGCCGAATCGAACGTCGCGATCAAGGTGACTGAAGCGGCGGACCGCGACAGCTATGAAGTCGCCGGCCGCGGCGAGCTCCAGCTCGGCGTGCTGATCGAGACGATGCGTCGCGAGGGCTTCGAGCTCGGTATCAGCCGCCCGCGCGTGCTGTTCAGCGAGGACGACAACGGCAACAAGACCGAGCCCTATGAAGTCGTCATCATCGACGTCGACGAGGAATATTCGGGCACGGTCGTCGAGAAGATGAACATCCGCAAGGCCGAGATGACCGACATGCGCCCCTCGGGCGGCGGCAAGACCCGCATCACCTTCAGCGCACCGTCGCGCGGCATGATCGGCTATCATGGCGAGTTCCTGTCGGACACGCGCGGCACCGGCATCATGAACCGGCTGTTCGAGAAATATGGCCCGCACAAGGGCAAGATCGTCGGTCGCAAGAACGGCGTGCTGATCTCGAACGGCGCGGGCGAGGCCAATGCCTATGCGCTCGGTCCGCTCGAGGAGCGCGGCATCCTGATGGTGGCACCACAGGAGCCGCTCTACGAAGGCATGATCATCGGCGAGAACGCCAAGACGGACGACCTCGAGGTCAATCCGATGAAGGCGAAGCAGCTGACCAACTTCCGCGCTTCGGGCGGCAAGGATGACGCGATCCGGCTGACCCCGCCCTGGCGGCTGACGCTCGAGCAGGCGATTGCCTATATCGACGATGACGAGCTGGTCGAAGTGACCCCGCGGTCGATCCGGCTGCGCAAGCGCTATCTCGATCCGAACGAGCGGAAGAAGGCATCGCGGGCAAAGCAGGCGGCATAGGCCGCTTCGCGGCAAAGGCCGCGGCGCTAGTGTTTGCCATCATGCCATCAATCCGCTAGCACGCCACCATGAACGCTCCACAGCTTTCCGTTCGTTCCGCGCGTGCGCGCGACCTCGCGCACAAGCTCTCCAGGCAGGAGCGGCGACCGATCCATGCGATCGTTGAGGACGCGCTTGTGGAATATGCCCGGCGGCATCCTGAGCCCAGCGCCGCCGCCTTCCTCAAGCGATTGAAGGCTTTGGCGACAGAAGACGTGGATTTGCATGCGCTGATCGCCGAGAATCGTGTGCCGCACGAGGGCGTCGAGCTTTGATCCTGCTCGACACGAACGTGATGTCGGAGTTGATGAAGGCAGTCCCCGATCCTGCGGTCGAGCGATGGTTTCTGCTCAACGAAGAAGAGTGTGTGCTGGGCTCGGTCGCGATTGGCGAATTGGCTTATGGCATTGCCAAGCTCGATGACGGTGCGCGCAAGGCGCGGCTGGCGGAGCAGATTGCCGAGTGGCGCTTCCATTTTGCGGGCCGTAGCCAGGCCTTCACGATGACAACAGCGCTGCTCTACGGCGATATCCTCGGCAAGGCGCGGCGCAACGGGAGACCGATGTCGGTGCCCGACGCGCAGATCGCGGCGATTGCGCGCGAACATGGTTGTGCGCTCGCGACCCGCAACGTCTCCGATTTTGCCGTTACAGAATTGCAATTGATTGACCCCTGGAAGGCGTGACGCGCTCGATCAGGAGTCGCCGAGCGTTAAAAGAATCGTCCACTCCGCATCACGGACCGGGCTGACCGACAGGCGCGACTGGCGTAGCATCTCCATGCCGGCGAGCTTTGGCTCGGCCTTCATCGCCGCCAGCGTTACCGGCTTTGCCAGCGGCGCAACCGGCTTAACCGCGACCGAGACCCAACGTGCCTCGTCACCGTCCTGCTGCGCGGTGCGGGTGATCTCCATCACGCCGACCGCGGCCTTTTCCTTGCCCGAGTGATAGAAGAGCGCGCGATCACCGACCGCCATCGCCTTCAGGTGCAGCGCGGCGGCTGGATTGCGCACGCCGGTCCACTCAGTCTCGCCCTCGCGCAGCAGATCGTCCCAGCTATAGCTTTCGGGTTCGGACTTCAGCAGCCAATATGCCATATGATCTCCCGTGGATGAGCGCCGATTGTCCTATGATGCCGCGTGGCGCTGGTGTCGTCGAGCCGGGGCGGCATTGGTCGCTGAATGCTCCCTAAACAACGCATTCCGGGATGGTTCAGACCGACTCGTCTATCTCTTGCAACAAGCTGGCAATCTCCGCGTTTCTCCATTGATGCGGAATCGGGCGAGCTGAAAAGAGGAGGTTTGAGATGAACAGCATGTTCAAGAAGGCCGGGCTCGGCGTGGCGCTTGCCGCGACTGTGCTCTCCACCGCCGCGCCTGCGGAGGCGCAGCGCTATCGCGGTCATCATCGCGGGCATGACAATGCGGGCCCCGCCATCGTCGCCGGCATTGCCGGCCTTGCGATCGGCGCCGCCATCGCGTCGAGCAGCCGCGATCGCGACGTCTATTATCGGGAGCGCGGCTACAACGCCTATTATGACGACGGCTATTACCGGAGCCACGGCTATTATCCGAACGACGGCTATTATGCCTATCAGTACCGGGAGCGCTATCCGCGCTGCTATGTCCAGCGGCGCTGGGATCCCTATTACCGCCAGAATGTAAGGGTCCGCGTCTGCCGCTAAGGGCGACGACGGCATGAACGGGACGGCGTGGCGGAAGCCACGCCGTTTTCGCATGGGTGCTAGCGCAGTACGCAAATCCCAGGATTCCGGCCCGAGGATGCTGACGCATCCGGGATTGAGACGCTCAGGCGCAGCGAGCGCTGGCATCGTCCGCGATTTTGCGCCATGAGCCCGCGCCATGACTGATACACCGCCAGACCGCCTTTCATCCAACCCGCGCAGCCCGTTCTTCAACGAGGAGCTGCTGTCGCGCGGCATCGGCATCCGCTTCAAGGGCACGGAGCGCAAGGATGTCGAGGAATATTGCATCTCGGAAGGGTGGATCCGGGTCGCGCTCGGCAAGAAGGTCGATCGCCACGGCCAGCCGCTTGCGCTCAAGCTGAGCGGGCCGGTCGAGGCCTGGTTCGAGAATCCCGCGCCCGGGGCGGAAGAAGAAGAAGCCAGCTGAGGCATAAGGCTCGATAGAGCCTGCGCGCTTCGATTTGAATCGAGTCCCCGGCGCAAGAGCCGGCCGCCGCGCCTTACTGCCAGTCGAATGCCGCCTGCGCCGCCGCCGTGAGTGCGGCCATCGCGGTGCGATAGGGATTGGGGCCGTGGCTGATCCGCGCTACGCCCGTGGCCGCGACCTCGCGGGTGCCGGGCGCGCCGGGGAAAGCCATGAAATTGACCGGGATCGGCACCGCGGCGCAGATCTTTTCCAGCAGCGCCAGATCGACCAGGCCGGGCACGAAATAGCCGCTCGCGCCGGCCGCGGCATAAGCCAGCCCGCGGGCGATCGCCTCATCGGCCTTCGCCTGATCATGGGTGGCGGGCGGGTTCTGCAGGAAGATGTCGGTGCGCGCGTTGATGAAGAAGTCAGGCCCAGTGGCGGCGCGGAACGCCTTGATCCGGTCAGCCTGGAATTCCACAGGGTGGAGCCCCTCGGCGCCGACCACCTGATCCTCGAAATTGCAGCCGATCGCGCCGGTTGCCGCCAGCCGCTTTGCGTTCACCGCCACTGCCGCCGGCTCGACTGCATAGCCGCCCTCGAAATCGATCGAGACGGGCAGATCGACCGCGCCCGCGATCCGCGCCGCGCCGGCCAGCGCCAGTTCGAGCGGCAGTGCCTCGCCATCGCCATAAGCGAGCGCGGCGGCGACCGACCAGCTGCCGGTGCCGATCGCTTTGGCACCGGCGCTGGCCACCGCGCGCGCGCTGCCCGGGTCCCAGGCATTATACAGGATCAGCGGATTGCGCGGCACATGCAGGGCTGCGAACGCGTCAAACCTGTAGTTCATGATCCCTCCCGCTCTTTTCGAGAGCGGTCTTAATGCACGAACCGCGCGACCACGTCACGATAGGAGCGCGACACCTTCACCTGCGCGCCCGAGCCGAGCACCAGGAAGCATTCGCCATTGGTGTGCGGCTTCACCTCTTTCACCAGATCGAGATTGACGATGGTCGAGCGGTGGACGCGCTGGAAACGGCGCGGATCGAGGCGCTTTTCGAGATCCTTCATCGTCTCGCGCAGGATCAGCGTGTTGTCGCCGGTATAGATGCACATATAATCGCCGGCGGCGTCGATCCGCTCGATCGTGTCGACATCGACGCGGAAAATCTGACCGCGATCCTTGATGTTGATCAGCTTCTCGAAGCGATTGGCCGAAACCTGATCGCTATGATCCGTGAGGTTCTCGACGGAATCGGGCGCGATCTCGGCGATCACTTCCTTCAGCCGATCGACCTCCTCGACGCCGCGCTTCTCGGTGAGCCGCTGGCGGACGCGGTCGAGCGTGTCGGCGAGGCGGGATTCCTCGACCGGCTTCATCAGATAATCGATCGCCTGCGCCTCGAACGCCTTCAGCGCATGGTCCGAATAGGCGGTGACGAACACGAACAGGGGCGGCTCGACCTCCATCAGGCCCTGGACGACCGAGAAGCCGTCAAAGCCCGGCATCTGGATGTCGAGAAAGACGAGATCGGGCTTGTGCGTCTTGATCGCGCGGATCGCCTCGCGGCCATTCTGGCATTTGTCGATGATCTCGACATCTTCATGCGCTGCGAGGCGGAGCTCGAGGCCCTGGATCGCCAGCGGCTCGTCATCCACCAATATGGTTCGAATCGTCATTGCACCTCTCTAACCGGCTCATCGAGCTG
>JBDTXU010000326.1:0-2383 GCA_040006055.1 Sphingomonas bacterium | reverse complement strand
CCGAGCAGGACATCGTCGTTACCGGTATCCGCGCTTCGCTCCAGCGCAACCTGGATATCAAACGCGAATCGTCGGGCGTCGTCGACGTGATCTCGGCGGAAGATATCGGCAAGTTTCCGGATTCGAACGTCGCCTCCGCAATGCAGCGCCTGCCTGGTGTGTCGATCCAGCGCTCCGGTGCGCGCGGCGAGGCGACGGGCGTCAGCATCCGTGGCTTTGGCGGTGACTTTGTCGATACGCTGTATGACGGCCGCCATATTTCGACCGCAACGGGCGGCCGCGGCGTCGACTTCACGACCGTCGGCGCGGATTTCGTCGGCCGGCTGAGCGTCTACAAGACGCCGGACGTCGAGCTTTCGACCAGTGCGATCGGCGGTACGATTGATATCGCCTATCCCAAGCCGTTCGATCGCAAGGGCCTGCATATCGCGGCCATGGCGTCGGGGGCGATCCAGTCGCGATCCAAGAACGTGACGCCGACCGGCGGCCTCCTGCTGTCCGACACGTTCGCGGACGACACGATCGGTATCTTGGTGGACGGCGCCTACACACGGCACGACACCAGGGCGAACCATGTGTTTATCCCTGGTTGGATCGGACAACAGGGCACGACTGCCGGCGTCACCACGCTGGGCTTCTACAAGTGCCAGCTCACCGCCGTCTGCACATCGGCCGACAAGACCAACGCCAACCGGACCGGCACGGCGAACTGGGCGCCGCAGCAGCAGGGTGCCGAGCAGACGTTCAACCAGGACGAGCGGCTCGACGGGCGCATCGCGCTGCAATGGGCGCCGACGGATGGCCTGGTCCTGACGGTTGACGACAACTTCAGCCGGCAGACCGTGCACAGCAACGCCTATGGCTATGCCGCCTGGTTCAACGGCAGCGATCTGCGCAACGTCAAGCTCGACTCGAACGGCACAGCGGTCGACTTCAGCCAGTTCGGCACGCCGATGGATTTCAGTGCCAACAAGTCTCGAAATATCTTCGAAACGAACCAGCTCGGCGCGAACCTCAAATGGGATATCATGGACGGGCTCCGTTTCGAGCTCGACGGCGCTCTTGCCCGCAGCACGCGTAACCCGGGCAAGAACGGGTACGGCGACAGCATGGATATCGGCTACGGCGGCACGAATTGCGTTGCCGGCGCGCCTGGTACCTACTCGGCTGAGCGATGCGGGACCGACGGCGGGGGGAACCCGATCTTTCTCTCTACCGTGCTCGGCGCCAACACCGGCGTCAAGATCGTCGGCGACAGCGCCAACAATCTTCCGCAGATGCACGACGTCGGCCCCGCAGGGAACGTCTCCCAGTTCCTCGACACGAGCAAAATCGGCTCGCACGTCATTGTCCGCGGCGCGAACTACAATACCGATACAGTCAAGCAGATCCGCGGCTCGCTCGGCTGGGACAAGAATGGTCTCAAGGTCAAGTTTGGCGGCCAATATATCGAGGACCGACTGTACGGCGAAGGGACAAGCACCTTCTCCAACGGCGTGTTTGCCAGCCGTTCGGGCTACGGCACGCTCTCTGGACGTTCAGGTGGATCGTCGGGCGGCATTTCGCCGCTGCCGTCGAACGTCTATCAGGGTTCGGTCAGCACGGCGGGCTTTATTCCGGGCTATAACGGAACGCTCGCGCCGGGGTTCCTCGTGTACGATCCGTATGCGGTCTACAAGCTGCTCGAAGCGAGTGGTGGATCGGTCGCGCCGTCGTACAACGCCGGCAGTGTGTTCGAAGTAAAGGAGAAGACCTACGCGATCTTCTTCAAGGCGGCCTTTGATTCGGAAATTGCCGGAATGCCGTTCCACTTCGCTGCGGGCATTCGCGACGAAGGGACGCATTTGTCCACGATGGGCCTGGACCGCCAGCTTCTCGGCCTGGCGCGTCCTGCGGGCGACCCGACGCTGATCCAGCCGGATCCGTTGCTCGGGCCGGCTCATGACGGCTTCTCGGCGGTGCAGCCGATCATCAAATATTCGAACTATAATTTCCTGCTTCCGAGCCTCGACGCCAAGCTCACGATCGCATCGAACCTGATCCTGCGCCTGGATGCGTCACGGACACTTACGCGGCCCGGGCTCGGGAATTTGAAGCCGACCATCAATCTCGGGACGTTGCGCGTCGGCAGTCTGTCGGCGAGCGGCGGCAACCCCGACCTGAAGCCCTATCTGTCGGACAATTTCGACGCTGGCGCCGAATGGTACTATGGACGGAACTCGTATGTTGCCGTCAACTTGTACCTGAAGCACATCACCAATTTCATCGTTGGCGGCGTTACGCAGCAATCGATCAATGGCGTGATTGATCCGAGCACCGGGAAGGTTGCGATTTTCAACGTCAACGCCCAGATCAACGGGCCGGAGGCGACGGTAAAGGGCGT
>JBDTXU010000325.1:0-10130 GCA_040006055.1 Sphingomonas bacterium | reverse complement strand
TATCGAGATCGTCGATATGGCAGCCGAAGGTGAGCTTGATCAGCCGGTCGATATGGCCGCAGGTGCGATCGACGGAAAAGGGCATGGTGCCGATATTCTCGAAATAACGCCTGAACATCAGATAATGTTTGCGCTCGTCAGCCCGGTGTTTCTCGACCTGCGCAATGAAATCCGCATCATCCGGATATTTCGCGCGAACCGCCTCGAGCACCCGGTCGAGGCTCTGATAGCCGCGATGCTCGTTGTAGATATACACCGAGGCAAGGATATCGAGATAACGACGGCGGGCTCTGGCAAACATCGTCTGGTCCTGCAGGCATTCGATGAGCCCCGAACCTACAGCATATTTGCGCGTGACGCCATTTGATCGCCGGTTATCGGGCGGCAAATGGCGCGAGTTTGGCGACTACTCAGCCGCTTCGCTCAGCCCTTCGATCAACGCCGGCGTATCGCCATAGCGCGCAAGCGCCTCGACCGGTGGCACATCCTCGATCTCACGCGCGCCGGGTTCGATATTGAGGTCACGCAGCTTGCGCGCCGTCACCAGGGTGCGGGTTTCGAAGCTGCTGACGAACGCGTTGTAATTATTGACCGCCGACGTCAGTCCGCCACCCACCTTGCGCAGATCGCCCGCTGCCTTGGCGAGGCGATCATAAAGCTCCTTGCCGAGTTCGCCGATTTGCCGCGCCTCTTTCGCGAGCCGCTCCTGCCGCCAGACCGCCGAGACGGTGCGTGCGATCGCGATCAGGTTGGTCGGCGTGGCGAGCAGGACGCGCTTCTCGAAGGCGAAATCCCAGAGCGTCGGATCATGTTCCAGCGCAGCCGACAGGAAATGCTCGCCGGGCACGAACATGATGACATAATCGGGCGCATCGGCGAACTGGCTCCAATAGGCCTTGTTGCCGAGGCCGTTGACATGCGCTCGCATTGAAGCCGCATGCAAGTCGAGCCCCTTCTTGCGCTCCGCCTCGTCGACCGCGCCGAAGGCGTCCTGATAGGCGTTGAGCGAGACCTTAGCGTCAATCACCAGCGCGCGGCCGCCGGGAACCCGGATGATCGCATCCGGGCGCAGCCGGCCGCCATCGTCGCTGGCGACGTTTACCTCAGTCTGGAAATCAGTATGTTCAGATAAACCACAGGTTTCCAATACATTCTTCAGTTGCTGCTCGCCCCAGCGGCCCCGCGATTTGGGCGCGTTACGCAGGGAGTTGACCAGTTTGGCCGCCTCGCTGCTGACCTTCTCCTGGCCGACCCGAAGGCCTTCAAGCTGCCCCTTCAGCTGATCGAACGCGCCCTGGCGCTCGCTCTCGACCTTGGTGACGGTCTCCTCGTATTTCAGGAGCCGGTCGCTGACGGGCTGGAGCATCGATTTGAGGTTCTGCCCGGCGGTTTCCTCGGACTGTTTGAAACGCGCCTCGGCGCGCTCGAGAAATGCTTTCTGCGCCTCGTTGAGCAGTTTGCTGGCGGTCTCGTTGAAATGCCCGGTCATCGCCTCGCGGCTGTTCTTGAACTCCTCGAGCCGTGCCTCAAAGGCCTCGGCATGGGCCCGCAGGCTCGCATTTTCCGTACGGAATCCATCGCGTTCGGTGCGAATGACGTCAAGCTCCTCGCGAAGCTGCGTGGCAGCGCGAGCCCGTTCCTCGGCGCCGGCGAGATCGACGATAGCGCGCTTGAACTCTTCGGTACGGGCATCGCGTTCCGCGCGGGCCTGGGCGACGCCGCGCCCGCCGAGGAACCAGCCGACCGCAAGCCCCGTAAGCAGGACAGCGATCATCGCCAAGGGGATCGTCAGGCCGGTCATGATATGCCTCGCTGGAACATTGAGGGAACCTTAGGCGCGGGAGGCGTCAAGGTAAATGCTTGCGCGGCACAGGCTGGCGCATAGGGGCGGCACTGCGGCTTCCTCCCGCCTCCAAGGCGACGGGAGGGCATATGAGCGATAAGCAGGGCGTCATTCCGGCCTCCCGCCGGGGTAACGCGTATCGTCAGGCTGCCTTGCGCGCCTTGGCCAGCTTCTTGAGCACCATGTCACGCTTGAGGCGCGAGATGTGGTCGATGAACAGCACGCCGTTCAGATGGTCGATCTCGTGCTGGATGCAGGTCGAAAGCAGGCCGCCGAAATCGGCCTCATGCGCGGCACCCTCGCCATCGAGCCATTTCACGCGGCAGCGCGCGGGGCGTTCGACCTCGGCATATTGGTCGGGAATCGAGAGGCATCCCTCATTGTAGAGTCCCGTCTCCTCGCTGACCGACACCAGCTCCGGATTGACGAACACCAAAGGCGTGCGGACTGGCTTGGCGTCCTCGGCGTCGCTTTCCGGCTCCTGCAGGTCGATGACGACGACGCGCTGCTCGATCCCGACCTGAGTCGCGGCGAGGCCGATGCCGCGGGCATCATACATCGTGTCGAACATGTTGGAGATGATCGTGCGGACCGCATCGTCGATCTGGGCGACGGGCTTCGCAACGGCGCGCAGGCCGGGATCGGGAACTTCGAGGATGGTGAGAACGGACATGACCGCGAGCTAGGAAACAGGAAGGCTCACGTCAAGTTTCGGGTTTGGGCTCGCACGCCACTCAACCTCCACTTGTCATTCCCGCGAAAGCGGGAACCCATCTTGTGTCTGCGCCGCTCACACGACTAGGGCGATTTTGGTGAGCCGCGGGAGATGGGTCCCCGCTTTCGCGGTGATGACAAGGAGGAAGAGAGATTAGGAAACTGGCCGCCGTGCCCTGAGCGCCTGGGCGAGCGTTCCCTCGTCGAGATAGTCGAGCTCGCCGCCGACCGGCAGGCCGTGCGCGAGCTGGGTGACGCGGATCGGGAAGCGCTCGATCCGTTCGGCGATGTAGTGCGCCGTGGTCTGGCCCTCGAGCGTCGCGTTCATCGCCAGCACGACCTCGTCGATACCACCTGCTTCAATGCGACGGACCAGCGAATCGATCGCGAGATCCTCGGGCCGCACGCCCTCGAGCGCCGAAAGCCGCCCGCCCAGCACATGGAATCGGCCTGGGAACAGCCGCGAGCGATCGAGCGCCCAGAGATCGGCGACTTCCTCGACCACACACAAAGCACGGGCATCGCGACGCGGATCGGCGCAGACGCCACAAGGGCTAGTCGTATCGATATTGCCGCAGATAGAACAGCTTGCCAGTCGTTCTTCCACAGCAGTGAGAGCTGACAACAACGGCCCAAGCGCTGCTTCGCGCTTCTTGAGCAGATGCAGAACCGCGCGGCGTGCCGAACGCGGCCCCAGGCCGGGCAGGCGGGCCAGTGCCTGGGTGAGCGCTTCGATCTCGGGAGATGCCATGGGGAACAGATAGGGGGTTGCACAGCCCTCTGCCAAGCGGCCAGAGCAGATCCATGCGGATCGTCTTCATGGGAACCCCCGATTTCTCGGTGCCGGTGCTTCAGGCCCTGATGGATTCAGGCCATGACGTCGTGGCGGCTTACAGCCAGCCGCCGCGCCGCGCGGGGCGTGGCAAGGCGGTGCGCCTCTCCCCGGTTCATGCCCATGCTGAGGCGCTGGAAATCCCCGTCCGGACCCCGCCGACGCTGCGTGATCCGGAGGCACAGGCCGAATTCGCTGCGCTGGAAGCCGATGTGGCGGTAGTGGCGGCCTATGGCCTCATCCTGCCGCGCCTGGTGCTGGACGCGCCGCGGCTCGGCTGCCTCAATGTCCACGCTTCGCTGCTGCCGCGCTGGCGAGGCGCTGCGCCGATCCAGCGTGCGATCCTGGCGGGCGATGTCGAGACGGGCGTATGCATCATGCAGATGGAGGCAGGGCTCGACACGGGTCCGGTACGGCTCGAGGGCCGGACGTCGATCGACGGCAAGACCGCCGGCGCTCTGACGGAGGAACTGAGCGCGATGGGCGCCCGCCTGATGGTCCAGGTGCTGGGCGAGATCGCGGCGTATCCCACGGTCGCCCAGCCTGAGGATGGCGTCACCTATGCGCCCAAGGTCGACAAGGCCGAGGCGCTGATCGACTGGCATCGTAGCGCTGTTGAGGTCGAGCGTCAGATCCGGGCGTTCAATCCGGCGCCGGGGGCGTTCTTCGAAATCGCAGGCGAGCGGATCAAGGTCCTGACCGTCGAGATCGATCGTCACCCCCGTGAAGGCCGGGGCAACGGAGAGGTGCTCGACGATCGCCTGACCATTGCCTGCGCCGAGGGCAGAATCCGCCCTCTCCTCCTCCAGCGCGCTGGGCGTGGCGTCATGACGTCAGCCGAATTACTGCGTGGCTTCCCCATCCCACCGGGCACCCAGCTCGCGTGACTCGCTTCGCGCTCACCATCGAATATGACGGCCGCCCCTTCATGGGCTGGCAGCGCCAGGCCCATGGCCCGAGCGTGCAGGCGGCGATCGAGGCGGCGGCGCGGAAGATCACTGGTGAAGCGGTGGCCGTCCATGCCGCCGGGCGAACCGATGCCGGCGTCCACGCAACCGGCATGCGGGCGCACCTCGATATCCAGCGGCCGATCACCCCGTTCCGGCTGATGGAGGCGCTCAACGCAGTGGTGCGGCCGGCGCCAGTGGCGATCCTCGCCTGTGAGGTGGTCGCTGACGACTGGCATGCCCGCTTCTCCTGCACGGCGCGGCATTATGAGTATCGGATCGTCACAAGGCGCGCGCCGCTGACCTTCGAGAACGGGCTCGCCTGGCGATTACCCGGGCCGCTCGATGCCGCAGCGATGGCCGAAGGCGCCGCGCGCCTCGTTGGACGTCACGACTTCACTACTTTCAGATCAGCGCATTGTCAGGCGGACAGCCCGCTCAGGACACTCGACCGGCTCGATGTCGTGCAGACAAGCGAGCGGATCAGCGTCTTCGCTTCGGCGCGGTCGTTCCTGCATCATCAGGTGCGCTCGATGGTCGGCTGCCTGGCGCTGGTCGGGCAAGGGAAATGGTCGCCGGATGATGTGCGGGATGCGCTGGAGGCCTGCGACCGCGCGCGGCTGGGGCTGAATGCGCCATCGGATGGCTTGTATTTCCGGCGGGCGGATTATCCCTGAACGTCATGCCGGACTTGTTCCGGCATCCATGCTTCCGCGAGAGCTTCAGGCGTTGCACCTGCGGAGCGATGGACCCCGGAATAAGTCCGGGGTGACGTCCACATGTTGTGCAGCGGCCCCTATCGGCTGAACCGCGCCGCCAGCTCGACATGGGTGGACCATCGGAACTGCCCGACCGGCTGAACCCACTCTAGCTTATATCCACCTTTGCATAAAATCTTAGCATCCCGCGCAAAGCTACTGGGATTACAGGAAACATAAGCAATCGCCGGCACCTTGGCGTCAGCCAGTTGCTCCACCTGCTCGCGAGCCCCAGCCCGCGGCGGATCGAGCACCACGGCATCGAACCGATCACATTCAACCGTCGTCAGCGGCCGGCGGAACAGGTCGCGGTGTTCGGTGAAGACCGCGCGCTGCGCCATTGCGGACGCGGTCTTGAGCGACATTATGGCGTCACGCGCCGCCTCTCCGGCATAGATCCGGCCCGGCAGCGCCAGCGCGAAGGTGCCCAGGCCAGCGAACAGATCGGCGATCGTGCCCGCCTGCCCCACCGCTTCCCGCACGGCCGCGATCAGCGCCGCCTCGCCCTCACGCGTCGCCTGGAGGAAGCTGCCATGCGGCATCGGCACCGCCACGCCGCCAAGCGTGATGGTGACCGGCTCGGGCTCCCAGCGCGTCTCAGGCCCAAGCCCATTGTCGATCGCGAAGCGCGCGACGCCGTGGCGCTGGCAGAAAGCGGTGATCGCCTCGGCCGCGGCCAGCCCCTCGGCTTCGATCCCCTCGATCAGCAGGTCGATCCCCTGATCGGCTTCAGTGAGGTGCAGCCGCGCCCGCCGATTGCCCTTGAGGAACCGCGCGAGCAGCCCGCGCAGCGGCGCCACCAGCGCGAACAAAGCCGGCGTCAGGATCCAGCATTCGTGGATATCGACCAGATTGTGGCTCGAGCCCTCGCTGAAGCCGATCCGGATCTTGCCACCCTTGCTCTCCGCCTGAAGCGCGGCACGGCGCCTGGTGCGCGGCGGCGACAAGGCGGGCGGACGTATCTCCGCACTCAGCCCCTGCGCAGCGAGCGCTCCGCTGATCCGGTCAGTGATGAAGCCAGCATAGCTCTCGTCATCGAGATGCTGGAGCTGGCACCCGCCACAGACCGGGAAGTGACGGCACGGCGGCACCTGGTGATGCGGGCCGGGGATGATCTGCCCTTCCGCGGTCAGCCCGTCCCCAGGCGCCGCGAGCGCGGCGTGGCGGCCATTGGCGGTGATGCCGTCGCCCCGGGCGGCGACGCGGATGATCGTATCGGTCATATGCTTGCCCGGGCCGCGGTGAGCGCATGAGCGAGGTCGTCGGCGATGAAGGCGGCGCCAAGCCGGCGTGCTGCGCTGGCATGGAACCAGACGCCGCCGCACGCAGCTTCGAATGCCGGCTCGAGCGAGCTGGACATTACCGCGCCGATCGCGCCGGCTAGCACGTCGCCGGTGCCGGCGGTCGATAGCCACTCATTTGCGGCCTGCGTGATACGAACATCGCCTTCTGGCGAAGCAATGACCGTATCGGCGCCTTTGAACACGATCGTCGCGCCGACCTGGGCTGCGGCGGCGCGGGCGCGATGGATCTTGCTGCCGCCGCCCTTGCCGAACAGCGCGTCGAATTCGCCGGCATGTGGCGTCATGATCACCGCAGCGTCGCGGTCCCGCACCTGCGCCAGGCGTCGATCGTCGAGCAGGTGGAGGGCATCGCCGTCGATCACCAGTGGACAGGGCGAAGCAAGGGCATGATCGAGCCGTGCCTCGGCCTCGGCGCCGCGGCCAAGGCCGGGGCCGATCACCAGCGCGCCGATCCTGTTATCGTTAAGCGCCTCAGCGGCGAACGGCCGGCGAACGATCGCATGCGGCGCTTGCACGCCTCCCTCTGCGAGGAGCAGCACATAGCCGGCGCCCGTGCGCAATGCCGCCTCTGCTGCCAACTCAGCGGCGCCGGGCATCTCGCCGCCGACGATGGCCACCATGCCCCGGTTGTATTTGTGCGAATCCGGCCCAGGCCTGGGGATACGGGGCCTGCCGAGGATAAAGGCATTGCTCCGCACCGGCACGCCGATGTCGAGTACGCGGACTGTGCCGCAACACTCGGCGGCGGGCTGAAGCAGATGCGCCGGCTTGGCGGCGCCGAGGGCAAGCGTCAGGTCAAAAGGCGGGATGTCCGACAGGCAGGCCCCGTCATCAGTTCCGACGCCGCTCGGCAGATCAACGGCGATGGCCAGCCTGGCACGATCGCGAAGATGATAGAGCATTTCGGCGACCCCAGCCTCGAGCGGGCGCGACAGGCCGGTGCCGAACAGCGCATCGACGAGAATCGGTGACGGCGTGGCGTCGGCGAGCGTCTCAACCGGCCCGGTCCAGCGCGAGGCCGCGTCTTTCGCGGCGGCGGTCGTCGGCGGGCCGCTGGCGGCGACACGGACCGACAGGCCCGCTGCGGCCAGCTCGGTCGCGGCAACATAGCCGTCGCCACCATTATTACCCGGGCCGCACAGGATCAGGATCGGGCTCCCCGCAGCGAGACGGCGAACCGCCGCCGCCACTTCACGCCCCGCACGCGCCATCAGACTGTTGACCGTCGCGCCTCGATCGATCGCGACCGCCTCGGCCGCGCGCATCTCGGCAACGGTGAGAATGGGCTGGCCGGCAAGTGGCGTCATGATCCAGGCGACGTCTTGCCGCGCACCGTCGCGGGCAAGCGATAGCGGTCGCCGCCAAGCGTGACTTCGATGCTGTCCTTGCCGAGGATCGTGACTACCGCCTTCTCGGCCCCGTCAGCGGCGATCACGCCGCGGCCGTCCTTCGTTACCAGAAGGCGGTGAAAGGCGCCGTCGGGATGGTGTATGGTCAGGATCAGGCCATCGGCGCCCTGTGCACGCTCGACGGTGCAGACCCGAGCGAAATCCGACGAGCCTTGGTGCGCGCAGATGATGTTGTCACCGCTTTCGGCTGCGGCGCGCTGTTCAGCCTCGACCTTGGCAAGAGTGGCATGGTCCGTCTTCGCTTCACCGCAAGCGGCAAGCAGGAAGAGGAGCGATGCGGCGGCGGGCCGGACCGATCCTCCACTGCCTGACCAGTGCTTTGATTCAAACGGTAACGGCGCCGTGCCAGGGTGGCATCGGACGGGGCGCATCTCGGGCGTCCGGCTCTTTCTCAGCGTTGAAATCATGTCGGACACGCCTGGCTGTTCTTGCCCGGAACAGCCAGCGATGCTGGCTGATACCTGGCTGTTATGCTGGCTGTTAGCTGGCTGTTATTTCCAACAGGAGATTTGGCATATTCCATTGAAAAATAACCGAATATGCTTCGGAGAGTTGGAATTAACAGCCAGCAAAAAAATAAAGCCGGAAAAACAGCCAGAAACAGCCAGCCATTCGCCAGATGCGGGGTCGCCCTAGATATCCGCGTAGACATGGGTTTCGGCAGCTGCTCCGGGGTGCGTGACCGCGCCCTTATAGGCAGGACCGACATTCTGCGCATAGCGCCAGAGCGCGCCCGATTGATAATCATTGCTGCGTGGCCGCCAGCGAGCGCGGCGTTCGGCCAGGACGTCCTCAGCGACATCGAGGTCGATCGTGCCGGCTTCGGCGTCTATCCTAATGATGTCGCCATCCTCGACCAGCGCGATCGGACCACCCTCTGCCGCCTCGGGGCCGACATGGCCGATGCAGAAGCCGCGCGTCGCGCCCGAAAAGCGTCCGTCAGTGATCAGCGCCACCTTCTCGCCCATGCCGAGACCATAGAGCGCAGCGGTGGTCGAGAGCATCTCGCGCATGCCGGGTCCGCCCTTGGGCCCTTCGTAACGGATGATGATCACCTCGCCCTCGTTGATCGTGCGCGCTTCGACCGCGGCGAAGGTATCCTCCTCACAATCGAACACCCGCGCCGGGCCGGTGAACTGGAGGCGGTGCATGCCCGCGACCTTCACGATCGCACCGTTGGGCGCGAGACTGCCGCGCAGTCCGACTACACCACCGGTCGGCGACAAGGGAGTCTTGACGTCGTAGATGACCTTCTGGTCCGGGTTCCACGTCACCTGGTCGATATTCTCGCCCAGCGTCTTGCCGGTGACCGTGAGGCAATTGCCGTCGAGGAAGCCGCCCGCGAGCATCGTCTTCATCAGCATGTACACGCCGCCGGCTTCGTACATGTCTTTCGCCACATACTTACCGCCGGGTTTCAAATCAGCGATGTAAGGCGTTGATTTGAAGGATTCCGCTACATCGAACAGGTCGAAATCAATCCCCGCCTCATGCGCCATCGCCGGCAGATGCAGCGCGCCATTGGTCGAGCCGCCGGTCGCCGCGACGACCCGCGCCGCATTGATGAAGGCCTCGCGGGTACAGATGTCGCGCGGACGGATATTGAGGGCGATCAGTTCCATCACCTGCGCACCGGCGGCGACCGCGATCTGCTCGCGGGTGCTGTAGGGCGCCGGGACCATGTTGGAATTGGGCAACGACAGGCCGATCGCCTCGCCGACGCAGGCCATGGTGTTGGCGGTGAACTGGCCGCCGCACGCGCCATGACCCGGGCAGGCGACCTTTTCGAGTTCGGTCAGGTCGGCGAGCGGGCAATTGCCTGCGGCATGCTGGCCGACCGCCTCGAACACATCGACCACGGTGACGTCGCGGTCATGATAACGGCCGGGCAGGATCGAGCCGCCATAGACGAAGATGCTTGGCACATTGAGGCGCAGCATCGCCATCATCATGCCCGGCAGCGACTTGTCGCAGCCGGCAAAGCCGACCAGCGCGTCATAGCAATGCCCGCGCACGCTGAGCTCGACCGAGTCGGCGATGACCTCGCGGCTGACCAGCGAGGACTTCATCCCCTGATGGCCCATCGCGATGCCGTCCGTCACGGTGATGGTGTTGAACCGGCGCGGCATGCCGCCGCCCTGGATCACCCCTGCCCGCGCCGCATTGGCCTGCGCATCGAGCGTGGTGTTGCACGGCGCGCTGTCATTGCCCGCCGAGGCGAGCCCGACGAACGGCTTGGCGATATCCTCCTCGGCGATCCCCATCGCATAATAATAGCTGCGGTGCGGGGCGCGCTCCGGGCCCACGGAAACGTGGCGGCTGG
>JBDTXU010000324.1:0-5347 GCA_040006055.1 Sphingomonas bacterium | reverse complement strand
CCTATGAGCAGCGCGAATGCGAAGCCAAGGCCGGCGCCCTCCTCGCCGCCGCCCGTGAGGCGGTCGCGCGGGCAAGCGATGCGGGATTCGGGCAGTAGGTTGATTCAAACCCGGATAGGCCGGGGCTACTACTGCACTCTATCCCCCTCCCGCTTGCGGGAGGGGTTAGGGGAGGGCCTGTCCCGAAGTGATCTGTCTAAAACAAGCCCTCCCCAGCCCCTCCCGCAAGCGGGAGGGGAGCAGAAGAGCCCTTTATGGAACGACGGTGTCTTCGCGCTTCTTCTCTGCCTTTTCCGCTGCATATTGCTGAAGCAACATTGCGGTACACCCGGTCTGCCCGCCCGAGCCGACCGGCGAGCAGGTGTCCGGCAAACCACCTGCCCGGCGCCCGACTTCGTCCATCGTCGCGGCGCGGTTGACCCAGCTCTGGCTCGCGGCATCCTTTTTGGGCGGGTTCCGCAAGGCCTTGGGGATGCGATAGGGTTCAACGAGCGTCGAACAGACGACGATCTCATCACTCGTCGAGGCCGGGCATGCCTCGTTGGGGTTGATCGTCACATTGCGGATTCGCGCGGGCGGCTTGCCCGATTCGGCCTGTTTGGTGTCGGGCGCGGTCTGAGCACTCGCCACCGCGGGCAAAGACAGAAGGGCGGCAATGGCGATGATACGAAGCATGAACTGTCTCCTGTGCAGGCATCAACGTCGACTGCCGGGGATTGCTCCACCCTGAATGAAGCACCACTCTGTCCCAATCTAGGCACGAAAGCGCCCTCCCGCTATGCCTACCCCGAAATCGCCCCACAAACAGGACATCGCCGGTGGCGCAAAGATTCGGCCCGATTGTGGTCGTGCTGCAAAAGCGGTAGCGGCCTCGCCCATGATCCTCGTCATCGACAATTACGACAGCTTCACCTGGAACCTGGTCCATTATCTGATGGAGCTCGGCGCCGAGGTGAAAGTGGTGCGCAACGACACCCTCACCGCCCGCGACGCAATCGCCAGCAACGCGCAGGGCTTCCTGATCTCGCCCGGGCCCTGCACGCCCAATGAGGCGGGCATCAGCCTCGATCTTGTCGCCGCCTGCGCCGATGCCGAGAAGCCTTTGCTTGGCGTGTGCCTCGGCCATCAGGCGATCGGCCAGCATTTCGGCGGCCATGTCGTCCGCGGCGGGCTGATGCACGGCAAGACCTCGCCGGTCACCCATGACGGCACCGGCCTTTTCGAAGGCCTGCCCTCACCCTTCACCGCGACCCGCTATCATTCGCTGATCGTCGAGGACATCCCCGCCGACCTGATCGTCAACGCCACCGCCGACGACGGCTCGGTCATGGGCTTTCGCCACAAGACACTCCCGATCCACGGCGTCCAGTTCCACCCGGAAAGCATCGCAACCGAACACGGCCACGCGCTGCTGGCCAATTTCGTCAGGCTGGCGGGCATCGACGTAAAGGCGCTGACGTGAGGAGCCCCTTCTTACTCCCGTCCCGCCTGCGGGAGGGGCTGGGGGAGGGCCTGTCCTCCCGTGAGAACCTTCCTTTGCGGACACACCCTCCCCTAACCCCTCCCGCAAGCGGCAGGGGAATAAAGTGACCACCCTCGCCCTCCTCCCCGACCCCTCAACCCCGCTCTCGCACGAAAGCGCGGCCCAGGCCTTCGCCGACATCCTCGACGCCAGGACCTCGGAAGAAGCCGTGGCCGACTTCCTGATCGCGCTCAGCGACCGCGGCGAGACCAGCATCGAGATCGCCGAGGCGGCCAAGGCTATGCGCGCCCGCCTCATCCCCATCGACGCCCCGCACGGAGCGATCGATGTCTGCGGCACCGGCGGCGACGGCCACCACACGCTCAATGTCTCCACCGCCGTCTCGATCGTCGTCGCGGCTTGCGGCGTCCCCGTCGCCAAGCACGGCAATCGCGCCGCCTCCTCAAAGGCCGGTGCCGCCGACACGCTCGAGGCCCTCGGCCTCGACATGGAGCGCGCCGGACTCAACGCCGAGGCGAGCCTGCGCGATATCGGCATCGCCTTCCTGTTCGCCGGCAACCATCACCCGGCGATGAAGCGCATCACGCCGATCCGCCGCAAGATCGGCCGCCGGACGATCTTTAACCTGATGGGCCCGCTCGCCAACCCGGCGCGCGTCACCCGCCAGCTGATCGGCATAGCCCGCCCCGACTATGCCGCTCCCTATGCCGAGGCGCTCGAACAGCTCGGCACTGAGGCGGCCCTGGTCGTCTCGGGCGAGGAGGGCCTGGACGAAGTCTCCGGCGCCGGCCCCACCATCGCGATCAGCGTCGGCACCCTGTCGATGCCAAACCGCATCGCCCCCGAGGATGCCGGCCTGCCACGCCACGCCATCGCCGCCATCCGCGGCGGCGATCCCGAATATAACGCCGCCGCCCTCCGCCGCCTGCTCACCGGCGAGCACGGTGCCTATCGCGACGCCGTCCTGCTCAACGCCGCCGCCGCACTGATGGTCGCGGCCCGTGCAACTGACCTCCCTGAAGGTGTCGCCATCGCCGCCGAAGCGTTCGATTCGGGTGCCGCCAACGCGCTGCTGAACCGCTGGATCGCTCATGACTGACATTCTCGACCGTATCCTCGAAACCAAGCGCGCCGAGGTCGCCGCCCGCAAGGCGACCATGCCGCTCGCCGATCTCGACGCCGCCGCCGATCGCCAGAGCCCGCCCCGGGGTTTCCGCGCCGCACTCGACGCCCGTGCCGCCACCGGCCACGCGCTCATCGCCGAGATCAAGAAGGCGAGCCCCTCCAAGGGCCTGATCCGCGCCGATTTCGACCCGCCCGCCCATGCCCGCGCCTATCAGGCCGGCGGCGCAACGTGCCTGTCGGTCCTCACCGACGAGCCCTGGTTCCAGGGCGCGGACTCCTATCTCACCGCCGCGCGCGATGCGTGCACGCTGCCGGTGTTGCGCAAGGATTTCATGGTCGATCCCTGGCAGGTCCCCGAATCCCGCGCGCTCGGCGCAGATGCGATCCTGCTGATCATGGCAGCGCTCGACGACGGCCTGCTCGCCGAGATCGAGGCCAGCGCCATCGAGTGCGAGATGGACGTGCTCGTCGAGGTCCATGACGCAAAGGAGCTCGATCGTGCGATGAAGCTCAAATCGCGGCTGATCGGCGTCAACAACCGAAACCTGCGCGATTTCACCGTCGATTTCGAGAACAGCTACCGGCTGGCTGACAAGGCGCCGAAGGATTGCACCTTCGTCGCCGAAAGCGGGCTCACCATCCGCGCCGACCTCGACCGAATGGCTGAGCATGGCATTCACTGCTTCCTGATCGGCGAGGCGCTGATGCGCCAGCACGATCTCGAGGCGGCAACGCGGGCGCTGGTGCGATGAGGGGCCTCACCCATCTGGACGAGACAGGTGCCGCGTATATGGTCGATGTCTCGGGCAAGGTCGCCACCGCCCGCGAAGCCGTCGCCACTGGCCGCGTCACCATGTCGCCCGAAGCCGCAACCGCGATCCGCACTGGCACCGCACTGAAAGGCGATGTCCTCGCCGTCGCCCGCGTCGCCGGCATCATGGCCGCAAAGAAGACCGCCGAGCTCATCCCGCTCTGCCACCCTTTGCCCCTGACCAAGGTGGCGATCGAGCTCGCGGTCGACGACACCGGGGTAACCGCCACCGCAACCGCCGCCACCGACGCGAAAACCGGTGTGGAGATGGAAGCCCTCACCGCCGTCTCGGTCACGCTGCTTACGATCTACGACATGGCCAAGGCGATCGACAAAGCCATGACGATCAGCGGCATCCGCCTGCTCACCAAAACCGGCGGCAAATCGGGCGACTGGAAGGCGGTCAGCGAACCAGTCGATAGCTCACAAACGCAATGAACTTGCTGTCCGGCGACCAGGATGGGACGTTCATCGTCCCCTGCCCGCCGAACAACCGGGTCAGCACCCGCGGCGGCGCGCTGCCGTCAGTCGGCATGATCTTCAGCATCACATCGCGGTTCGGCGGATGGTCGCCAAGATCGACATCGAGCCCGAACGACACGAACGCGATCCACTTCCCGTCAGGCGAGATATGCGGGAACCAGTCGCGGTAATTGGTGTCGCGCGTCACCTGTTCGGGATTGCTCCCGTCAGCGCGCGCCCGCCAGATCTGCATCGCCCCGGTCCGGGTCGAGTTGAAATAGAGGAAGCGCCCGTCCGGCGTATATTCAGGCCCGTCATCGACCCCCGGCCCCTTGATCAGCCGCCGCTCCGGCCCGCCCGCCAGATCCTGCGCATGGATGTCATACTCGTCGGTCGCCGAGCGCACGAAAACATAGGCGATCGTCTTCCCGTCCGGCGACCAGCCATGCCAGTAGGACCGGGCATCGGCATGGCTCATCACCCGCCGCGGCGCGGTCGAGCCGGCGAGCGGCAGCAGGTAGATGCGCGAGAGGTTGTCCGCCTCGGACTGGTCGGAGATGATCAGCTGCGATCCGTCGGGCGACAGCCCATGATCATTGTTGTTCTTGCGATAGGGCCCGGTGTCGATAACGACCGGCTCACCGCCGCCCACCGGGATCCGGCAGATCAGTCCGCCGCTGTTATAGACCAGCGACGTGCCGTCCCGCGTCCAGTTCGGTGCCTCGATCTTGCCGTCGAAATGCCGCACCACGCGCCTGTACACATCGCCCACGCCGACCGGCATCACCTCGAGCGTGCTCTCGACCTTCGCCGGATAGCCCGTGTCGGGCACAACAGCGAGCACCGGCGCCGCCAGCGCCAGGTTGCTGAAAACAGCCGTCTCCGTCACCTTGTTGTTATGTGCCGAGACAGCCAGACCTACATAAGACGAGCCCGGCAACGCGATGCGGAAATTGCCGCCCGCATGGTGCAGCTTGCCGTCCGCCCCCGTCACCGAGAAATAGACATAGTCCCCCTCGCGCTCGAGCCTGATGCCGTGCGGCGCCTTCACGTTCGACGAAATCTCCCGCGTCGGCCCGTCCTGTACCTCGCGATATTGCAGCGCGGCTGCCCCATTGCCGTGGATCATCACATCGGCAAAGGGCGATCCGGGGGTCAAATTCTGGCGGATCATCATCCCCGCCTTGCGGTGCGGATCGCCGCCGCTGCCGACCCAGTCGATATCGGCAGCGACATGGAGATCACCCGAACGCCGCGTCCAGACAAAATGGAATGCGTCCTTCTCCGCCCAGATATTCGCGCCGCCACCCGTCACGCGATAGGCCCTGGTCGCCGGATCGAACGACGCCGCGCCCGGCAGCGCAGTCGCGCCGATATCAGCTTGCTGTTCGAAAACCCCGAGCTTCGGGCCAGCCTTTCGCGCGTCAGCGGCGCCACCCAGCGCCAGTCCCAGCAGCGCGCCCATG
>JBDTXU010000323.1:0-5991 GCA_040006055.1 Sphingomonas bacterium | reverse complement strand
CTCAGCTTCAGGTCGTAGAACAGCACCCGCCCAAGCGTCGCCACCCGATCATTGACGGCGTTGGATTTGGGGCTGTGGTCCAGCGCCGCCACAGTCCGATCGAAATAGGCGGGAAGCTTCGGCGCTGAATAATGGGCTAGGTTTGCGAAATCGATGGTGGTGGCCTCGGCGACGCCCGCAGGTGTGACCGACCGCTCAGGGCTTCCCCCGCCTCCGCACGCTGCCAGCGCCAGCGTCAAAGCGCCCGCGACCAGCCGTCCCATGCCCCGCAAGTGCATCGCTACTCCCTTTGTCTGCTGTTTGTCGTACCGTTCTTTTGGCGCCGGCGCGACGGTTTCCCCAGCCGCGCTCCCGAGCCGGGTGGCCGACTCCCGGAAAAGAGCTGACGCGGGGCGGTCGAATCCCGCAAGCGCGGCCGCTCCGACTTCGTCTCATCCCGGTTTTGCCACAATTGATCAGTGATCAATTGAACTAAATGAGCACTGATCAATTATTCTCTGCGTGGCCGGCGAACGGGTCACGTCGCCCCCGATGAACGGGACATTGAGGAAGGAGAAGGACCATGAAACGCACATATCTGATCGCCGCGGCTCTTGCCGCCTCCGCCATTGTCGGGAGCCAGCCCGCCGCGGCTTACCCGCTCAAGATCACCGGCCACACGCTGGCCAGCCGCCAGCTCACGGCCGACGTGCTTCGTTACATCGCCAACTATTCGAGCCGGACCGGCGGCTGCCACATGCTCTTTTCGGCCGATATGAACGTGATGCCGCGCAGCTATGTCCCACGTCAGCCGACCCGGCCGGCCTCTTCGCTCGGCGGCCATTTCGAGATCTGGACGGTGAATGCCTGCGCCGCGAGGCAGCGGTTCCAAGTGGCCATATGGCCCTCGCCCCGCGGCGGCGCCGATTTCGCGATCACCCCGCTCACCGGCCGAATGTCTCTGCTCAGCCGCTGAGCCCGGGCTCCGACGGGAACCTTGTCACACTGAAACCGCTTGAATGCCGATCAAGGAGAGTCATCGTGAAGACATATCTCGCAGGGACGAACGCAATCGGCCTGGCGCTTGCGGTCGCGGCCGCCGCGCTCCCGGCACCGGCCTCGGCGCGGGTCGCCGGCTGGGCTGGCCGCTATGTCTGGGAGGAAAATGTTGGCCGCCACGGCGGCTCCGATCCGCGAAACAGCATCGCGGCCTTCATCACATACACGCTTTCCATCGGGCCGGGTAACGGACCGACCCGCTGCGCGCTGAACGGCCAGGGCCTTCAGACCAACAAGCGGATCCAGTGCACGGTGACACAGCGCGGCAACGCCGTGATCGTGAAGTTCTACAAATACGGCCCGGACAACATGTTCAACGATCGCTACAGGCCCGGCCAGGCGCTGTTCACGTTGAGCCGGACCCGCTTCGGTATCACGACATCGCTCCAGGGCCTGACCGCATCCAACCGGTCGACGCCACGCCGCGGCAAGCTGTTCCGCCGCGTCGCATAATTCGTCGCTCCCCCATCGCCGGCTTCGCGCCGGCGATGAATCACCAAGCCACCCGCGCCCTTACGGCGAGCGCGGAGCATTCCACGTTGCCGTTGAGCACCAGGCTCACGGCACGCAGGCGGAACGAATTGCGGGTTCCGGCGTCGTCGAACCCGTTGAACGAGGAGCAACAGGATGGCCTTTTGCAGCGAGTGCGGCAGCACCCTCCCCGATGGTGCGCGCTTTTGCCCCAAATGCGGCACCGAAACGCGCGGCACCGAAGCGCCCGCCGGCTTTGCCGCCACACCCCAGCCTGGCCGCCACCCGGCACTGGCAGCTGCGCCATCGTCGGTCCCCGGACGCAAGGGCTTCATCCTGCCGATCGCGATTGTTGTGGCAGTCGCCCTCATCGGCCTCCTGTTATGGAGTCAGCGCGACGGCGTTCGGCCAATCGCGGGTAACGCCAGCGAGCGAGCCGAGACATCGAGCGGCGCGACCGCGGGCGCCGAGGGCGGGGATGTGTCCGATGGGCCAGGCGAGCCGGCGAAAGAAGTGGATGAAGAGCCGGCCGAACCCACCAACGACACGACCATCGCGACCGCGGCCAGCCTCGATTCCGCCTTCCACTCGGATCCGCAGGGTGCGCGCGACCGATATGCCGGTCCGGTGACGGTCAGCGGCGTCATCGCGACGATGGTCTCTCCGGCGGTCTCCCCGGCGCCCACGCCGGCGCTGTCGCTCGAGGGGCGTACACGGTTCAACTTTGTCCTGGCGAACTTCCCGAGCGACGACCGCTCGCAGCTGGCCAGCCTGACCAAGGGCGATCGCGTCACTGTCTCGTGCAGCGGCGTGAACCTGGTCGCGGGTACCACGATCCTTCAGGACTGCGCACTGGAGTAGGAACGCGCGTCCAGGCCGAAAGGCTCGGGGCCTCTTTCAAGGCTGAATGACGATGCCTGTCCATCCAATCCCAGCGACACTCAATCGGACGCTGCTCCTGCTCTTCATTCTGATGATGGCAGCCGCGACCGTCATGGCAGTGCACGAGATTTTTTCGCGCTCCCGGAATGTCCTGACCGTGCTTCGGATTGCCTGATGCGCCACGGGCATTGGCGAGGAAGCAAGCTCGTCGCCACCATTCTGGTGGGGGCATGGACGGTGGCCCCGGCGTGGTGGTGGGCGTCGAGGGCGCTGGCCCGACGCGGCAAGACCATGCTCCTGCTCGCGCCATTATGGCTCCTGCCGCTCATCGCACTCGCCACTCTGCTGCCAGTCCTTTTTTAAGGATGGCCGTTGGGACCGAAGTGCGTTGATACGGCGTAGCGCTAATAAAGGGCCGATGATGTCAGGCGCCACAACGCTGGCGCTACGTCACGATGATATATTGCTCGACCGATATCGACAGCGCACCCTGCGGCACCACACTCTCCGGATCACCCTTTGCGGTGATGGTCAGCTTGGTGTCGGCGGCCAGATCGATCGCGTAGCAGAGCATCCCCGGACCAGCGGCGCAGGTTGCGACCTGGCCGATCTTCTGCACATCGCCGATCGCGAGGATCGCCTCGGAACAGGTCGCTATCGCCGGAGATATATCGGTGCACGGCGCCGGTTTCAGCGTGCCTGACCGCACATCCCGCACGGCCTGTTCGAGCACCAGCGCGCCCTGGACCGCATGAAAGGCGTCAGTGGCGCTGAACCATGACGTGTCGTCATCATTGAGTCCGTTGCAGGCATCCTGCCAGACAAGGTCGCCTCCCCGGCCCTCCTTCGAGTCCGCAGCGGGCAGTTTGACGATATGAAAGAACGGCGTCGCCTCGATGCTGTAGGGCTGGACCGGCGCCTCTTCCGGTTCAGCGGCCTCGTCGATCGGCGCGTACCGGAGGGTCACCGCGTCCATTCGGCAGACCCCCTTATACTCGGTTCCAAAGGGGCGCGTATTCAGGCCGACCCCGCGCAGCATCCGGAACATGCCCGATCTGATCTGCTTCACCGGCTTGAGAACCGAGAGCAGATCCTGCTGTACGGTCCTATTGGCTTTGCCCGGCGAAAGCGCTTCGCGCTGCCGGGTCGAGAGCGGCGGATCCGCCGCCGGCGCGACCGCCGGCATCAGGAGGAAGCAGAGCGTGATGATCGTCGTGAGAATCCGAAAGCGATGGTCCTGCATCACACCCTCCTGTTCTTTGTCGCGGCTGCGCTGCACCGATATGTCCGAGACTCCTCTGACAGCCAAGCGCGACCCGACGAGATGCAGGAACACCTCTTTTCCAGGCCAGCAACGACGTGGTTTCATATCTGGATTACATCGAGGCGCGAGAAGAGGCAGGCAAGCGCCCCAAACCCGCCGTCACCCCGGACTAGTTCCGGCGTCCACCGGGCCACAGAACCCAAGCCTGAGTCCGCGGACGTTCGGTACCGAGGTGCACTCAGCAAGAAGTCAAAGGCGGTTAGCCCCCCGCCCCCGCGGCAGCAACGCCAGTCAACGCTTGAAGCGATACTCGCGATGCCAACTCAGGAAGTGCGGATGCGGGCGATCGGCTAGATGCGGCGGCATGAAAGCGTAGCCACTCTTGTTGATCATGCTACGCACACCATCGGGGTCGTTGACCTGGCGTGAAATACGAATGAGCATATCGTCTTCAAGCGTGAGCAATCCGCGGTCGAACATCCAGTGGACGGTACCGGAGAGAGCGAGGCCATTGTTGATCGAATCAGGACCATTTTCTTCGACCGGTTGAATATGCGCGGCCTGAACCTCGGCACGGCCGCCGCCATTGATGAGTTTCAGCCCCGTCATCGCGCAACGTTTATCATAGGCGCGCAACACGACCCGGCGGAAAGCCCGATCTCGTTCGATGCGGGTCGACAGAAAGGTGACGCGATCCCGCAACTGCTCGAACACAAAGGGCGTGCGTTGATCCTGCAGGACATTGTCCGACGTTGGCTCGTCGTCGCGTGGTAAAAGCGCATCGTCACCGGCAAAGCCGAGATCGAGGATGCGGTTGAAGTCTGCTCCTGAAAGAGGCCGAACGGCTGCCTGCGCACGGCCCGAATTTTTGCCCTCGTCGTTTAGAACACCGCGCTCAATCACGCCTGCCGGCCCGTTGTATGGGACATGGTTGGGAAATTCGAGGTAGCTGCCATTCTCGATATTGGCCAGAAATCGTCCGGCCACAGTGGAATCAGGAACGATTTCCCGAACCTTGGCGAACGCATAATAGCCGCGCGTATTGCGCATTTTCACCGGCTCATAATAAATGATCCAGCCACCAACGCATTTTTCAGCACGGCTAAGATAGCTTTTCGGGAATTGGTAATATTCGGCGGGGCGATCATTATAGATCGAATCCGGTCGATGAATGAAGATGCCGAATGCCATGATCCGCGATAGCGCGAAATGCGCGTTCGCCATAGCCTCGCCGAAGATTAGTGCTTGTTGGTTTGCGGCAACCGACTCCAAACGGATATTTCCAGCGAGTGAGATCAAGAGCTTGCCCTTGCTGGCGTTCGCCGAAGCGCTAACAGTGCGCACGTGGAGATCAACATTGCCTTTTTGAGCAGGCAGCGCGCCGCCACACCGAAAGCCAAGCGCGAGCACACTCCCAAACAGAGGGCGGCCTGAATGAGCGACGTCAAATTATTCGAATTGCACAAGCAAGGTGTCAGGGAACTCCCGCCCAGTTCGGTTCAAGTCGAGAAATCGCTACAGGTACTGTTCGAGGCAAATCTGGAGACATTACTCGGCATCCGTTTTCTGGCTTCCGAGCATTCGACCGGCGCGGTCCACGCGGGGCGGATCGACACACTCGGGCTCGATGAGGACGGTTGCCCCGTCATCATCGAATATAAGCGGGCGGTGAATGAGAATGTCATCAACCAGGGTCTGTTCTATCTCGATTGGTTGATGGACCACCGCAAGGAATTCCAGTGGCTTGTGCTCGAGAAGCTGGGACAGGAAGTTGCCGCGAACGTGGATTGGTCGGCGCCTCGGCTGGTCTGCATCGCGGGCGACTTCACCCGCTACGATCAGCATGCGGTTAAACAGATCAACCGCAATATCGAGCTGCTGCGCTATCGCAGGTTCGGCGACGGGTTGTTGATGGTCGAGCTTGTCCACGCCCCTAAAGCGGCGCGCGCCGTTTCGATCGTGGCGGCCGCAGCGCGTGAGCCAGCATCCCTGGAAACGACCAGCAACGCTGATCCATATCTCTCTCAGCGCATCACCTACCGTCTGGGGAATGCATCGGCCGAACTTCGCGATCTGTTCGATACCATCGCAACCTACCTGACTGGCCTTGGGGACGACGTTCAGACCAAAGAACTGAAATATTACATAGCCTTCAAGCGCATCAAGAATTTCGTCTGCATGGAGATATATCCGCAGGCAGGGGTCATTATGGCCTTTCTGAAACTCGATCCCTCGACTGTCACGATCGAAAAAGGATTCTCCCGCGACGTTCGTAAGATCGGGCATTTCGGGACCGGCGATCTGGAGCTTTCCATCCGCACGCCGGATGATTTTGC
>JBDTXU010000322.1:0-15854 GCA_040006055.1 Sphingomonas bacterium | reverse complement strand
GCTTTCTGCGCGAGGTTTCTCCGGACATTTTGTGCCTGCAGGAAACCAAGGTGATCGACGGGGACTTCCCAACCGCGCCGTTCCGGGCGCTCGGCTATAACCATATCATCCTGCACGGGCAGCGGATGCACCACGGGGTCGCGATCATCAGTCGTGTGCCGCTGGTCGAGGATGACCGGTTCGACTGGCAGGCGAACCGCGAAGCGCGCCATGTCGGGGTGCGGCTCGACAACGGCATGCGGATCGAGAATGTCTATGTGCCCGCCGGCGGCGACATCCCCAATCGCGACCTGAACCCCAAATTCGGCCAGAAGCTCGATTTCGTCGAGCGGATGACGCGCTGGTCCGAGGGCCTGCACGTGCCGACCCTGCTGGTCGGCGATTTCAACATCGCGCCCCTCGAATCGGATGTCTGGAGTCACAAGCAGCTGCTCGACGTGGTGAGCCACACGCCGATCGAGGTCGCAGCACTCGATGGGCTGAAGGCATCGAACGACTGGGTCGATCTCGGCCGCCATTTCGTGCCACCGCCTGAGCGGCTCTTCACCTGGTGGAGCTACCGCGCCAAGGACTGGCTCGCCTCCGACCGCGGGCGCCGGCTCGACCATATGTGGGCGACGGCGGATATTGCCGCCAATGCGGTTTCACACTGTGTGTTCGAGGATTGCCGGAGCTGGCTCAAGCCGTCAGATCATATCCCGATCATGACTGAGTTTCAGGTTTGAACGACCCGCGCCGCACCGCGAACGCGATTGACGCGCTTCGGCGCGGCTGGCCGATCGCCATCGCCGGCGATGACGGCACGCTGGCCCTGTTGCCGATCGAAACCGCCGATCCCGAACGGCTCGCGGCGTTCGACCCCGCTGGCGCAGCCCCGGTGCTGCTGACCGCAGGCCGCGCGGCGACGCTCAGGCTCGCCAATCAGCGCGATGCGGCGGCGCCGGATTCGCCGGTATTGGTCGAGCGCGCGCCCTGGCTCGATTTCGCTATGGCCACCGCGCTGGCTGACCCGCAATTTGACCTGCGCACGCCGATGAAGGGCCCGTTCCGCGCGATACCGGTGCAGGCGCGCGACGCGGCCGAGGCGGCCTTGCGGCTGGCGCGCATCGGCGGGGTGCTGCCCGCTTTCTTCGCAAGCACGGAGGCGCAACCCGATCTGATCCTGACGCCAGGCGATATCGATGCGCATGAGGATGCCGCCCGGCTGACGATCGCGACCCGGGCGCGCTTGCCGGTATTCGGGGCTGAAAACACCGAGATCGTCGCCTTCCGCACCCCTGAAATGCCCGGCGAGCATGTCGCCCTGCTGATCGGCGCACCGAACGGCCAGCCGCCGCTCGTCCGGTTGCACAGCGAGTGCCTGACTGGGGACGTGCTCGGCAGCCTGAAGTGCGATTGCGGGCCGCAGCTCCATGCCGCAGTCGAGGCGATCGAGGCCAGCGGCTGGGGCATATTGCTCTATCTGCGCCAGGAGGGCCGCGGCATCGGGCTGATCAACAAGCTGCGCGCTTATGCGCTGCAGGATCAGGGGTTCGACACGGTCGACGCTAATACACGGCTCGGCTTCGCGGTCGATTCGCGCAACTTCGCGGTGGCGGGGCGGATGCTTGCGCTGCTCGGCCAGCGATCGGTGCGGTTGCTGACCAACAATCCGGAAAAAGTGGCTCAGCTGGAAGCAGCGGGAATCAATGTGATCGAGCGGGTGCCACACATATTGCCGTCAAACCCGTTCAACGAGCGCTATCTGGCGACCAAACGCGACCGCACCGGGCATCAATTCTAGGCGATCAGCCGGGCGACCTCATCAAAGCTGGTGGCGATATCCTGGACGCCGATCGCCCTCAGCCGATCCGCATGATCGGGCCCGCAATGGGTGCCGCCGACAAAGCCGATGACATGCGCGCCCGACGCAACCGCCCCGGTCGCACCGACCGGAGAATCCTCGAGGATCGCACATTGCGCGATGTGGACGCCGAGCGCGGCGGCGGCATGAAGATAGAGATCGGGCTCAGGCTTGCCGCGTGCGACATGCTCGCGGCCTGAAAAGATCATGCTGCCGAACGAATCGCGGATCCCGAGATTGTCGAGATGCCGCTCGATCCAGGCAGTTGAGCTTGATGAGGCGACCGCGCGCGGCAGCGAGGACGGCAGGCTGCGGACGAAAACCACCGCGCCCGCGACCGCTTCGAGCCCTTCGCGCATTGCCCGCTCATCCTCGACTTTGCGCGCGACGTGAAAATCGTCAGGCAGCACCCGCCCGATCCAGCGTTCGAGCGCGGCAAGGAAATCATGACCCGCCAGGCCCATGAAATTGGCCATGGATTCGGCCGGCGTGGTCGGATGGCCGATAGAGGTCAGATATTCGGCAATCTGTTTGTTGCCGGCATATTCGCTTTCGAGCAGCACGCCGTCAAAATCGAAGATCAGCGCTTCGAACTTCATGTCCGCTCCCCGAACAGCGCGGTGCCGACGCGGATATGCGTCGCGCCCAGCGTGATCGCAGTCTCGTAATCGCTCGACATGCCCATGCTGAGACCTTCCAGGCCGTGGTTGCGCGCAATCTTCGCCAGCAGTGCGAAATAGGGCGCAGCTTCGACATCGGCCGGCGGCACCGCCATCACGCCGACTACCGGCAGGCCGGCGGAACGGGCCTCGGCGAGCAGTCCGGGTAGCGCGTCGATCGCGCAGCCGCCCTTTTGCGGCTCATCGCCGATATTGACCTGGAGGAAGCACGCCGGCCGCCGATCCTGTCGCTCCATCGCCCGCGCAAGCGCCGCGACCAGCGATGGCCGATCGACTGAATGGATCGCATCGAACAGAGCGACAGCCTCCTCGGCCTTGTTCGACTGGAGCTGGCCTACAAGATGCAGTGTCGCGTCGGGCCATGCTGCGCGCAACGCCGGCCATTTCGCCTCCGCTTCCTGTACGCGATTCTCACCGAACACGGATTGGCCGGCGGCGAGCAACGGCGCGATCTCCTCGGCTGATTGGGTCTTGGAAATAGCGATCAGCGTCACGGCTTCAGTCTTGCGCGCGGCAAGACGGGCGGCGCGGTCGATAGCTTCGCGTATCTCGGCAAGGCGGGTTTCTGGGCTTGTCTCGGGGTCGTCTCGGCGCATCGGCAGCGCTATAGGCAGGCCTGTGCCCCACCGCCACCCCATGCGCCACGCGCCGACCCCGACATTGTGGCTGATGACCGATGAGCGGATGGGCGATTCGCTATTCACCGCGATCGAGGCGCTGCCGCGTGGCGCGGGAATCGTTTTTCGCCATCATGCAACCGGCCGCGCAGCGCGCCGTGCGCTGTTCGAACGGGTGGCGCGCGTGGCGGCGCGCAAACATCTGGTGCTGATTCGCGGCGGGACCGAGCGGCTTGGGCGTGGTGAGGCGGGCGTGCATGGAAAGGGCCGGCTAAGCTGCCCCGGCCTTCGTACCTGGCCCGCCCATTCGCGCGCGCAGGCGATCGCCGGAAAGCGGGCCGGAGCGGATTTGCTGTTCGTCTCGCCGATCTATCCGACCCGTTCGCATCTGGGCGCGCCAGCGCTCGGGCCGCTTAGAGCCGCGGGGATCGGCCGGGGCCTGGGGCTGAACATCATCGTGCTCGGCGGAATGGACTCAACCCGATTCGCGCGCCTGCGCGGTCTGGCTTTTCAGGGTTGGGCGGCGATAGACGCCTGGCTGCCCGATCAGAAATAAGCCGATCAGAAGCGGAAGGCGGTCCCGACATAGACTGCCTGGCTGTCGCGGCGATCGTCGCTCAGCTGGGCAAGCCGGTCACGCTCGGCCTTGTAGCGCACGCCCGCCGTCACATCGAGGTTACGGGTCAGCCGATAGGAGCCGCCCACGTCGAGCGAATAGGCAGGTGCTTCCTCGATCAGCTTGGGTGCGTTGGCCACAGGCCGGTCTGCTACAGCCTTCACACGGCCAGTGAAGCGGTGCGCGGTATAGCTGACCCCGACATCGACTGCCTCGCGGCTGCCGGGCATGCCGGCGAGATCGACCTTGGAGATATCGCCCGACAGCGCGAATCGGCGCCAGCCGACCGCGACGCCCAGATTATAGGCGATCGGCGTCAGGCTGACCGTGGTGGCCGAATCGGCGAAGGAGGAAGCGCGTTCCGCCGCGAGTGCCGTACGGGTCGAGCGTGCCCGAACCGCGACTGTCACTGCGTGGCTGCCGCTGCGGCGCGAATCGGTCGGGGTGAAGCGGAAGCCGCTGGTATCGAGGCCGCTGCGCGCAAACGCCGCCGCGAGGCGGGGATCAGCCGCGGCCGGCGTGAACGAGCCGATGCCGTAAACGCTGACTGGCACGTGCTTCGTGTTACGCGTGTTTTCGCCGGGTGCACCGATCGCAGGCGCCATGGCGAAGCCGGCGGCGACAAGCGCCCCAACCCCGATTCCGGACAGCAAACGACCTGAAAACACTGTGCAACCCCTCATGACGCTGGATTCTGCGTATTATCTGATAATGGGCCTAACACGATTCAATCCGTGCCTGCCACTGTCTTGACTCATTTTCTGCCGAAGTGTTGCAAGCGGCACACAGAGGGTGCGTGGCCGGCACGCTTGCGGCGGCCGCGAGACCATCTATAGATGCCGTGACTTTCATGAAACCGTCCAGGAAAATGCCGATGATCCGCCCGTTGCGCACCGCGATCGTGGTTTCGCTCGCCCTCTCGCTCGCCGCCTGCCACCATCGCGGCAACACGCGGCCACAGGCCGATCTGGCGGCGTCCAAGGTCACCACGATTGGCGTGAACAGCTATTTGTGGCGCGCCAGCCTCGACACGCTGAGCTTCATGCCGCTGCTGCAGACCGATTCGAACGGCGGCGTGATCGTCACGGACTGGTATGTGAACCCCCGCGCGCCGACCGAGCGGATGAAGGTGACCGTGACGATCCTCGATCAGGATCTCCGCGCTGACGCAGTCCGTGTGGCCGCGCTGCGCGAGGTCAACCAGGGCGGGCAATGGATCGCGTCGCCGGTGCAGGCTGCGACAGTCCAGAAGCTCGAGGACATCATCCTGACGCGGGCGCGCGATTTGCGCCGTGCCGCTATCGCTGGATAGGATTTTGTAAAAATGGCGTCCCGCTTCAATGCGCTGAAGGCGGACGCGGCATGGCAGGCGGTGTGGGACGAGCGCCGCACCTTTGCCGCGCGCGACGATTCGCTGAAACCTCGCACCTATGTGCTCGAAATGTTTCCCTACCCTTCGGGGCGGATTCATATGGGGCATGTCCGCAACTACACGATGGGCGACGTGCTTGCGCGCTATCGCCGGATGACCGGGCACGAAGTGCTCCACCCGATGGGGTGGGACGCGTTCGGCATGCCCGCGGAAAATGCCGCGATGGAGAAGGGCGTCCATCCCGGCGGCTGGACCCGCGCCAATATCGCGACGATGAAGGCGCAGCTGAAGCGGCTCGGCTTCGCGCTTGACTGGACGCGCGAACTCGCGACCTGCGAGCCCGATTATTATGGGCACGAACAGGCGCTGTTCCTCGATCTGTTCGCGAACGGCCTGGTCTATCGCAAGGAATCCTCGGTCAACTGGGATCCGGTCGACATGACCGTGCTCGCCAACGAGCAGGTGATCGACGGCCGCGGCTGGCGATCCGGCGCGCTGGTCGAGCGGCGCAAGCTCAGCCAGTGGTTCCTCAAGATCACCGATTTCGCCGACGAATTGCTCGAAGGGCTGGATGGCCTGGAGCATTGGCCGGACAAGGTGAAGCTGATGCAGGAGAACTGGATCGGCAAGAGCCAGGGCCTGACCTTCACCTTCGCGCTGACCGATGGCGGCGAGGTCGAGGTGTTCACCACCCGGCCAGACACGATCTTCGGCGCAAGCTTCGTCGCGGTCGCGGCCGATCATCCGATCGCGCAGACGATTGCCGAGGCGAATTCGGCGGCGGCGGAATTCATCGCGCTGTGCAAGCGCGGCGGCACCACCGCGGCCGAGCTCGAAACCCAGGAGAAGCTGGGCTTCGACGCGGGTCTGCGCGCGGCGCATCCCTTTGACCCGCTGGGCGAATTGCCGGTCTATATCGCCAATTTCGTGCTGATGGATTATGGCGCCGGCGCTGTGTTCGGTGTGCCGGCGCACGACCAGCGCGATCTCGACTTCGCGCGCAAATATGATCTGCCGGTGCGCCGCGTCGTCTCCGAAGGCGATGAGACGGACCCGCTGTTCCACGGCAATGAGGCTTATACCGGCCCGGGCACGCTGGTGAACTCGCATTTCCTCGACGGCATGGATGTCGAGGATGCGAAGCGCACCGTGATTCGCCGCGCCGAGGAGGAGGGCTGGGGCAAGGGCTCGACCGTGTTCCGCCTGCGTGACTGGGGCGTGTCGCGCCAGCGTTACTGGGGCACACCGATCCCGATCATCCACTGCGACGCCTGCGGCGCGGTGGCGGTGCCGCGCGACCAGTTGCCGGTCGTGCTGCCCGAGGATGTGAGCTTCGACATTCCCGGCAACCCGCTCGACCGGCACCCGAGCTGGAAACATGTGGATTGCCCGAACTGCAGCGGCCCGGCGCGGCGCGAGACCGATACGCTCGACACCTTCGTCGATTCGTCCTGGTATTTCATCCGCTTCGCCAGCCAGCCGGGCAATGCGCCGTTCGACCGTGTCGCGGCCGAGAAATGGCTGCCGGTCGCGCAATATATCGGCGGCGTTGAGCATGCGATCCTGCATCTGCTCTATGCGCGCTTCTGGACCCGCGCGCTCAAGCATATCGGCATGCTCGACATCGCCGAGCCGTTTGCGGGGCTGTTCACGCAGGGAATGGTGACACACGAGACCTATTCGCGCGGCGAGGGTGCCGAGCGGGTCTGGTACGGGCCGGACGATGTGACGATCGCTGAGGGCAAGGCGATCTTGACTGCGGATGGTGGCGGAATCGCCATCGGCCGCGTCGAGAAGATGTCCAAGTCGAAGAAGAACACCGTCGATCCAACCGGCATCGTCGACCAGTACGGCGCTGACGCAGTGCGGTGGTTCATGCTCTCCGATTCGCCGCCCGAGCGCGACCTGCCATGGAGTGAATCGGGCATCGAGGGCTGCTGGCGCTTCATCCAGCGCCTGTGGCGGCTGTTCGACGGGCTCGAAGAGGGTGAGGGCAGGGACACCCCGCTCGACCGCAAGACTCATCAGACGATCGCCGGCGTGGCCGCCGATATCGAGGCGCTGTCCTTCAACAAGGCCGTCGCCAAGCTCTATGAGCTGGTCAATGCGATCGAGCGCGCTGCTCCTTCGGCGTCGCGCACCATGGCGATCCGCACGCTGATGCGGCTCGTATCGCCGATGGCGCCGCATCTGGCCGAAGAGGCGTGGGCAGCGACTGGCGGCGAGGGACTGATCGCTGATGCGGCGTGGCCCGAGGTCGATCCGGCACTGCTGGTCGAGGATGAGGTGACGATCGCGATCCAGGTCAACGGCAAGCTTCGCGACACGGTGACGGTCGCCAAGGGGACGGCGCGCGAGGCAATCGAGGCGATTGCCTTGGCAAATGCCAACGTCCAGCGCATTCTGGAGGGCGCCACCCCGAAAAAGGTGATCGTCGTGCCCGACCGACTCGTGAATATCGTCGCATGAAGCGGATCGCCGCTCCCCTGATCGCGCTTGCCCTTGCTGGCACGCTTTCGGGCTGCGGGCTGCATCCGCTTTATTCAGGCGGCAGTTCGGGTGTGGTGGCGACGACGCTGACCCGGATCCAGGTCGCGCCGATCGAGGGCAAATCGGGCTGGCTGATGACCAATGCGCTCAACGATCGGCTCGCTGCTGATGGCGCCGCGCCGCTGTACCGGCTCGAGGTGAGACTCGACGATAAAATCATCGGTCTTGGCGTGCGCGCCGACGACAGCGTTTCGCGCGAACGACGGACGCTCCGCGCGCGCTATCAGCTGATCGATCTCACGCATGGCACCGTTCTGCTTGATGCGACGGCTGGCTCCGATGCCGGCATCGACGTCGTCAATTCGGAATATGCGACGATCGCCGCCGAAAATACGGCGCTTGAGCGGCTTTCGGGCATCGTCGCCGACCAGATCGTGTCCCGCGTCGCGCTCTATGCTCAGCGGACGGCCGCCGCGCCGGCCAAGTGAAGATGCTGGCGTGAAGGCAAACGCCAACCAGATTCGGGCCGCAATTGACGCGGCAAGCCCCGATATCCGCCTGTATCTGCTCCACGGCCCCGATGAATCGGGTGCGCAGGAGATTGCAGCGCGGCTGGCGCGGACGATGGGGCCAGATGCCGAACGGGTCGATCTCGAGCCGGCCATGCTGAAATCCAATCCGGGCCGGCTCGCCGACGAAGCGGCATCGATGTCGCTGTTCGGCACTGCGCGACACATTCGCATCACAGGGGCAGGCGACGAGTGCCTCGAGGCCGTCACGCTGCTGCTCGACACCGAGCGGGCGGGCAATCCGGTGGTGGTGATTGCGCCTTCGCTCAAGGCGACCTCGAAGCTGGTCAAGCTCGCGCTTGCCGCACCGCGCGCGATGAGCTTTGCCTGTTATCTGCCCGAAGGTGGCGATGCCGAGAAGATCGCGGTCGCGATTGCGCGCGAGCAGGGCCTGCGCACCACCGGCGACACCGCGGCACGGCTGGCGAGCGCAAGCGGCGGCGACCGCGCGGTGATGACCCGCGAGCTGGAGAAGATCGCGCTCTATCTCGACGCAGCGCCGGAGCGGCCACGCGAGATCGACGATGCGGCGCTCGATGCGATCGGGGCCGATCTTAGCGATTCGGAAATGGGCCGGGCGATCGATGCGGCGATCGATGGACGCGCCGATCTGCTGGGTACTGAACTCGCGCGGCTCGAAGAGGCGGGCGTGTCGCCGATTCCGGTGCTGCGCCAGCTCGTTCGCCGGCTGATGACGCTCGCCGAGCTGCGCGCCGAGGTCGATGGGGGCGCGAGCGCCAGCCAGGTGATCGAACGCGTCTTCTTTCGGGAGCGGGCGGCGACGGGGCGGGCACTGCGCACATGGTCGGCACCCAAGATCAGCGAGGCGATTCAGCGCGCGCGGCTTGCCGAACGGGGGGTGATGAGTTCGGCGACAGCGGGAACTGTATTAGCCCAATCAGCGCTGGTAGCGGTGGCGCGGATGGCGGCTCGGCAGCGACAATAGCGGCCGGTCGCGGCGAATTATGTCACACCCCTAAGGGGATTTTGTGGCGACAAGGCTTAATTATTGTCCTCGTTTATCACCAGCTTGCTTAGACGCCGAAATTGCGTAGTGCGCCACGTGTGTGACATAAGTCCTGGCTAATGGATTGGGCACCATCGGCTTCAAGAGCGGGCGATAGCTGCCGCGGCATCGTCGAAACAGCGCTAAATCCGCTCGCCCGTCAGTCGCTGGCAGAGCATGTCGAGCTGATCCAGCGTCGAATAGGCAAGCGTCAGCGAACCGCCCTTGGGGCCATGGGCGATGCGGACCTGAAGGCCGAGCAGATCAGCGAGGTGATGCTCGAGCGCGGCGAGATCGGCGTCCCGGCCGGCGTCGCCGCTGCGGATCCGGGATGTTTCGGGCTTGGCAGCGCGGGCGAGGCGTTCAGTGTCCCGCACCGACATGCCCTTGGCGACGACCTGGTCCGCAAGCCGCTCGATATCGGGAGCACCGATCAGCGCGCGGGCATGCCCCATGGTCAGCACACCCTCGACCACCCGATCCTGGACTGACTTGGGAAGTTCCAGCAATCTCAACAGGTTGGCGATATGGCTGCGGGATTTATGGACGAGTTTTCCGAGCGCGTCCTGGGTATGGCCGAAATCGCCGATCAGGCGATTATAAGCCTCCGCCTCTTCGATCGCGTTGAGATCCTGGCGCTGGATATTCTCGACCAGCGCGACCTCGAGCGTCTCGGCGTCGCTGAATTCGCGGACGATGACGGGCACTTCGTGGAGTCGCGCCCGCTGCGCAGCGCGCCAGCGCCGTTCGCCGGCAACGATCTGATAGCCCTTCCCGTGCGGCCGGACGACGATCGGCTGGATCAGCCCGCGTGCCGCGATCGATTCGGCGAGCTCCTCGAGCGCCGCTTCGCTGAAATGACGGCGCGGCTGGCCGGGATGCGGCGTCAGCGAGCCGACCGGCAATGTCCTGACCCCGGTCGAGAGCGATTCGCCGGTGCCGACGGGCTCTTCGCGGGCGATATCGCCCATCAGGGCGTTCAGCCCACGGCCGAGGCCCGAGCGGGGCTTGGGACGCGGATGGTGCGCGGAATGGTCTGCGTTGGATTCGGTCATGCGGCCTTGGCGGGTCTGGTGGTGAGACGGGGAATCATCTCTCGGGCCAGCGCGATATAAGCCTCGGAGCCCGGGCAGCGATAATCATAGATCAAAGCGGGCAGACCGTGGCTCGGCGCCTCGGAGAGACGGACATTGCGCGGGATCACGGTGTCGAACACGACGCGCCCCAGGACCGCGCGGACATCGGCCGAGACCTGGTCGGTGAGGCGATTGCGGCGATCATGCATGGTCAGCGCGACCCCGAGAATGGTGAGGCCGGGGTTGAAGCGCTCGCGGATTCGCTCGACCGTGCTGAGCAGCTGACTCAGCCCCTCGAGGGCGAAGAATTCGCACTGCAGCGGCACCAGCAGCGAATTGGCAGCGACCATCGCGTTCAGCGTCAACAGGCCGAGCGACGGCGGGCAATCGATCAGCACCACATCCCAGCGCTGATCGGAGCGTTCGAGCGCGCGATTCAGCCGGTGGGTGCGTTCCTCATATTCGACCAGTTCGATCTCGGCACCAGAGAGATCGACGGTGGCCGGCACGATCTCGAGCTTGGGCACGCAGGTGGGGATCGCCGCTTCGGCGACCGACATCTCGCCGAGCAGGATATCATAGCTTGATTTGCCGCGGTCGGAGCGGCTGATGCCGAGCCCAGTCGAGGCATTGCCCTGGGGGTCGAGGTCGATCAGCAGCACTCTAAGACCGGTCGCCGCCAATGCGGTACCCAGATTGATCGCGGTCGTGGTCTTGCCCACGCCCCCCTTCTGGTTCGCTACCGCAATGACATTCATCGGCGAGACACCCCTTTGGCGAGGACGATGAGCGAGTTTGGATCAGTGACGCTGTGTTCCACGTGAAACACTCCATGCCATGTCTGTTGCGCAGTTGCTATCTCTTCCCGCGCGCTTTGGCCTTTTGGCAGGATCCATAATGTTTTGCGACGGCTGCATTGAATGGCGGAGCCGAAAAGCAGCGGCAGCGCTGACACGGCGCGGGCCGAAATCACCCCTGCGCTCATCGTGACGCCCTCAACTTTCGCTGCAACCACAGTGACCTGACTGGCAATGCCGAGCGCTTCGGCAGCATCGGAGAGGAAGGTGGCACGCCTCCGCCGCGGCTCAACCAACGTTACGGCGCGGTCGGTCAGAGCAGCCACTACAAGCCCCGGAAAGCCCGCACCTGTCCCAATATCGAGCCAATCCCCCTCAGATTCTGCCGCAAAACCGATGAGTTGGGCTGAATCCACGATATGGCGGGACCACATGGTCGCAAGCGTGGACGGGGCAACCAGGTTCTGGCTGACCGCCTCGCCCGCCACCAGGCCGGCTAGGAGGTCCATGCGCGCCTCACCGGGCTCGCCGAACCGCTCGCGCAGCCAATGCCGGGCTTCGTCCTCGGTCATGCGGCGCGGCGCCTTGCGTGGAGCAGGACTGCGGTGAGCGCAGCGGGGGTAATGCCCCTTATGCGCCCGGCGGCGCCGAGAGTCGCTGGACGAGCGCGATCGAGACGTTCCACCATTTCGGCGGAAAGACCCGGGATGCCGGCGTAATCGAGCGCATCGGGCAGACGGACGGCATCGTTTGCGCGCAGGAGCGCCACTTCATCGTCCTGACGGCGCAGATAGGGCGCGTAGCGCGCGTCTTCAGCGATTTCGGCAATGAGCACCGAGTCGAAATCGCGGCTCAGCCCCGGCGCGACATGCTCGATATGGACGCCCGCAAAGCGCAGCCACTCCGCACCGGTTCGCCGCTGCCCATCGAGCGGCGCTGCCACGCCATTTGCGACGAGCGCGGAAGCGGGGAGGGGCCGGGCCAGGATTTCCTCGATATCACGTCGCGCAGTCGCGCGCGCCGCGTTGCGTTTGATCCGTGCCGCGCCAAGGCAGCCCGCCGCCTCAGCGATCGGCCCGAGCCGCGTTTCGGCATTGTCGGCGCGAAGCCGCAGGCGATATTCGGCCCGGGCGGTCAGCATCCGATAGGGTTCGGTGATCCCTTGCAGCACGAGATCGTCGATCATGACGCCGAGATAGCTGGTGGCCCTGTCCAGGATCACCGGATCGAGGCCCAAGGCAGTTGCCGCGGCATTGAGGCCGGCGATCAGCCCCTGACCGGCAGCTTCTTCATAGCCGGTCGTGCCGTTGATCTGTCCGCAGCAGAACAGGCCGCGGATTGCGCGCACCTCGAGCGTCGGCTCAAGCGCTCGGGGATCGATATGATCATATTCGACCGCATAGCCTGGCGTGATGATCCGCGCCCATTCTAGCCCTGGAATCGAGGCAATCATCGCCGCCTGGACGTCGGCCGGCAACGAAGTCGAAATGCCATTGGGGTAGATTGTCGCGTCGTCGAGGCCCTCAGGCTCAAGAAAGATCTGGTGGCCGTCGCGATCACCGAAGCGGTGGATCTTGTCTTCGATCGAGGGGCAATAGCGCGGCCCCGCGCCGGCGATCGCGCCGCCAAACAGCGGCGAGCGATCGAGGCCGCCGCGGATGATCGCATGGGTCGCTTCGGTCGTGCGGGTGATGGCGCAGAAGAGTTGGGGAAGGTGTCGCCGTGGCGTCAGCGGCGACATTGTCCAGGGATCTGTATCACTTGGCTGTTCGGGCAGCCCGCTCCAGTCGATCGTGCGGCCATCGAGACGGGGCGGGGTGCCGGTCTTGAGCCGCGCCATCGGCAGAGCGGCTGCGCGCAGCTGGACGGCGAGCTCCGACGCGGCAGCCTCTCCGATGCGGCCGCCGGCGAGGCGCTCTTCGCCGCAAAAGATGCGCCCGCCGAGAAAAGTGCCGGTTGCCAGCACGACGGCGCGCGCGGTGAGGGCGCGTCCGTCTGCCAAGGTTATACCCGCGACTGCGCTATTTGAATCGAGCGACAATGCCGCCACCTCGCCCGGCACAACTTCCAGATCGGCCTGAGCCGCGATCATATGCTGGATCGCGTGCGCATAGAGCTTGCGGTCTGCCTGGACCCGCGGACCCTGTACCGCAGCGCCCTTGCTCCGGTTGAGCATACGATAGTGCACACCCGCTGCATCGGTGGCGCGCGCGATCAGCCCGTTAAAGGCATCGACCTCGCGGACCAGATGGCCCTTGCCGAGCCCGCCAATCGCCGGATTGCAGGACATCGCCCCGATCTTCGACGGATCGAAGCTGATAAGCGCCGTCCGTGCACCACGACGGGCGGCGGCGGCAGCCGCCTCGGTCCCGGCATGGCCGCCACCAACAACGATAACATCGAATTCCATGTTGCGTCGCTAGGTCCGCTTCGCGCGGCTGTCAAAACTGTTCCACGTGGAACATCACTTGCCGAGGCAGAAGCGCCGAAACAGCGCGTCGAGCATTGCCTCGACATCGCTACGGCCAACCAGCGCATCAAGCGCAGCCATTGCCAGGCGGAGATCCTCAGCGACAAGGATCAGATCCTCCTGCGCCGCTGCCGATTGGGCAGCCGCCGCGCAGGCCGCGGCCAACGAGCGCTGGCGCTGGTTCATCGCCACCGAATCCTCCCGGGGGAGGAGGCCGCTGGCCCGCACACGCAGCAACGCCCAAAGCGATGCCATGCCAACGCCGTTCGCCACGGAGATTGTGACATCGGCGCCGGGCGGTGCGACCTCCCGGCCCTCGACATCGGCGCGAGCGTGTACGCTGATCATGTCAGGGGAGGGTGGTTCATCATCGCCGAGCCACAGCACGATGTCAGCGGCCTGCATTGCCTCTTCGGCGCGACTTATCCCGATGCGCTCGATCGGATCGGATGTTTCGCCCGCCAGGCCCGCCGTATCGGTCAGCACATAGGCTATCCCGTCGCGCACCACCGGCACCTCGATCCGGTCGCGGGTGGTGCCCGAGATCGGTGACACGATTGCGGCATCGCGCTCGGCCAGGGCGTTGAGCAGTGTCGATTTGCCGCTGTTTGGCGGGCCGGCGATCACCACCCGCACCCCGTCGCGCAGGCGTTCGACGGGAGGCGTGGCGAGCGTCAGGTCCATCTCGTCAGCGAGGGTGAGAAGCGCGGCCGTGATCGGTGCCAGCGTATCGAGCGTGACATCATCCTCGTCGGCAAAGTCGAGCTGGGCTTCGACCCGCGCCGCCAGAGCGAGCAGCCGGCCCGTCCAGTCCTCGGCGCGCTGCCGCAATGCGCCCTCAGCAACCAGCAGGGCTGCACGGCGCTGCGCCTCAGTCTCGGCGGCGAGCAGATCGCCAAGGCCCTCGGCCTCGGTCAGATCGATCCGGCCGTTGAGCAGCGCCCGCCGGGTGAATTCGCCCGGCTCAGCGCGGCGAATCCCCGGCATCGCCCCGAGCGCCGCTTCGACGGCACGAACAACTGCACGGCCGCCATGCACATGCAGCTCGGCGACATCCTCTCCGGTGGCGGTGTCAGGCCCGGGAAAGACGAGCACCAGCGCCCGGTCGATCAACAGGCCATCAGCATCGAGCAGCGCACAAAGCGAAGCCCTGCGCGCCGCCGGCAGCCGTCCCACAAGCGCCGTTATCGCATCAAAGGCCGCGTTTCCGCTGATCCGCACGATCGCGATTGCCGCGGGCGGCGCGCCGCTCGATACGGCGAAGATCGTGTCCATGAGGCTTGCCGTTTATTTGCCCGACGTTTCGAACATCTTCCGCCAGAAATTCATCCCGGCATCGCCCATCGGCGCCCAGCTCTTCATGACATTTTCAAGCATCTCGGGTGCGACAACGCCGTCCATCGCACCGAGCAGGCTCTGGACATATTTCTCGTGCACCGGCGTGAAATCCGGCAGACCCATGACGCGGCGGGCCTCTTCAGGCGTGCATTCGACTTCGACATTGATCTTCACGGGCGTTCTCCGCTTGAGCGGGCGACGGCCGCGCTGCATAAGCTTGGGCCATGTATGCGCGCGACATGACCCTGATCGCAACGCCCATTGGTGGTATCTGCACTTCAGACGTCACCAAGCTGATCCAATATTTTTGCGAGGACCTGGCATGACCGGCATGATTTCGATCGAACCGCTTGATGGCATAGGCAGCTTCTCAGCCTATTGCGCCGAACCCGCCGGGACCCCGCGCGCCGCGATTATCGTGATCCAGGAGATTTTCGGTGTGAACGCCGGCATCCAGCGCAAATGCGATGTGCTGGCGGAAGCCGGCTATCTCGCAATCGCGCCCGATCTTTTCTGGCGGCTCGAGCCCGGCATCCTGCTCGACCCCGATGTCTCCGAGCAATTCCAGCAGGCGCTCGCCTGGATGGGCAAGTTCAACCAAGACGCTGGGGTTCGCGACATAGAAGCGACGATCCGTGCCGCCAGGGCCAAGCTCGGTGACGGCGGCAAGGTCGGCGCGGTCGGCTATTGCCTGGGCGGGCGGCTGGCCTTCATGACCGCGACCCGGACCGATGTGAACGCGAGCGTTAGCTATTATGGCGTCGGGATCGACAATCTCCTCGGCGAGAAGCACGCGATCGCTCACCCCGTGCTGCTCCATATTCCGGAAGAGGATCATTTCGTCGACAAGGCCGCGCAGCAGCGGATGCATGCGGGGCTCGACGATCACCCCAAGGTCACGCTCCACGATTATCCCGGCGCCGATCACGGCTTCGCGACGGAGTTCGGCAAGCGCCGGTCCGATGAATCAGCAAAGCTGG
>JBDTXU010000321.1:0-6633 GCA_040006055.1 Sphingomonas bacterium | reverse complement strand
GACTGCCCGCGAGCCACGCATCGACCTTGCGGACGAAGGCTGTCGCGCCGCGATCACCGCCGCCGATCAGCTCGCGGATCAATTCCTCGGCGACCGTCACACGCTCGCCAAGGTTGGCGGCGAGGCGCAAGGCACTGGCCGCGGTGCGCAGCCGCGGCGCACCGAACAAACCGCTCGCATCGATCACCCGGTTGAGCATGCTCGACGCATCGACGCCGACCAAAGCGGCCCAGCCCGATGGCGTCAGCCCCATTCCGAACACCATGACTGGCCCCTCACACCGCGTCCGCATCGCGCCGCTGGTCGGGCCGACGATGTGAGTTGCTGCTGCCTGCTGCAAATTGCCATCGGGGAAACAATAGTCCGAGCCGCCCGGCGACAGGCGGAACCGAAACTGCGCGTGGTCGGCGCGCTCGGTATCCTCAAACAGGGGGATATTGGCGCGGAAGTCGTAGAAAAGCGTGACGTATTCGCCCAGGTCCGCGGCCGGGACCGCGTAATCCAGCTGGATATCCGACAATGTGCGCGCCCCTTGTTCTCTTTTCGGAACGGGCAAGGGGTACCCCGTCGGACAGACAAATAAAAGGGGCCCGAACGGCAAGCGTCCGGGCCCAAGTGAAAGAGACCCCTGTAAGGAGCTCTTCGGGTCGCGAGGAGGCTTACAGCATTCAATGCGCGCCGTGTATTGGATGAATGCGCCAGATTGGACCGTTTTGGATATATTCTGGCTTTTTTTGACCGCTGCGCGACGCAATGCCAAAGCGTGGCGATGCTCTTTCCACTCCTCCGCCCTGCCCTGTTCGCCTTCGAGGCCGAGCGCGCGCACGAACTGACGATCGCCGCGCTGGAGGCCTGGGGTCGTGCCGGCACACCGCTGGCGGCGGGCATGGGCGATCCCGGCCTGAAGACCAACGTCGCGGGTATCGCCTTCCCCAACCCGGTCGGCCTGGCCGCCGGGCTCGACAAGGATGGCCGGGCGATCCCGGGGCTGTTCGGGCTCGGCTTTGGCAGCGTCGAGATCGGCACGCTCACCCCGCTGCCCCAGGCGGGCAATCCCCGGCCCCGCCTGTTCCGCCTCACCGAAGACCGTGCGGTGATCAACCGGATGGGCTTCAACAATGGCGGTCTCGACGCGGCGCTGCCACGCGCGATCGCGGCGAAGCGGCGTGGCCTGCTCGGCATCAATGTCGGCGCGAACAAGGATGCCGCCGATCGCATCGCCGATTATGCGCATGGGGTTCGGCTGGCGGCTGACGTCGCCGATTATATCACCATCAATATCAGCTCGCCCAACACGCCGGGCTTGCGCGACCTCCAGCATGGCAGCGCGCTCGCCGAACTGCTCGCCGCCGCCGATGAGGCGCGGCGCGGGCCGATCGTCCGTCCGCCCTTGTTCCTGAAGGTCGCGCCCGATCTCGAGCCAGCGGACGTGGACGCGATCGCGCGTGCCGCGATCGAGGCGCGGATCGGCGCGCTGATCGTCAGCAACACGACGATTTCGCGCCCGGCGTTGCGATCCCCGCATGCGGGGGAGACAGGCGGCCTGTCGGGTGCGCCGCTCGCGACGCTCGCTCGCCAGCGACTCAGGGATTTTCGCAAGGCGTGGGGGGGCGCGCTGCCGCTGATCTCGGTCGGTGGGATCGACAGCGCGGAGGAGGCCTATGCCCGCATCCGCGCCGGAGCGAGCCTCGTCCAGGTCTATAGCGCGCTGGTCTATGAGGGGCCCGGCCTGCCGCGCCGGATCACGCGCGGGCTTGCCCGGCTGATCAAGCGCGACGGCATCGCTCATATCGCTGATGCGATCGGAGCCGGTTGACGTAGCGTCGCCCACCGTTACCGTCCCTCCCCATGAAGAAGCTGCTCCTCGCCCTTTTCCTGCTCATTGGCCCCGCCGTCGCTTCGGCACAGGGGATGGTTTCCGCAGCCGACCCAAGGGCCGCAGCCGCCGGGGTTCAGATCCTGCGCGAGGGCGGCAGCGCCACCGATGCGGCGATCGCGACGATGCTGGCGCTGAATGTCGTCGAGCCGCAGAATTCCGGGATCGGCGGCGGCAGCTTTCTGGTCCACCACGATGCCAAAAACGGGCGGACGACCAGCTTCGACGGGCGCGAGACAGCGCCGATGGCAGCGGATTCGCACTGGTTCTACGCAGCCGACCGCACCCCCTTGAACCGTTTCGCCGCGGTGCCGGGCGGGCGAAGTGTCGGCGTGCCCGGCAATCTGCGGATGATGGCACTCGCGCATCGGCGTTACGGCCGGCTCCCCTGGGCCCGCCTGTTCGCACCGGCGATCGCGCTGGCGCGCGACGGCTTTGCGGTGACCCAGAGACTGCATAACGGGCTGGTCAATGGCGGCAGCCATGTCGACGCCTGGGCGCGCGGCCATTTCTTCGGTGCGGACGGAAGCGCGGTCGGGGTCGGGGCGATCCTGAAAAACCCCGAACAGACAGCCCTGTTCGAGCAGATCGCGAAGCTCGGCGCGGATTATTTCTATGTCGGCCCGCCGGCGCAGCGGCTGGTCGCCGCCGTCAATGGCGCGGCGCGCAACCCGTCGAAAATGACCCTTGGCGATCTTGCCAGCTATGATGCCAAGGAACGGCCGCCCGTCTGCGGCACCTATCGTACCTATCGCATCTGCGGGATGGGCCCGCCGTCGTCCGGCGGGACCATGGTGCTGATGATCCTGAAGCAGCTCGAGCGCTTCGATATGGCCAAGCTGGGCAAGGACAGCCCGGTCGCCTGGCATCTCCTCGCTGAATCGGAGCGGCTCGCTTATGCCGATCGCGACATGTATCTGGCCGACAGCGACTATGTGAAGGTGCCGGTCCAGGGCCTGCTCGATCCCAAATATATCGCCGCGCGCTCGGCGCTCATCTCGCCGGACCGCAGCATGGCGACGATCGCGCCTGGCGTTCCGAAGGGCGCGCCGGCGCGGATACGGGTTGCGCCGAGCGAGGTTCCCGGCACCAGCGATCTGGTCACGGTGGACCGGCAGGGCAATGTCGCCGAGGTGACGACCACCATCGAGGGTTATTTCGGGTCCGGCCTTTCGGTCGACGGGACGATGCTGAACAATGAACTGACCGATTTCGACATCGTGCCGGAGCGCGACGGCCATCTCGTCGCCAACCGGGTCGAGGGCGGCAAGAGGCCGCGGAGTTCGATGTCGCCGACGATCGTTTATGATGCGAAGGGCAAGGTGCGGATCGCGCTCGGCGCCGCCGGCGGATCGACGATCATCGCCCAGATCGCGAAGGCCCTGGTGGCGGTGCTCGACTGGCACATGCCGGCGCAGGACGCGATCGCGCTCGGCCTGCTCTACGCGCCCGGCCCGAACGCGATTGCCGAGAAAGGGACTCAGCTTGATGCAATGGTCCCGGCGCTCAAGGCGCTCGGCGAGCGGGTCCAGGTGGCGCCGCTCGGCCTGAAAGCGAACGCCATCGAGCGGGTGAATGGCCGGTGGGTCGGCGCGGCCGATCCGCGCAGCGAAGGCGTCGCAATGGGCGAGGATGGCAGCGTCACCCAGATCGTACGGGCCGGCGCCCAGCCGCGGCCTCCCGAGTGATGGTGAACAGGGACGGCACCGGCTTTTGGGGCAATCGATGACGCGATATTTTGCTAGCCAATCAATCGAATGATCGCGCAGTCGAACACGGCGCGCCTTCCGGGAGAGACAATGCGAACGCTCGAACATTTCCCCAATCTCGTGACGATGTTCTTCACGCGTGCCCGCGAGAAGGGCGACAAGCCGTTCCTGTGGCACAAGGAGGGTGGCGCCTGGGTGTCGCTGAGCTGGCGTGACAGCGCGCGCAAGGTCGCGAGCCTCGCCACCGCGCTGAAAGCGATCGGGCTGGCGCCGGGCGACCGGGTGATGCTGGTCGCGGAGAACCGGCCGGAATGGTGCATCAGCGATCTTGCGATCATGGCCGCGGGCTGCATCACGGTGCCGACCTACACGACCAACACTGAGCGCGACCACAGCCATATCATCGAGAATTCCGGGGCTAAGGCAGTGATCGTCTCGACCGCAAAGCTCGCCAGGACACTGCTTCCCGCCGCGATCCGCGCCTCGGAGGCGAAGATCGTGATCGGCATCGAGGATATCCGGGTGGGCCAGTCCGGCGAGCTGGAGGTCTATAGCTGGCCCAAGCTGATCGCCGACCACGCGACCGACCCGTCCGAGATGGTCATCACCGCCACCCGCGAGGACACTGCCTGCATCATCTACACCAGCGGCACCGGCGGCGCGCCGCGCGGCGTGAAGCAGCATCACGGCGCGATCCTCCACAATGTCGATGGCTGCTGCACCGTCATCAGCGAGGATTTCGGCTGGGAGGATGAGGTATTCCTCTCCTTCCTGCCGTTGAGCCATGCCTATGAGCATAGCGCCGGGCAGCATTTCCCGGTCGGGCTGGGTGCCGAGATCTATTACTCCGAAGGCCTCGACAAGCTCGCGTCCAATATCGAGGAGACGCGGCCCACCATCATGGTCGTCGTGCCGCGGCTGTTCGAGGTGTTGCGGACGCGCATTTCCAAGGCGATCGAGAAACAGGGGAAATTCTCGACCTATCTGCTCAACCGCAGCCAGCAGATCGGCACGCGCGAATATGAAAGGAAGTTGCGGCTGATCGACCAGCCGATGAACCTGCTTCTGAAGGCGACGCTCAAGCCCAAGATCCAGCAGCGTTTTGGCGGACGGCTGAAGGCGATGGTCTCGGGCGGTGCGCCGCTCACGCCTGAGGTCGGCATCTTTTTCCACTCGCTCGGGCTCACCTTCCTGCAGGGCTATGGCCAGACCGAGTCGGCGCCGGTGATCTCGTGCAACCGACCCTCTGTGGGCCTGCGCATGGACACGGTCGGCCCGCCGCTCAAGAACACCGAGGTCCGCGTCGCCGAGGATGGTGAAATCCTGGTGCGCGGCGAGCTCGTGATGCACGGCTATTGGCGGAACGACGCCGAGACGGCGCGGGTGCTGAAAGACGGGTGGCTGCACACCGGGGATATCGGGCTGATCGACAAGCAGGGCCGGATCAAGATCACCGACCGCAAGAAGGACATCATCGTCAACGACAAGGGCGACAATGTCGCGCCGCAAAAGATCGAGGGGATGCTGACGCTGCAGCCCGAGATCGTCCAGGCCATGATCTATGGCGACCGCAAGCCCTATATGGTCGCGGTGCTGGTGCCCGATCCCGAATGGACCCAGGAATGGTGCGCGAAGAATGGCGACGCCTGTGATTTCACCCGACTCGAGCAGAACAGCGAATATCGCACTGCGCTTGGGGCAGCGGTGGAGCGGGTGAACAAGGACCTTTCCGTGACAGAGCGCGTCCGGCGGTTCATCCTTGCCGATGGCGGTTTCACGATCGAGAATGAACAGCTGACGCCGTCGCTCAAGATCAGGCGGCATGTGCTGAAGGAGGTTTACGGGCCTCGGCTGGATGCTTTGTACAAGGGGTAACATGCTGGCGATGTTTCAGGATGGATTGGTGATTGGTTGAATCGAGCCTGACTGTCATGCCGGACTTATTCCGGCATCCACTGTTCCGCGAACTCAATAGCGCCTGATACGCGGCACAGTGGACCCCGGAACAAGTCCGGGGTGACGGCGCAACTAACTGATCTGGAACGACCTAATTCGCCGCGATCGTGCCTCCGGCGGCTTTCGGGATGACCTCGAGCGTCCAGTCCTTGTCGGGGCGGAGGAATTTGCGGGCGGTTTCCTGGAGCTCGGCCGCGGTCATCGTTGCGATCGATGAATAGAGGCGGCGGAAGGCCTCGATCCGGCGCGGATCGTAGCTCGCGCCGCCAAGCTGGATCAGCCAGAACTGGTCGCCGGTCGACTGGCGGATGATTGCCTGGGTCATCGGCCCGATCGTCCGTTTCAGCTCGTCGTCGGTGACCGGGTGAGCGACCAGATCGGCCGCGATCTCGCGCGACAGGCGGAAGAACAGCGGCAGATTGGCGGGCGCGACCTGGCCGATCGCGACCAGCCGCCCGCCGCCCGACAGGCCGACCGGCCATTGGCTGGAGACGCTCGGGCTGTAGCTTGCCCCGGAATCGGAGCGCAGCCGATCGAACAGCCGGTCGCTGAAGATCGCGGCGAGCACGTCGAGCCGGCGGCTTTCCTGGATATTCTCGATGCCACCGCCGGTCGGCCAGGCGATCACCGCGGCGGCCTGGTTGGCGGGGCCGTCATGCGTGAGGATCATCGGCGTCATGTTATGCGCCGGGAAGCGGATCGGCGCCGGCGTCGGATCGACGGTCGCGCGCTGCTTGAGCGCGCCAAGGCTCTGCGCGACAGCCTTGATCGCCGCATCCGTGCTGACGTCGCCGAACACCTGGACCTCGATCGGCCCGGTCGCGAGCAGCGGCTCCCAAAAGGCGCGGAACGCCTCGGGGGTTGTGCCGCTGATCTGATCGCGGCTCGGCGTTCCCCAACGCGGATCGCCACCGCGGAGCAGGCCATCGAGATCGCGCGAGATCACGCCGTCGGGCGACGCGTTGAGCCCGGCATAGTTCGCAAGCACCAGGGTTTTGGCGCGCGCCAGCGGACTCGGATCCCAAGCCGGCGCCGCAAGCTTGGCGGCCATCAGGCGAAGCTGATCGGGAAGGTCGTGCGGCGAGGTCATCG
>JBDTXU010000320.1:0-2883 GCA_040006055.1 Sphingomonas bacterium | reverse complement strand
CGCCGGGGTGGGTGGCCACCCACCCCGGCGCTTCATCGCTTCCAACCGGACAAACTCTCGTTCGTCCAGATACAAGGGTGAGGGGGACTCTCGTTGGTCTGGCGCGGCTGAACCTCACTCCCCCTCACCCTTCCGTCGCTTCGCTCCTCCCTCCCTCTCCCCCAGGGGGAGAGGGAAAGTGGGCTACCCCTCCCTTTCATCCGAGGGCTATTGTAAGGGCCTCGCATGTCCGACTCTCCTCCCCCATCCGCTCCCCCCGTCCGCCCGGCGCTTGCCTATCATCTGACCAAGGGCACCGGGCCGACCATCGTCTTCCTGCCGGGCTATGCCTCCGACATGTCGGGCACCAAGGCGCTTGCGCTCGAGGCCTGGGCGAAGGCGGCGGGGCGCGGTTTTCTGCGGTTCGATTATGGCGGCTGCGGGCAAAGCGAGGGCGCGTTCGAGGAGCAGAGCCTGGCGGGCTGGCGCGACGATGTGGTGACGATGCTCGACCAGCTGGTCGAGGGGCCGGCGGTGCTGGTCGGATCGTCGATGGGCGGGTGGCTGATGCTGCTGGTCGCGCGCGATCGGCCGGAGAAGGTGGCGGCACTGGTCGGCGTGGCGCCGGCGCCCGACTTCACCGATTGGGGCTTCACCATGGAGGAGAAGATGACGCTGCTCCAGAATGGGCGCTTCGAGCGGCCATCCGCTTATTCCCACACGCCGACCGTCTATACCAAGACATTCTGGCAATCGGGCGAGGCGAACCGGCTGATGTTCGGCCAGATCGCCATCGATGTGCCGGTGCGCCTGCTCCAGGGCCAGGCGGATGCTGATGTGCCATGGGGCCGCACCGCTCGGCTCGCCGAGCTGATCCGTTCAGCCGATGTGCAGACAAACCTCATCAAGGACGGCGACCACCGCCTGTCCCGCGATAGCGATATCGCTTTGCTCGTCCAAGTGGTTGAGGATGTGATCCAGCGCTTATGATCCTGCTCCTGCCAATGCTTCTGCAAGCCGCCGCTGCCCCGCAGGCCGGGCCGCCCGATCCGGTCGAGCTGCGCTTCGAGCGGTGTGTCGACCTGGCATCCAGCGATCCGGTCAAGGCCGAGGGCGACGCCGGCCAATGGCAACGCGATGGCGGCGGGTTCCTGGCGCATCAATGCCTTGGCATCACCTATGCGACGGAGTTGCGCTGGAGCGCGGCGGCAGCCGAGTTCGAGGCGGCGGCGCGCGGCGGCGAGATCGCGCACGACAAGCGCGCGGCGAATTACTGGGCTCAGGCGGGCAATGCCTGGCTCGCCGCGGGCCAACCGCTGAACGCGCGCGGTGCGCTCAACGCGGCGCTGGCAAGCGGTACGCTCGAAGGCTTGCAGCGCGGCGAGGCCAATCTCGACCGTGCGCGGGCGTTCGTCGCGAGCGGCGATCTGGCCAGTGCGCGATCCGACCTCGATCGCGCTTGTGTCGATGCCGCCGGCGATCCGCTTGCCTGGCTGCTTTCGGCGACGCTCGCCCGGCGCATGGGCGAACTGCCGCGGGCGAAGAAGGACATTGCGCAGGCGGTCCATCTTGCCGGCGACGATGCCTCGGTGCAGCTCGAGGCGGGCAATATCGCTGCGCTAAGCGGAGACGAGGTCGGCGCGAAGCTGGCCTGGCAGCGGGCGGTGAGCATCAAGCCGGACGGCGTGGCGGGCCGTGCTGCGCGCAATGCCCTGAAACAGTTCGACGCGGCGGCGGCGAAGTAGCGGCCCATCCGGGTTGAATGCTGCATGTCAAAGGGGCGCCTTCCCCGCCAAAGAAAGGCACGCGCTCAACCCGCTGAACTTCGCTCCGGGGCTGGCAAGACCGGCCGCCGAGCCCTATCTCGCGCTGATAAAGGGAGGCCGGCCAATGCAATATCTCCACACCATGATTCGCGTTTCCGATCCCGACGCGACGATCCGCTTCTTCGAGCTGATCGGGCTGAAGGAAGTGCGGCGGATGGAGAGCGAAAAGGGGCGCTTCACCCTCATCTTCATGGCGGTGCCGGGCGAAGAGGGTAAGGCCGAGGTCGAGCTGACGCATAACTGGGACCCGGAGGACTATGGCGGCGGGCGCAATTTCGGGCACCTCGCCTACCGCGTCGACAATATCTACGAGACCTGCCAGCGGCTGATGGATGCCGGCGTGACGATCAACCGCCCGCCGCGCGATGGCCATATGGCGTTCGTCCGCAGCCCCGACAATATCTCAGTCGAGCTGCTCCAGGACGGGCATCTGGCGCCCGCCGAGCCATGGGCCTCAATGCCGAACACGGGCGTCTGGTAGGATGAGCGCGGCGACCCGCGCTTTCCTGGCGATGACGGGCGCGCGTCTGCCTGTGGTGCAAGCGCCGATGGCGAACTTTGCCGGAACCGAGCTGGCGATCGCGGCGATCGGCGCGGGCGCGGTAGGGTCGCTGCCCTGTGCGGTGCTGGACGCTGAAACCGTGACCGCGCAGGCGGCGGCGGTGCGCGCGGCTGCAAGCGGGCCGCTCAACCTCAATTTCTTCTGCCATGATCTCGGCCCGGCGCCCGACGAAACCCTGTGGTGGCAGAGCCTCGCGCCTTTCTATGCCGGGGAGGGTGTGGCACCGCCGACCGACAGCCCACCGCTCCGCCGGCCTTTCGATGCGGCGCTGGCGGATGCGGTCGAGGCGGTGCGGCCGGAGATCGTCAGCTTCCATTTCGGCCTGCCCGAGCACGGGCTGCTGGCGCGAGTCCGGGCGAGCGGCGCGCGCATTTTCGGCAATGCGACGAGCTTGGCCGAGGCGATCTGGCTGGCCGAGCATGGCTGCGACGCGGTGATCGCGCAGGGCTTCGAGGCGGGCGGCCATGCCGGGCATTTCCTGTCGGGCCATCAACCGGTTGGCCTGTTCGCGCTGGT
>JBDTXU010000319.1:0-2168 GCA_040006055.1 Sphingomonas bacterium | reverse complement strand
TACGCCCAGCTCAGAGAGCCGAACCCCTTCATACCCCGAGACATTTATGATTGATCGCCCTGCCGGCACACGCCGCGCCCTGCGCGCCGATCCAACAAAAAAAGGGGCGGTTTCCTGTTGGAAGCCGCCCCTTTCTTTCTGCCGTCGGAACCCCCGTCCCGCCGGCAACCTGGCGTCACCCCGCTGCCAGTTGTCTGTCCTCGCACCGCGACCAGGCGATGAACGCATCCTCGTCCATCGGCGGCGCGATCGCATAGCCCTGCATCACATCGCACCCGATCACCCGCATCACATCGGCCTGCGCCTCGGTCTCGATGCCCTCGGCCACGGCCTCGCAGCCAATGCCATGGATCAGCCCGACGACGGCGTGTGCAATCGTCCGCGCCTCGAAATTCTCGACGATATGCTCGATCAGGCTACGGTCGAGCTTGACCCGATCGACCGGCAGGTCGCGCAGCCGGGCGAGGTTGGAATAGCCAGTGCCGAAGTCGTCGATCGCAATCGTCGCGCCATCGGCACGCAGCAGCGCGATCGCCTCGATCACATCATCGCTGCAGCGCATCGCCAGCGTTTCGGTGATCTCGAGCTCGAGCAGCCGTGCCGGCGCATTGGCCGCCAGCATCGCCGCGCGCAGCCGCCGGAAGAAGCTCGCATGGTCGAGCTGGCGCGGCGAGATGTTGATGGCGAGCCGCTGCTCGATCCCCATCCGCCCCCAGCGCGCGATCGTCTCGGCGACCGTGCCGATCACCCATTCGCCGATCTCGACGATCAGCCCGGTTTCCTCGGCGCGCTGGATGAAGCTCCCCGGCAGCCGCAGCCCGTCACGCGGATGGCGCCAGCGGATCAACGCCTCGGCAGCGACGATCTCGCCGCCCCACACCGCGATCTGCGGCTGGAAGACGAGCGTGAACTGGTCCTGCTCGATCGCCTCGCGCAGCTCGCTCTCCAGCTGCGCGCGATCGGCGATCTGGCCCGCCAGCTCATCGGTGAAATGCTCGGCGCGGCCACGCCCATTTGCCTTGGCGTGATACATGGCGGCATCGGCCGCGCGCATGAGATCGGTGAGGTTCTCGCCATGCTCGGGGCGCAGCGCAATGCCGATCGACGCGCCGATCTCGACATCATTACCCATCAGATCGAACGACTCGCTCAGCGCGAACAAGACGCCACGGCCGATCCGCGCCGCTGCGGCGGGATCACTCACGCCCCAGAAGAACATCGTGAACTCGTCACCCGCCAGCCGTCCGATGAGCGGGTGCGGCACCCCGACCTCGCCGCTCACACGATCGGCGACGGCGCGCAGGCGATTGGCGACCATGCCGAGCAGCATGTCCCCCATCGCATGCCCCATCGTGTCGTTGACCGTCTTGAAGCGATCGAGATCGATGAAGAACAGTGCCGCGCCCGCGCCGGGCGGCATTTCCATCAGCGCGCGTTCGCAGGTCCTGCGAAAATTGGTGCGGTTTGGAAGCGAGGTGACCGGATCGAACATCGCCAGCCGGTGGACGCTGTCCAGATTGGTGCCCAATTGATGGAACAGCCCGTCCATCGCGGCCGCGAGCTGCGGCACATGCTCGGCAATCTCCGGCGGGATTTCACCCTCGAGATCGCCGTGCGCGGCGCTCATCAGCCGACCGATCGCGGCGTCGATCGCCGACGCGGTGGCAGCGATCGCGCGTTCGGCCGCTGCCCAGCACATCACGGCGCACACCACCGCCGGGATCAGCGCGCGCGCGACATTGGTGACGCCGCTCTGGCCGTTGGACGTGGCGATAAGCGCAAGAATGAAGGCGATCGCACCCGCGCACATCGCGAACACGATTGCGCGACTCTTGAGCGATACACCTTCCATCGCGATCCCAGGAGCCCCCACCGCCGCGGACAATGTCATCCGGCTAATCAGGTATTATACGGATTGAAAGGTTAAGACTTTCGATGATCGCGAGGTCGGCGCAGCACAATATAGAGCGCGCCATTGCCGCCGTGCCGCGGATGCGCGCCGCGCACTGCGGCGATCGACCCGGCATGGCGCGAACCCGCGAGCCAGTCCCCCACCGCCGCCCGGATCGCCCCCCGGGCATGGGGTCGCTCGCTCGTCGGCACCGGCGGCTTGCCGGTGACTAGCAGGATCACCCGATCCCCGTCGCGCACCGCGCGTTCGAGCGCTG
>JBDTXU010000318.1:0-3712 GCA_040006055.1 Sphingomonas bacterium | reverse complement strand
GGCCGGAAAGCTCGGGCAAGACGACGCTTGCGCTGCATGTCATCGCCGAGGCGCAGAAGAATGGCGGCACCGCTGCCTTTGTCGATGCCGAGCATGCGCTCGACCCCGTTTATGCCAAGAAGCTGGGCGTCAATATTGACGAGCTGATCGTCTCGCAGCCCGACACCGGCGAGCAGGCGCTTGAGATCGTCGATACGCTGGTCCGTTCCAACGCGATCGATGTGCTGGTGGTCGACTCAGTCGCGGCGCTCGTGCCGCGCGCTGAAATCGAGGGCGAGATGGGCGACAGCCATGTCGGCCTTCAGGCGCGGCTGATGTCGCAGTCGCTGCGCAAGCTCACCGGTTCGATCAGCCGCTCGCGCTGCATGGTGATCTTCATCAACCAGCTCCGCATGAAGATCGGCGTGATGTACGGCAACCCGGAGACGACGACGGGCGGCAACGCGCTGAAATTCTACGCCTCGGTCCGCCTCGACATCCGTCGTACCGGCCAGATCAAGGACCGCGAGGAGATCATCGGTAACACCACCCGGGTGAAGGTCGTGAAGAACAAGGTCGCGCCGCCGTTCAAGCAGGTCGAGTTCGACATCATGTACGGCCAGGGCATCTCGAAGATCGGCGAAATCCTCGATCTCGGCGTCAAGGCCGGGCTGGTCGAGAAATCGGGTGCGTGGTTCTCGTACGACAGCGTCCGGATCGGCCAGGGCCGCGAGAATTCGAAGACCTTCCTCAAGGAAAACCCCGAAATGTCCGATCGCCTCGAAAAGGCGATCCGGGCCCGCACCGACAAGGTCGCCGAAGAAATGATGGCCGGCCCCGAGGCGGACGACGGCGACGAGGATATGTGATCCTCCTCTTCCCTTCGGGGAAGAGGAGGGGGGATAGGCGTAGCGCGCCGGCTCTCCACTTCAAAAGTTCAGCGGCGTTCTCCCCGTCGCAAAACCCGGAAAGGCCCGCCCGCGTTGGTGGGCCTTTCATATTTGTGGGCAAGTTTCCGACAGCGCGTTTGCGCCTCAGGTCAGGCCGGCCTACCGTTGTCCCCCGCTGAACGCTGCTCCCGCCAACGCCATCAGCCCCCCCGAGATTGAGGAAAACTGGATATGGCGACACCTCAGGATCCGCCGCAGGGCCCGGATGCGAGCGGGGCGATTCGCACCTTCAGCCCCAGCGACTGGGAGGGCTCGGTCGGCGATGTCTGGGCGGCCGAATGGCAGCGTACCGATCGGAGCTTTGCCAGCCTCGCGCCGCACCTCAACGCAGCCGCCATCGCCGCTGTCGAAGGGCTGGCCGCACCGCGCATCCTCGATATCGGTTGCGGTGCCGGCGGAACCAGCATGGCTCTGGCCGCCGCGCTGCCACATGCGGCCATAACCGGCGTCGATATTTCCGCCGGTCTGATCGAGACCGCACGCAGCCGCGCCGCGTCGCTGAGCAACCTCCGGTTCGAGCTGGGCCCGGTCGAGGAATTGGCCGGCAGCCATGCTCCGATCGACCTTTTCGTCTCGCGCCACGGCGTGATGTTCTTCCCCGATCCGGTACCAGCCTTCACCGCGATCCGGGCAGCGGCGGCACCGGCCGGACGGCTGGTCTTTTCCTGCTTCAGATCAATCGCACTCAACCCCTGGGCGGAGGAGATCGTCGCGGCGGTACTCGGCGCGCCGCCACCGCAGCCGAGCGGCTATATGCCGGGACCGTTCGCCTTTGCCGATCCCGATGTCGTCCGCGCGCTGCTGACCGAAGCGGGTTGGCGGGTCGTGGAAGCGACCCCGATCGACTATGTCTATCATGCGGGCGTCGGAGCCGACCCCGTGGGCGACGCGCTTGATCTGTTCGGTCGCATCGGCCCGGCAGCAACCCCCCTCCGCACGGCGGACCCCGAGGAGCGTCCCGCCATGGCCGCGCGCCTTGCCGCGATCCTGGAACGCTATCATCAGGGTGATGTTGTAGATTTCCCCGCCGCGGCGTGGCTATGGTCCGCGCAGAGCCAATAATGACGGGAAAGCGCGCATGACGATTATCGTTCATCACCTCGAAAATTCGCGTTCGCAGCGCATCCTCTGGATGCTCGAGGAGCTCGAACTGCCCTATGAGGTCAAGCGCTATGAGCGGAATAAAGAGACCATGCTCGCACCGCCCGAACTGAAGCAGGTCCATCCGCTCGGCAAGTCGCCGGTGATCGCAGACGGCGAGAACGTCGTCGCGGAAACCGGCGCGATCATCGACTATCTGGTCGAGAAGGCCGATGGCCGGCTCGGCCCGCTCGCGCACCGCGAATCCGTGCTGCGCTACCGCCAGTTCCTCCATTATGCCGAGGGCTCGCTCATGCCGCCCTTGCTGGTGAAGCTGGTCCTCACCCGGGTTCCCCTGCTGGGCAAGACGGCGGCGAAGCGGATCCAGCCGATGATCGACGTCCATCTCGACTATGTCGAATCCGAGCTGTCGCAGCGCCCCTGGTTCGCCGGCGACGAGATGACCGCAGCCGACATCATGATGAGCTTCCCGCTCGAAGCCGCCCGCAGCCGCGCCGGGCTCGGGCCATCGCGGCCGCGCACCATCGCGTGGCTCGACACGATTCACGCCCGCCCGGCCTATCAGACAGCGCTCGCGCGGGGCGGGCCCTACGCATATGCGTGACCTCCTCGTTTAAAAGCGACGAACTTCAGGTCCGACTCGTTCATTCAGGAGCCGATCGCCACCCGCTCTCGTGGCCATGAAATTCCCTGTTATTTCGCCGGAACAGGGAATTTTTTCTTTTTTTCGGCGCCGTTCTCACTCGATTTCCAAAAAAATACAATGAATTACAGTGACTTATATAATTTCTCCATCACCCTGCTCGGCCCGGAACAGGGAATAACAGGGAAATTCGGCGCGCAGGCACCGTCCTTGGCGTCGCGCGCAGCATCCGTAGCCAGACCATAAGAAAGAGCGGTTCGGGCTTCTGAGACGTCCCGTGCACATCCTATGACCGATCCACGGATGCGATTGAATCACGCCGCCATGGACAGGCGGCGTGATGTCCGGATCCAGCGCCCGCTCTAGTGGTGGCCGCTGAGCCCATGGCTCGGCGCGTGTGGCGGTTCGGCCTCGGCCGGTTCGGGCGGGTCGAAGCCGCCCTCCCATTTCGCGACGACGCTCGCCGCGACGGCATTGCCGACCACATTGGTCGCCGAGCGGCCCATGTCGAGGAAATGGTCCACGGCAAGGATCAGGCCCAGGCCATATTCGGGAATGTTGAACAGCGGCAGCGTCGCCGCGATCACGACCAGGCTGGCGCGGGGCACGCCGGCGATCCCCTTCGATGTGACCATCAGGATCAGCAACATGGTGACCTGCTGCCCGATCGACAGCGGTATATTATAGGCATGGGCGATGAACAGGGACGCGAATGTCATGTACATCATCGAGCCATCGAGATTGAACGAATAGCCGAGCGGCAGCACGAAGCTGGCGATCTTGGGCGGCACGCCGAACCGCTCGAGCGCCTCAAGCGTACGCGGATAGGCTGCCTCGGACGAGGCGGTGGTGAAGGCCAGGATGACCGGCGCGCGGACATAGCTGATCAGTCGCACGATGCGGCGGCCGATGAACAGGAAGCCCAGCCCGATCAGTAACCCCCACAGCACCGCGAGCCCTGTATAGAAGCTCGCCATGAAGAAGCCGAGCTTGCCGATCGCGCTGGGCCCGCTCTCGGTGAGCGTCGCCGCGACCGCGC
>JBDTXU010000317.1:0-3364 GCA_040006055.1 Sphingomonas bacterium | reverse complement strand
CCACCTCCGTGCGCAAGCGCGGTCTTGGCCACCTCCGTGCGCAAGCGCGGTCTTGGCCACCTCCGTGCGCAAGCGCGGTCTTGACCAGAGGTGCGTCGGGCGCGAAGGAAACTCGCCGTTACGGATTCGGGTTAGGACGCTTCATGTCGATCGAGATCAAGATGCCTGCGCTGTCGCCGACGATGGAGGAGGGCACGCTGGCCAAATGGCTCGTCAAGGAAGGCGATACCGTCAAGTCGGGCGACCTGATGGCCGAAATCGAAACCGACAAGGCGACGATGGAATTCGAAGCCGTCGATGAAGGCGTGATCGGCAAGATCCTCGTCGCCGAGGGCACTGACGGCGTGAAGGTCGGCACCACGATCGCAGTGCTGCTGGAAGAGGGCGAAAGCGCCGGGGCGCCGTCCACGCCCAAGGCTGCGGAAGCGCCCAAGGCAGAGCCAAAGGTCGAGGCGCCGAAGGAGGCCCCCGCAGCCGCCAAGCCCGTCACAGCACCCGCCCCGGCGGCCCCCGCTTCGGGCGACCGCGTCAAGGCAAGCCCGCTCGCCCGCCGCATCGCGGCGGAAAAGGGCGTCGAGCTGTCGGTGCTCGAGGGCTCGGGCCCGAACGGCCGTATCGTCAAGGCCGATGTCGAAGGCGCCAAGCCAGGCGCTGCCCCTGCCGCAACGCCGGCAAGCGCAGCCCCTGCTGCCGCCGCGCCCGCCGCCGCCGCACCTGTCGCAGCGGTCGCGGCCAAGCCGGTGCCGATCCCCGATATCCCGCACACCGCCGAAAAGCTCAGCAACATCCGCAAGACGATCGCGCGTCGCCTCACCGAATCGAAGCAGACGGTGCCGCACATCTATCTCACCGTCGATATCCGCCTCGACAAGCTGCTCAAGCTCCGCACCGATTTCAACGCAGCGCTCGCGCCGCGCGGCGTGAAGCTCTCGGTCAATGATCTGCTGATCAAGGCGCTCGGCGTCAGCCTGATCCAGGTGCCGAAATGCAACGTCATGTTCACGCCCGATCAGCTGATCAGCTTCAGCCGCGCCGACATTTCGGTCGCGGTCAGCACGCTTTCCGGCCTGATCACGCCGATCATCGCCGATGCGAACAGCAAGGGCCTCGCCGCGATCTCGGAGCAGATGAAGGATCTCGCCGCCCGCGCCCGCGACAACAAGCTGAAGCCCGAGGAATATCAGGGCGGCACCGCCAGCCTCTCCAACATGGGCATGTTCGGGATCAAGCAGTTCGAGGCGGTGATCAACCCGCCCCAGGGCATGATCATGGCGATCGGTGCCGGCGAGAAGCGCCCCTGGGTGATCGACGACGCGCTCGGCGTGGCGACGATCATGTCGGCGACCGGCAGCTTCGATCACCGCGCGATCGACGGCGCTGACGGCGCGCAACTGATGCAGGCCTTCAAGGCGCTGGTCGAAAACCCGCTCGGCATGGTGGCGTGAGGGCGCGGTGAAGCATTTTCTGATCGAGCTCTTCTATCTCGCCGCCGGTCTGGTCGGTGCGGCGGGGATTGCCTGGCTCGCCGCCTGGTCCGTGCCGAATGTCCGAGATACGATCTGGATGGTTGCCTATGTCGCGATGCTGATCGTCGCGTTTATGGCGATACGGCCGCTGCGCCTCGCCTGGCGCGCCGATCGGCAGGCCGATCGAGGTTCCCGCGCCGATGGCTGAAGGCAGCCGGATATCCAACCAGCGATTGTCCGCATGATCGATCGGATTCTCGCCGCACTCGATGGCACCGCGGTCGGCGTCGAGCGGACCGCATCGCTTTCCCTTTCGCCTGCCCCTCCCCCGCAAGGGGGGAGGGAGAAGAAGGATTCTCGTCTTGGCTGATAGTTTCGATCTCATCATTCTGGGCTCAGGCCCCGGCGGCTATGTCGCGGCGATCCGCGCTGCGCAGCTTGGCCTCAAAACCGCGATCGTCGAGCGTGAGCGGCTCGGCGGCATCTGCCTCAACTGGGGCTGCATCCCGACCAAGGCCCTGTTGCGCACATCGGAAATCTATCATTATATGAGCCACGCCGCTGATTATGGGCTGACCGTGGAGAAGCCGGGCTTCGATCTGACCAAGATCGTCGAGCGTTCCCGCAAGGTCGCCGGCCAGCTCAACATGGGCGTGAAGGGCCTGATGAAGAAGAACAAGGTGACCGTGTATGAGGGCGTCGGCACGATCACCGCAAAGGGCAAGCTGACCGTCAAGCAGGGCGACAAGGTCTCCGAACTCGAGGCAAAGAACATCATCGTCGCCACCGGCGCCCGCGCTCGCGACCTGCCCTTTGCCAAGGCCGACGGCAAGCGCATCTGGACCTATCGCCACGCGATGGTGCCCGAGGAGATGCCGACCAAATTGCTCGTGATCGGCTCGGGCGCGATCGGCGTCGAGTTCGCCAGCTTCTATTCGGACATGGGCGCCGAGGTGACGATCGTCGAAATGCTGCCCCGAATCCTCCCCGTCGAGGACGAGGAGGTCTCCGCCTTCATGGAAAAGGCGCTGACCAAACAGAAGATCCGGATCCTGACCGGCGCCGGCATCGAGGGCCTGACCCCGGGCGCGAATGGTGTGACCGCGAAGATCAAGGGGAAGGACGGCACCGTCACGTCCGAGGAGTTCAGCCACGCCATCGTCGCGATCGGCATCGTGCCGAATACCGAGGACATCGGACTGGAGAAACTCGGCATCGAGACGGACCGCGGCCACATCAAAACCGACGGCTATTGCAAGACCAATGTCGATGGCATCTGGGCGATCGGCGATGTCACCGGCGCGCCCTGGCTCGCGCACAAGGCAAGCCATGAGGGCGTGATCGCGGTCGAGGCGATGGCCGGTGGTCACCCGCATCAGATGGACAAGGCCAATATCCCGGGCTGCACCTATTCGCGGCCCCAGGTCGCGTCGGTCGGGCTGACCGAGGCCAAGGCGAAGGAAGCGGGTTACGAAGTGAAGGTCGGCAAATTCCCCTTCATCGGCAACGGCAAGGCCATCGCGCTCGGCGAGGCCGAGGGCTTTGTGAAGACGGTGTTCGACGCCAAGACCGGCGAGCTGCTCGGCGCCCATATGGTCGGCGCCGAGGTGACCGAACTGATCCAGGGTTATGTCATCGCGCGGCAGTTGGAGACGACCGAGGCCGAACTGATGGAAACCGTGTTCGCGCACCCGACTCTCTCGGAGATGATGCACGAGAGCGTCCTCGGCGCTTATGGCCGGGCGCTGCACATCTAGGGCGGATCGACATTCAGATCGCGCTTCCTATTTCCTCTCCTTTGGGAGAGGATAGTGTAGCTTGGCAGCTTGCTGCCTAGCGAAACTTGGTGAGCGACTGTCTTGGGAGTCAAGCGCTGGCCCATGGTTTTTGGTCCCGTA
>JBDTXU010000316.1:0-4790 GCA_040006055.1 Sphingomonas bacterium | reverse complement strand
GTCCCGCCGCCTGCCGCCGCCGATCTGATCGCCTGGCCCGAGAGCTTCGGCACGCGCTTCACCATCCTGGTCGATACCGAGGAGGAGTTCGACTGGAGCGCGCCGCTAGAACGCGACAACCATAGCGTCTCGGCGATCGCTGCGCTGCCCGAGGTGCACCGCCGTTTCGCGGATCGCGGCGTGCCGCTCACCTATATGGTCGATTATCCGATCGCGACCGACCCGCAGGCCGTCGACATCTTGCGCGGCGTGACGGCTGATGGCGTGTCGGCGATCGGGACTCAGCTCCATCCCTGGGTCAATCCGCCGTTCGACGAGGCGTTGACCCCGATCAACAGCTTTGCCGGCAATCTGCCCGAGAACCTCGAAGCGGCGAAGATCGACGCGCTGACCGAGACGATCACCCGCAGCTTCGGCGCGTCGCCGCGCGCCTTTCGCGCCGGGCGTTACGGTATCGGCCCGGCAACGCTCGGCCTGCTCGCCGCGCGCGGCTATCGGCTCGATAGCTCGGTCCGGCCTGGTTACGAGTATCTCGCCGAGGGCGGCCCGGATTTCGGCGCGATCGGCGCCCATGCCTATCGCGCTGGGCCCGGCGGCGCGATCATCGAACTGCCGCTGACCACGGTTTTCACTGGCCTTGCCCGTCGCGGCGGTGTCGGCCTGTACCGGGCGCTCGGTCGTATCCCGAAGGGCAAGGGGGCCTTTGCCCGCGCGCATCTCCTGTCGCGCGTCGCATTCACGCCGGAGGAAATGCCGCTGGCCGAGGTGCTGGAGGCAATTGCGGTGGCGGTGGGGGAGGGGATACGGCTGCTCAACTTCTCCTTCCACTCGCCTTCGGTCGCGCCGGGCCACACGCCTTATGTGCGCGATGCGGCGGATCTGGCTGCGTTCCATCGCTGGTGGGACCGGGTGCTAGGTGATCTTGAACGGCGCGCGGTTGCGCCGGTGTCGCTAGACGCGATTATTGACGCGGCGGGTGCCGGCGCCGTCTAGAATTCGATTAGCTTAAACCACGCCGTCACCCCGGGCTTGTCCCGGGGTCCATCGTTCCGCGTAAGCAACGCCTGAAGGTCTTGCGGAAACATGGATGCCGGAACACGTCCGGCATGACGGCCATCGAATCGAATTCAATCCTGCTCCCTGAACATCATCACCGAAACACGATGCTCGCAGCTCTGGCGCGGCGGGGCGTCGGCCGGTGTTGCCGGGTCTTCCACGGCAGTGTGGAAGCAAGCGCGATACTGTTGCGGTTCCTCGCCGTGCATCAGCTGGAACAGCTTGAACACAAGCACTTCGTCTGGTGTCATGTCGGGATAATAGAACCAGCGCTGGCCGGGATTGTAGCGCTGCGAGACGTGATCGGTGACAGCACCGCCCGGCGCTATCCCCTCGAGCGCGGTTGGTACGAGATCGCGCGGATCGACGGTGGTCGGGTCGCACAAGGCGAGCGGCATATGTTTGAGCGGCTGGACCATGGTGATGCGCCAGAAGTCGAGCATGACGAAGCCCTCTACATCGTCTTGCTCGAACCCAGCGCGCCACCCCGCGCCAGCATCGGCTCCGGCATAAGCGGCCACACTCCGCTGGAATTCGTCGGCGGTGGTTCCGTAATCCTGATGAACGCCGGTGCCGTATTGCGGGATGTCAGTGCCTGCGCCACGCCGCAGGACATTGGGCGGCTGCATGATGGCGATCTTGCGGCCCGGATAGAGGCGGGTACGGATCAGCGCCTCGACCTCGGGCATGTAGGTCGCGCCGACATCAGCCGCATCGCCCCAGTCAGTGACGCCGGTCGGCGCATCCAGCAGCACGAAGCCGTGGCGATCGAAGAATTCGCGCTCGGACGCCGCGGCCGCCTGGACAGGACGGGCGTCGAGGATCTGCGTGGGCGGGTTGAGACGGGGGCGGGGCGGATTCGCTCCGCGAGAATTCATGAGCTGAGTGAGATTGATCCGCTCGCCCACCACATAATCGGAAGGAAACTGGCCATTGAGCCGTGTCTCGATCATCTGTCTCTCCCGCGATGCCGCTTGGCCACGCTGTTGGTTGCGACCGGTATCGCTATAGCGAAAATGACGGCTCCGCGCATCAATGGCAATGTCGAGCAGGATCTGCTTGACCAATCCACACCGCCCTTGCCACCGCCGCCGCCGCTCCGCTAACGAGCGGGCGGTGGGGCCTGTAGCTCAACTGGTTAGAGCTGCCCGCTCATAACGGGTAGGTTGCGGGTTCAAGTCCTGCCGGGCCCACCAACTTCCTCGCCGCCTCGAAGGTCGCGGCCACGGGATTGCGTTGGGCATGGTCTGGATCGAGCAACATCTCCCTGTCGGCGAACTATCGCGACACCGGCACCGAACCGCCTATTTGGCGATCGTGCTTGCTGGCCGTTACCTCGAAAAAGGCGACACCGGGCGATGGCGCCTCGAACCGGGCGATATCGTCGCGCACCGGTCGTTCGAGGCACACGGTGATGTGATCGCGAGGTCGGGCTCCACAGTCATCAATATCGATCTGCCTGACGACGTGATCCTGCCTTCGGTATTTCGGGTCGTTGATCCGGATGCCCTGATCAGGGCGGCTCGCGTGCGCTCGCCGGACATGCTTGCGCTGCTCGAGCCGGTGGAAGCGCGCGCGCCGTTGACGCTTGACTGGCCCGACGCGCTGGCATCGGCCCTGCGGCAGGCTCCGGTGCGGCTCGCGTCATGGGCGGCGGCAATGAACCTTGCACCGGCGACCGTCAGCCGCGGTTTTCGCGCCGCCTTCGGCACCACGCCTGCCCGATATCGTGCGGACGTCCAGGCGCAGGCGGCGCTGCGCCTTATCACAGCTGGCCGCGAGCCTCTGTCGCAGATCGCTTATGCTTGCGGCTTTGCCGACCAGGCGCATCTGACCCGCGCGATAACCGGGCTGACGGGAAGACCACCAGCCACCTGGCGATCCCGGTCCTCCGATCGCTTCCCGCTCGGCAGGGTCAAAAGCGTTCAAGACCAGCCAGCGGGTCAATCCTAACCTCGCCCGATCGCAACGATCGGATGATGGCTATGAAATTCCTGCTCCTCCCGGCCCTCATGCTCGCCGCCGCGAGCCCCGCCCCCGAAACAACGCCGGTCGCGAAGCGAGCGCTTGGATCGGCGCTGGGCGCTCTCCTGCAGGCGGATGGGCAGCGGGCGCGGGACCTGCTGCGCGCGATTGCGCCCGACCAGCTCGGCGAGAAAGAAGCAGCATTTCGTTCCTGCATGCTTGCGCGCCTCGAGAAGCTGGTGCCGGCTGACACGGTCATCTCGCCCAAAACGCACCAGGCTGACGGCGTCGCGCAAGCTATAGTGACGCTGTACCGAATCTACTGGCAGGCAAGCGTCATGCACCCCGATCAGCGGGCTGTGGCGGAGCGCCACTTGATCGCTTCGTTGAGCAAACTTCTTGGCCGGCCGTCACTCGCAACAATGGACGAGGTCGAGCCGGTGCTTGCAGCCCGGCTCGAGAGCAACGGCTTTCATGTACTTCAGGGCCGGACCGGGCTGCTCGACGAGCTGATGATCTGGGCGAAGCAGGATGAACGGACCGAAACGGTGGCTCTTCCGGAGGGAGCGAACGAAACCCGTGTCTTCTATCTGGATGATTTCGCCAGCATGGGTTGGAGCCGCTATCTCACTTGCGATCGCACCGGCACCGGCGGCTGGACCAAGCCGGAAGGGCTGTTTGTCGTCGTTCCTGCCTATGCCAGCCTCACCGACGAGAATTTCCGGGTCAATTTTCTGGGGCATGAAAGCCAGCATTTCAGCGACAACCGCCGCTTTCCCGGCATGGCGTCATGGGAACTGGAATATCGCGCGAAACTCGTCGAGGTGGCGTACGCGGTCCAGACAAGCGCCCATGTGCTCAGCGGCTTCGCGATCAACCAGGGCGACAACCAGGCCGACGCCCATAGCTATGCCAATAAGCGGGTGCTGGCGGCGTTGCGCGTTCGCCTCGGGATGGTGGCGGACGCCGATCTCGGTTCGGTTTCGCTCCCGGACTTGCAACAGGCGGCGGTCGCCGAGCTGCGCGCGGACAGCGCGCTGCGTGTGAAGAAGTGACCGCCTTGGCGACTGCCGAGGTGCTTTCACGGGATCGGCTCGAGCCCATAGCCAGTAAGGCGGAAAGGCGCGGCGCCAAACTCGGCGTCGCGCGTGGCCTTGGCCGTGGCTCGCCCGTCATGGTCGAGCCGCCAGCCGATATCCGCATCGGCGCGGGCGAGTTGCTCGTCGGTGACGGCCAGTAGCGGGCTTGCAAAGCCAGCACCGGTCTGCCGGTGCCGGGCCGCGGCGACATACTGCCCATAAGTCCGCGGCCGTCGATCCCACCGCGCGCGCATGATCGTGTCTGCGACCTTGCTGGCCTGGCGCGTCGACAACGTGGTGTCGCGAGCCAGTTCCGTGACGATGCTTTGAGCGGCGAGGGTCATTGGATATACTACGATTATCGTAGCATCGTGTCAATCGGAAAGTCGTGCCTCGCGGACCTGTGCGGTATAGAGGATGGCTAAACGCTAGGCGACAAATGCACGATCCAGATCTTCAGCCGACCCTGTCAGGCGACCATGTCGTGCTTCGTCCAATCACGACTGGCGATTGGGAGGAGATGTTCGCGGCCGCTGCGGATCCGCTGATCTGGGCGGTCCATCCGACGCCTGATCGCTATACCGAGCCTGTCTTCCGCGACTATTTCGAGGGCGCGGTCGCGAGCGGCGCGGCGTTCGCGATTCTCGATCGCGAGACTGGGCGGATCATCGGGTCGAGCCGCTATCACGG
>JBDTXU010000315.1:0-1803 GCA_040006055.1 Sphingomonas bacterium | reverse complement strand
GCAGCCTCGCTCAGCAACCGCGCCGCATCGGCCCCCTGCCGCGCCGGCCCGGCCATCGCCGCGAGCTTCGCGCCCTGCGCCTCCTGAGCACGTTGCTGCCGCAACCCTTCCGCTTCATCCACCGAGCGGATGATCCGCGGCGGCGCTCCGGCACGATCGGCATAATCATCGACGATCGCATCGACATCGAGCCGGTCCCCGGCCTCGGGGAACCGCCCCGCCAGATTGCCGATGAACGACACCGTCCGCTCGATCTGGCCGAGCCCGACCATCCTTTGCATCTGCGCAAGGATGCTCACGAAATCGACCTTGATCGGCTGGCCCTGCAAACGCTCGGGCGCCGGCGGCAGCATCTTCTTGCGCGCCATGATGCCGAACGCCCGGTCGATCGCGACTTCCAGCTTCTCGCTGTTCACCCGCTCGATCACCGGCCCCAGCTGGGTCAGCTTCTCCTCATTGCGGCTCGCGATCTCCTCGACATTGCGCGGCTGCACGCCCTGCATATTGGTGATCGCCATGAACAGATCGGCATAGGTCAGCCGATCGACCGCGTCGGCGCAGCGCTGCACATCCTCGGAGATCGCGCTGATCGCCGCCGGATCGATCCTGTACGGCACGATCACGCCCGCCGCATCGACCTGGCTTGCCGTCACGATATTCCCTGCCCGCCCGGTCAGCTTGACCGAGGCCGGCACGATCTTCTCAGGTCTCAGCAGGAATTCGGTCGCCATCGACTTGCGCCTGGTCTGCAGCTGCAGCTCGCGCAGGTCGGCCAGGCAATCAAAGCCCGGCGAGGTCCCATAGGTGTCGCCGCCGACCGTATCCCAGCGCGGCGCCCAGAAAGGCTGTTCGTCATAACCCTGGACGCGCAGCACCCGCTCGCAATCGCCGTCATTCTCGTCCCAATAAACGGAGCGCCAGGCTTTGCCCGAGGCAGTCTTCAGCCCCTCGATCCGGTCCTTATTGGGCTCGATCGCATGCATGACATTGACCTGCTGGTCATAGCGCCCGCTCGCATGCGCATTCCGCACGAAGTCGCTCGCGCCGTCGAGCCCGAACGACTGCACCACCTGGTGCACCGTCATCGGGCAGCGGCGATAGAGCGTGTCCGGCACGCTCGCATCGGAGAGCGCCAGCCAATATTCGCCCGCGGTCATCGCATGGCAGACGGCGCCCGCCTGCCAATGCTCGACCATCACGCACGCCTCGGTGCCGAACATGCCCATCTCGGCATAACCGGATTTCATCGCGCCGTAGAAATTGGTGCCGGCCAGAAAGGCGTAGATCCGCCGCTCTACCTCGGCCAGCCAGTTGCGCACCCCGGCATCGCCGGCCAGATCCACGTCGAACGGCGCCAGCCGGAACCAGGGCCGCGACGGCGAGGAAAGTCCGCTCGTCATCCCCCCGGTCAGGGTTCGAAAGCTCAAAATGCCGTGGCTGTTATAAACCGTGTTGTTGGTCCGTTTGAAATTGCGGTTCTGCTCGCTGTTGAGGAACCGCGAATGCGAGGGCTGCGCCATTTGCGCGATCTCCCGCCATTCGGCCTCATAGGGCTGGCGAGCCGCCTTGAGCGCGCTGAGCCGGCGATTGCACCGCTCCTTGATGGTGAGCGCCATCTCAGCCCCCCAACGCGCTGGTGGTCGCCGGGCCCGATCCAAGGCCGAGCGCACCGCGATACGCCGTCGCCATCATCGCGCGGCGTCGTCGGATCTCGTCATCGATACGCGGAGCGGTTGCGCCATTGTCCGGCAGCTTGAGCGCCTGCCGTTCAGGGATGGAGGTTGCCTTGGGCATTTTGGGTGT
>JBDTXU010000314.1:0-5631 GCA_040006055.1 Sphingomonas bacterium | reverse complement strand
TGCGGTCGACGGTGATCTGATCGAACCGGCGGACCGTTGCCGTTGGTCCGAAGATTGATTGCGGTGACGGTGCATTTAACTCGACAGAGGCAGGAGGGTTGATCGCTGGCCGCTCCCGGCAATTTATGCGCTGTCAGCGGGATCCGCAAGGCGGCCTGACGGGAGCGCAACAAGTGCGCTAAAGCGATCGCGATATGCTGCGCGCCTATATCGACGATTCCATTTCCAACAGCGGCGATCGTCGGTTGGTTCTCGCCGCCTTGGTCCAGACAGAGGCGACGTGGACGGCGTTCGCTTCCGACTGGCGACAGGTGCTCGCCGAACCGCCATCAATCGCATACCTCAAGATGGCCGAGGCACAGAACCGGGGTAACCAGTTCCGGCACTTTTCCGAGGGAGAGCGCAACCGCAAGCTCCACGCTCTCGCCGACGTGATTGCACGCCATGCACCTTGGGGTTTCCACGCCTCCGTCAGCACCAGCGACTATCGCGAACTGATCGACCCGGTCGCGCCCTTCCCTATGCGTACACCCTATTTCCTGTTGTTTTACGCGATCGTGTTCGGCGTCGCGCGCATGCATGAGGCCCTCAGGGTCGACGAACCGTGCGACTTCATTTTCGACAATTGCTCCGGGCTCGAAAAGAAGACGCTGCCGATGCTCAACGACATGATCGCTACATCGGGCGGATCGTGGGGCGACCGGATCAGCGGCAGCGTGCGCTTCGCCGACGACAAGGACGAAGTCGCGATCCAAGCCGCCGACCTTCTCGCATGGCTGATCCGTCGCGAGGATAGCGGCCCGCTGCCGCCCGAATACGATGCGTTGCTGGACAAGCTCATCATCCCCGGCGTGAACCGCTTTACCGATGTCGATCGCAGGACGCTGGAGCGGATTGCTGCCGGGTTCGCCGAGATTCCGCGGGCAACCTGGATCGATAAGGAGAGCTGGAAAGAGATGATCCCGATTTGGGAGAGCGGCCAGGCAAAGGCGCTCAACGACGCGGTCGTGGCGGCGGGTCTTTACCCTCCCAAGGATTGGGTACCGGGGACACCCAAGCCAGCAATGCAAACGCGCGGTGAGCGCCGAAAACGCGCGGCGCATGCGAAGATTTCAGCCCAGGCAGACAGGAAGTAGCGGGCGACGCATGCCGCGGGTTCAACGCTCAGGCCACAAGCGGCAAAATGTCCCCCACAGCACGATTGCCGGGATTGCGGGGACAGTGCATTTAACTCGACAGAGGCAAAGGGTTGATCGCCGTCCGCTCCGGCATTAAATGCCCTGTCACCGGGATTCTGGTCCTAACGACGTCACGAAACTCCAGTTGCTCTGCTCAAGCTGCAATCTGAAGAAGGGCATCGCGCATATCCGTCCGACCTTCACGCACGAGCCCTGGCTCGATTCGACCGATTAGTCGGAGATACCGCAACCTATCGTGACAGTTGTTCCTCAATCGTCTATTCAGAGAGATAAATAGGGGGATGACCATGAGTAGGCTTTGCAGTATTTCCGTGATCGTAGCTACTGCCTTCGCAGGCTCGTCCGCGATTGCCCAATCGTACTACGGTGTCATCGACGCAATGGTCGATGGAAAGAAGGTTCCGTTGGAACGAAAAAGTGCAACGATGGAGAGTCGAGGGCGGCTAGCTGGATTGGGCGGAATGGATATGTACTGGAAGTACGAGGGGGCTCATTCCTCCGTACGCTTCCACTCTGGTCAGAATATTTCGTTTACGGTCCGCGTGGCCAGCCAAGACATCGATCCAGCCACCTATCTCCTTCTATCCAGTGTGACCACGAAGCACGACGAGCGCCGCCTCATTATGGCTAGCCAGGGAATCTACGGCGGGGTGAGAACGAATGTAACCAAGCAGCAGGTCTCTGTCAGCTACACGCCGCTCGGCAAGAGCAATATGAAGATTGAGCCGACCTCTCCCCTGGCACCTGGGGAGTACGTCATCACCAGTTCAGGACCGACCAATGGGTTTCTGTTCGGCATCGACTGAGAAAGTGCACGGCTCGGAATGTCGTGCAATTTTCTCTTCGCCGAAGATTACGGCGTGACAATCCTCGTGTGCGTCTTGCCGCTGACGTTTCGCTCGGCCGTCAGCCGCATAAACGCCTGCAATCTAAAAGAAGAATGGCGGGCACGCTTGAACTCGACCCAATGACCCGCTGATTAAGAGGTAGATTTTACGGGCGACTGACGGCTGAGTTCGCTGACTTTAATCTCGAATCTGCCCGCGCGCTCACACCTAGGTCCGATCGAAAAGCGACCCGCCGAGACGCTGCGGCTTTCGATAGGTCGGCGCATGGTCTCAACGCCAAAAAAACCGCTTCGCTCACAGGCGTTCGCCTTATACGTCCCCCTCTAACGCGCCGCGACGTTCGTCCCGCCGACCGTCACCTGCTCAACGCCGCCTTCGCCGACGCGGCAGGTGAAATCGCGGTGATCGGTGACGGGCGCGCGGTAATCGTCGCGCAGGCCAAGGGTGCCGCGCACGATCCAGTCCGAGGCCACCGCGTCGACGATCGTCACCTTGTCGATCTTCGAGATGCGGGCATAGCGCCTGCCCTCGCTCTCGGCCGAGGCGACGCAGGCGTCGACCGCGGCTTCCTCGTCGCTCCGGGCGCGGGGCGGCGCGCTGGTGGCGCCACCCGTATCGGGGCCGATCGCGGCCGGGGGCGGTGGCTGGTCGTCCGCCGCTTCGATCGGCTCGGGCGGTGGCGCCTGCTCCTTGTGCTTGCCGCTGGAGAAGAGCGCGAACAATCCGCCCGCGAGCAGGGCGCCGAGCAGGACATCGCCGCCATCGACATGATCATGGCCGCGGTGGCGCGGGCCGTGCCGTTGCGCTTCGGCCGGTACCGTTGCGATGCTCATCGCCGCCAGGGCCAGTATCGCGCTCGTCTTGCCGAAGATCGTCATGTCCCGCCCTTTCGATTCGATAGCGTATCGATAGGCGCTTCAGACTTTCGCAGTGATGAACCGCCGGCGGCCTTGAAGGCGGTCGGGGCGCTGTGCCACAGGACGTGCTGACGGCCCTGACGGGCTTGAATGGCGGGAGGGGCATGGATGGCGGGAAGGGCTTTGAATGGCGGGGGGGGATAAATTCCACCAGATGGCGCGCGCCGCCTTCGAGCCGATGGTCGCGGCCGCCGCGGGGGATGCGCGCAAGCTCACCGCGCTCGCCAGCATGGCGCAGCGCATCGGGCTGTCGGCGCGGGTCTATCCGATTGCCCGTGAGGCGCAGGCGCTTGCCCCCGACGATCCCGATATCCAGCTGCAGACGCGCGCGCTGATCGCCGGCTCAGTCCAGGGCTGGCATTTTTACATGGTCCGCGATGAAAAGCGGAACCAAGACTATCAGGCGGCGATCGAGCGCGCGGTCGGGCCGGACACGAGGGTGCTCGATATCGGCTCCGGCACTGGGCTGCTGGCGATGATGGCGGCGCGCGCGGGTGCGAAATCCGTGGTGAGCTGCGAGATGAACCCGGCGATTGCCGATGCGGCGACCGATATCGTGGCGCTGAACGGCTATGCCGACCGGGTGCGCGTGGTGGGCAAGAAATCGACCGAGCTCGATGCCGAGGCTGATCTGGGCGGGCGGGTCGATCTGCTCGTGTCCGAGATCATCGCCGGCAATCTCCTCTCCGAGGGGGTGCTGCCGGTGATGGCCGACGCCGCCCTGCGGCTGCTGGCGCCGGGTGGGCGGATGATCCCGGAAGCGGGTCAGGTCGTGGTGTCGCTGGTCGATCTGGCGGATTTCGGGCGGCGCGCCATGGGCGATGTCTCGGGGTTCGACATGCGGCCATTCAACCGGCTCGAGGGCCCGGTGCGGAAGATGGGCACCGGGAACCCGGGCATTACCCTGCGCGGGGAGGCGGCCGATATGTTCAGCTTCGACTTCACCACTGGCGGGCCGTGGCGGAACCGGCAGCGCAGTGTCGATCTGGTTGCCGATGGCGAGAGGGTGAACGGCGTGATCCAGTGGATAAGGCTGCAGATCGACGCTGAAACCGTGCATGAGAACCGGCCGGCACCGGGGACTATGTCGAGCTGGTCGGCTTTGGCGGTGCCGTTCACGCGATCGATCACGCCGCCGGCGGGGACGAAGATCCAGGTTCATGGCGCGCATGATGACAATAATGTGCGGATCTGGGTGGATGAAGGGCAGTTCGAGGGGATGTGACGCCGGCGCGGACTTCGATCCTCCCCCGCCAGGGGAAGGTGGCGCCGTAGGCGACGGAGGGGGAGGACACGATGCGGTTCGAAGGATCGCCAGGCGGCAAACGCAACGCGAAGCGCCTGCGCAAGGAAATGACGCCACCCGAAATCGGACTCTGGTTGGCCCTGCGCCGGAACGAAGCCGGGTTGCGCTTCCGCAAACAGCACGCGGTCGACGATTACGTTCTCGATTTCTATTGCGCCCCCGCAAGGCTGGCAGTCGAGGTTGACGGCGAGGCGCATAATCGTGGCGACAGGCCGACCCGCGATACTGTTCGCGACGCATGGCTCGTGTCGCGGGGGTTGCGCGTGTTGCGGTATCCGGCGATCGACATCCTGTCCAACCTGGACGATGTGGTCCGACAAATCGTGGCAGTCGCGATCGAACGGCGGAGTTCATTCGAGGGCTGACCGCTTACCTCCCCCTCCGTCGCCTTCGGCGCCACCTCCCCCTGGCGGGGGAGGATTTTGCCAAGAGCCGACGGCGTCAAATCGCCGATCGTCAGCGCGCGTTGCAATCGGCATAATCACAAAAGAAAAGGCCCCGCTCGCGCAGGGCCTCTCCAACTCCAACCGTCGTGGTTGCGATCAGGCGGCCTGATCGTAATCCTCGTCGTTCATCACCGGGCCTGAATCCTGGCCCTTGGCGGAGACGTCGCGGTCGACGAATTCGATGATCGCGATCGGCGACGCGTCCGAAGCGCGGATGCCGGCCTTGATGATGCGGGTATAGCCGCCGTTGCGATCGGCATAGCGCGGCGCCAGCACGTCGAACAGCTTGACCAGCTGCGCATCGTCGAGCAGCCGGGCGTGCGCCAGGCGGCGGTTCGAAAGGCCGCCCTTCTTGGCGAGCGTGATCAGCTTCTCGACATAGGGGCGAAGCTCCTTCGCCTTGGCGGTCGTGGTGGTGATCTGCTCATGCTTGATGAGCGCTGCCGACATGTTGCGGAACAGGGCAATGCGGTGAGCCGAGGTCCGCTGAAGCTTACGGCCGCCTACGCGATGGCGCATGATATTTTCCTTCGTTCGTTAAGGGGCCGGATCAGGTACCCCAGAGCAGGCGGTGTTGAGGGCCACCGCCAATCGCCCGATGGGCGAACCGGGCCGAAGCTTCCGCCCCGGCCCGAATTCGTTATCCCATTATCTCTTGTTCCAACTTCTTCGCCATCTCTTCGATGTTCTCAGGCGGCCAGCCGGGGATTTCCATGCCCAACCGCAGACCCATCGAAGACAGCACTTCCTTGATTTCGTTCAGCGACTTGCGGCCGAAATTCGGGGTGCGCAGCATCTCGGCTTCGGTCTTCTGGACCAGATCGCCGATATAGATGATGTTGTCGTTCTTGAGGCAGTTCGCCGAACGGACCGACAGTTCGAGCTCGTCGACCTTCTTGAGAAGGTAACGGTTGA
>JBDTXU010000313.1:0-21142 GCA_040006055.1 Sphingomonas bacterium | reverse complement strand
TGGCCTGGCAGAACACCGCCTATAACCAGCCCCCACATCTCAGCTACTTTCCCGGCGGCTTGAAACCGAGCGAGACGGCGGCGCAATAACGGCTGCGCCGCCCCACCCGCTTTACCGTTCTGCGATCGTCAGCCGGGCCAGCCGTGATCGCGGCTCCACGCCAGAAACAGGTCCAGCCACGGCACCGGCGCGCCGTCCTTGTGGTTGGCGGGCGGGCCGTGACCGCCCTTTTCGAAGACCATCAGTTCGGTCGCGACGTTAGCCGCCTTCAATGCTTCGAACATCAACATCGCATTGCGGAACGGCACCACCGGGTCATCGCCGTTGCAGGCGAGAAAGCTGGGCGGCATCGACGACGGCAGGTCGCGTTGGGCCGAATATCGCTGCTGCCATTGCGGATCCGCAGCGTGGGCGCCCAACAGCTCGCGGCGCGACTGGGCATGGACGCCGTCGTCCAGCATCGTGATGACCGGGAAGAACAGCCCCGCCACGGCGGGCGCCGCGGACAGGCGATCGGCGGCATCCTGCGGCTGATAGGTCGATAGCGCCGACCGGCTCGCCAGCCGCGCCGCGAGATGCCCGCCGGCCGAAAAACCAGCCACCGCGACGCGCGCCGGATCGACTGTCCAGCGCGCGCGCGCACCGGCGCGGATCACCCGCATGGCGCGCTGCGCATCCTGGAGCGGCGCGTCGGGGCCCGCTGCCCAATTGTCGTGCGGCAGCCGATACAGCAGCTCGAACGCAGTGATGCCGCGTGCGGCGAATTCGTGCGCTATGGCGCCGCCCGTACGACCCACCGCGACCCGGGCATAGCCGCCGCCCGGACACATGAGCACGGCCGCGCCGGTCGGCGTGGCCGGTTTGACCACGGTCAGCATCGGCGACGCGACATGCGGCCACGCGATGTCGTCGATGCCGCCATCGGGTGATCTTTTGACCCATTGTTCGACCACCGCCTGCGTCGGTGCGCCGGGCGGCGCCTCAGGCCAGATCGGGAAGCGGTCGACCGTGACGTGGCCACCTGCGGCGCTTAAGGTCGCAGGAAAGGCAAAAGATGCGGCGATGGAGCCAGCGATCAGCGTGCGGCGCGTCGGCATCAATTGCCCTCCGGACGGCGCGCATCGTGCGCGATGCTGGGCGCCAGGCGAAAGCGCGACGGGTCGGGCGGGCGAACCGGATCGAAGGGCGGCAGGTCGGGTTTCAAATGGCGCGCCAGCGGCACCTTCGCTTCCGCCAGTCCCTTCGCCACGCAGCGCGCCAGCACCCAGGCGCCGTAATTGTCATGATGCGTCGCGTCCTTGCCATTGTCGTTGAAGGCAAGGGGTGCCCGATCAGGCCCCAGCGCCTCATAAAAGGCCCTGCTCATGGCATTGAGGTCGACCACCGGCACGTTGAGCTCGGCGCCCACCGCCTTTACCGCCGCGGCATAGTCGCTCAGGGTCGGGCGGATTTTCGTGCCCGTCCAGAAACGCCGTTCGGGGGAGCTGACCAGCACCGGCGTGACGCCGCGCCTGCGGAATTCGGCGATCCAGGTGCGCAGATAATCGCGATAGATCGTCTCGGCCGCGGCATAGGTCTGCGGCCAGTTCGCCTTCTGGTCGTTATGGCCGAACTGGATCAATGCCCAATCGCCGGGCCTGGCCAGTTCGAGCACCTTGGCGAAGCGCAACTCGGTCATGAACGACTTCATCGTCTCGCCGCTCTCCGCATGGTTGGCGATGGCGATGTCGGGGGCGAAAAAGGCGGGAAACATCTGTCCCCAACTCGCGGCCGGCTCGGCTGGCTGGTCGGTGACGGTAGAATCGCCGAGCAGGAACACAGTGGGCACCGTCGCCGGTTCGATCGCGATCGCGGTCACGCCGGGATGCTCGCCGAGAATCTCCAGCGTCAGCCTGTCGTCCCAGGTGAACGAGCCCGTCTCACGCGGCTTCAGCAGCACCTGTGATCCGCCCGGTGCATTGAGCGGCGGCGGCACCAATTTGGCATCGCGCACGTTGACAATGAAGCTGACAGTCACGCGCCGTCCGGCCGCGACCTTCAGCGCATCGACCATCAGGCGGCGCGACTCCGCCTTGATTATGGTCTCGGTCGCCGCGTTCGGCAGGCCGATCGTCACCGTCACGCGGTAATTGCCTGGTGCCGCTGTGACCGAGAACAGCGCGTTGCTGCCGGGTTCGTAGCCATATCCGTCCGCATAGGCGCGGCCGGGTGCGACCGCGACGGTATCGGCGGATATCGGCGCAGCACCCAGCGCGAAGCGGCGGACCTGGGCGGAAGCGGGCTGGGTCGTGGCGGCGGCGATCATCGCGACGATCGGGATCAGGCGCATGACGGCCCGCCCACCGGAATATTTCGGGTCAGCGCGGGTGCGTGCGGCGTCACGCGCTTCGAAATCGGCAGGTGCAACGCCGTGAGGCCAATCGCCACCAGGTCGGCGATATGGCGCGCGCCGATCTCGCTGAAATGCGTGTCGTCGGACACCCCGTTGGGATAACCCGGCGCCGCCGCCGCACCGTCATAATGCAGATAATAGGCCTTGGCGGCATCCGGGCCCAGCGCCTGGACCATCGCCTGCGAACTCTTGCCCAGGTCGATCAGTGGCGTGCGCGTTTCCTTCGCCACGTGGCGCGCGGCATCGGCGTAAGCGGGGAAGCTCGGCTGCTCGACGCCATCCTTGAAATCGCGACGCGCGACCGGGGTCAGGATAACCGCCCTCGCCCCCGCCTTCTTCGCCACGTCGAGAAAGCGGTGGAGGTTGGCGATATATTGCTCGATCGTCGTGTACCGTTCCGGTTTGTCGATGCTCGCGTCGTTGTGGCCGAACTGGATCAGCAGGGTGTCGCCCTTTCTCAGGTCGGCGGCAATCTTGTCGAGCCGGCCTTCGCGGATGAAGCTGTTGGTGCTGCGCCCGCCAATCGCCCGATTCTCGATCGTCACGTCAGAGCCCACCGCACAACGCAACATCGTTCCCCACCCCGACTGCGGGTATTTGTCGGGTTTGTAATCCTGTGCGGTCGAATCGCTGGCGATGAAGATGCGCATCGGGGCCGGCATCGCAGCTGGCACGCTTGCAGCCACGCACAGGGCCAATATCCCGATCGGCATAGCGGGCACCCGCATCCCTCTTCTCCCCCATGGCCTTGTTCCGCATTATGCAACCATGTCCTACGGCTCGCAACCAGCTGAGACAATTTGCGACACTTTTTCCCAATATGTAGACATTGTCTCTATATTTCGGGATATGCTAGGCCCGGTGATCGACACGGCCCGCGACATCCGCCACTCTTCCCACGGCCGATCCGAGGCGCGGATCGCTCGGAGCCCGCTGTCTGTCCGCCGTCCGCCAGTCCGCAGCTGTTGATGGAGAAAGAGATGAACCTGAGCCGTCGCGAAGCGCTGAAGGCGGGTCTGTTGGCGGGTGTAACAACCGTACTTCCGATCAGGCTGAACGCCGCGATCGCCGGTTTCGTCCCCGCGCCCGTGCGCTGGACCGACGGGCAGGCGCCCGCCATGCATTGCGGCCAGACCTTTGGCGTCGCCTGGCCGCGCGGGACCATCAAGCGCGACACGCCACTGACAATTGTCGATGGCGCGGGGAAGCCGGTGGCATCGCAGGGCTGGACCACCGCGACCTGGCCCGACGGGTCGGTTAAATGGACCGCGCACGCGATTCCGGCTGACCGGTCGCCAGACGCTTTGACCGTCACGCGCGGCCGACCTGTGTCTCCGGCCCAGCCGGTTGCGGTCGCGGAGAGCGCCGCCACGATCACGATCCGCGTCGGCGACCTCGCCTGGGAGATCACAAAGGACGGGGACGCACTGATCCGATCGGCGACGCGGGGCGGCAGGACGGTGCTCGGCCCTGTCTCACTGGTTGGGTCGTCGCGCAACGAACCGATCCATGGCGCCGACACGCCTTTCACCGGCAGGATCGACACGGTGACGGTCGAGCAGCGCGGGCCGGTCCGCGCGGTGGTGCGGATCGACGGCCGCCATGTGTCGGGCGAGCGCGCCTGGATGCCGTTCACCGTCCGCCTCTACGCCTATGCCGGTTCGGCCGGCCTGCGCATCGTGCACTCGGTTGTGTTCGATGGCAGCGCCAGCCGCGATTTCCTTTCCTCGCTCGGCATATGCGCGGCGGTGCCGATGCGCGGTGAGCTTCATGATCGCCACGTCCGCATTGCAACGGATGGCCAGATGTTCGCGGAAGGTGTCCGCCCGCTGACCGGGCTGCGTCGCGACCCCGGCAAGGCGTTTCGCGACGCCCAGATTGCCGGCCGCGTGGTGCCCCCACTCGACCAGATGGCGGAAGCGGTTCGCGCGACACTCGACCGCATTCCCGCCTGGGGCGACTTTCGCCTCGAGCAGCCGACCGCCAATGGTTGGGCGCTCACCAAGCGCACTGGTCACGATCAGGGATGGATCGACGCGACGGAGGGGCGCCGCGCACCTGGCCTGGCCTATGTCGGCGGACCGGCCGGAGGCGCCGCGATCGGCGTCCGCTATTTCTGGGAGCGCCATCCGACCGCGCTGCACATCGACGACGCCACCGGCAACACCGCAAAGCTGACCGCCTGGCTCTGGTCGCCCGAAGCGCCCGCCATGGACCTGCGCCCCTATCACGGCCCGATGGGAATGGCGGGTTATGACGCGCAAAATGAGGGACTGTCGGTCACCTACGAGGATTATGAACCCGGCTGGGACGACGCCTCGGGCATCGCACGCACCAGCGAATTGATGCTGTGGGCGCTGCCCGCCACGCCCGATCACGACACACTGACGGCGATGGCCGTCGCTCAGGCGCAGCCGCCGCAATTGATGGCCGCACCCGCACATCTCCATGCCGCGGGCGTTTTCGCCGATTACGGCCTTCCCGACCGCTCGACTCCCAACCGGACCGCGATCGAAAACCAGCTGTCCAACCTGGTCGATTTCTATGCCGGTGAGGTCGATCGCCGCTCCTGGTACGGTTTCTGGAACCATGGCGATGTGATGCACACCTATGACAGCGACCGCCATCGCTGGCGCTACGACATTGGCGGTTTCGCCTGGGACAATAGCGAGCTCTCGCCCGACCTGTGGCTATGGTATCAGGCGCTCCGAACCGGTGACGCCCAAACGTGGCGCCTTGCCGAAGCGATGACGCGCCACACCAGCGAGGTCGATGTCTATCACAGCGGACGCTTCGCCGGGCTTGGCACGCGCCATGGCGTGCAACATTGGAGCGACAGCTCGAAACAGCCGCGCGTCAGCAACGCCAGCTACCGCCGCATCTATTATTATCTGACCGCCGACGAGCGGATCGGAGATCTGATGCGCGCGCTCATCACCTCCGATCGCGCGTTGACCAGCGTCGAGATCGGGCGAAAGGTCCCGGGGGCCAAGAAGCCGCAATTGCCGCCCGGCACTATCGAGATGGCCTTCGGCACCACCTGGTGCCCCCTCGCCGCCGCCTGGCTGACCGAGTGGGAGCGGACCGGGGACACCAAATGGCGCGACCGGATCGTCACGGGGCTGGAGACGATCGGCCGCCTGCCGCACGGCTGGATGACCGGAAGCGCGCCGTTCGAACTGGCGACCGGCCGCTTCATCGACCAGAAACGCGGAATCGGCCTGTCCCATCTCAATGCCGTATTCGGCGCGGTGGAAGTCAGTTCGGAGCTGCTGCGCCTGCTCGACATTCCCGCCTATCGCAACGCATGGCTCGAATATTGCCGCTGGTACAACGCACCGCAGCCCGAATATCTGGCGAAGTTCGGGCCGCCGTTCGGGCCGCGCAACCTGCGCGAAGGTCATTCGCGGCTCACCGCCTATGCGGCGTTCGAGGAGAAGGATGCAGCTCTGGCGACGCGCGCGGCCGGCGAGTTCCTGTCGGGTGATGCCGGGCTCGGGACATGGCTGCGCGACCCGCGCCATATGGTCGATGGTGTGCTCGAATGGCCGGGCGTATCGACCAACGCCGCGGCGCAATGGGGACTGGCGGCGATCCAGTGCCTGGCCCTGGTACCCGAAGCGCTCGATCATATGCCGATTGTCGCGCCCGATGCTCCCGGACGCAGGCGCCTGGGCGATTCCGGCCGCGACTAGTCGGTGGACGCCCGATAGCCGAGGGAAGCACCGATGCTCGCCGCCGCTGCCTTTACGGGATCGGCAAGCTCCTCGAGGACCTTGTCCGTCAAATAGGCGGACGCTCCGGCGATGCTGATGGCAACCACGATATTGCCCTTGTCGTTTCTCACCGGGGCCGCAACGGATCGGACGAAGTCGCCAGCCTCGCTCTCGTGAAGCACCACGCCCCGCGCGCGGTTCTCACGCATGGCGCCCAGCCAATCGTTCAGCGTCTTCGCGCTGGCCTGGGGTTTTTCGGCCTGGAACAATTTGGTGAGTGCGTCTTCCGATTGGTCGAGCAGCAGCGCCTTTCCGATGCCAGTCTCCACGATCAATCGCCGATCGCCCGGCGCTGTCGCCACCCGCAGGCGCTGCCGCCCGGTCACGCGGTCCAGATGACGAGACCAGTCACCCTCGCGCTTGCCGAGGAAGACGCAATATCCGGTTTCGGCCGAAAGCGCCTCGAGATGTGGCCTGGCGACCCGCACATAGTCGGTCTGCTCCTGCGCCGATGATCCGAGCTGGAGAAGCTTCGGACCCAGCGAATAACCGTCCGGCGTGATCGCAAGGTAATCGCGCGCCTTCAGGGCTTGCGCAAGGCGATGGGTCGTCGATCGCGTGAGATCGAGATTTCGCGCCAGGTCAGCCGACTTCACGGGACCGTTGATGACCTGGTCGAGAATGTCCAACGCGCGCAGCAGCGATTGCGCGCCCTTAAGCGAAGCGTCCGGATCCTTGACGTCGGCATCTTTCGGCATCGAATTCTATCTCCGCGCCAGCGCCAGCGCCCTGGTGAATGCTGATTAGTTCCGTGGGGGCTGCGGGATGAGATCATTTCGTCCCCGCGCTTTCCCTAGCGGTCCGGCGAAGGAAACGGAAGTCGCGCGCGGTGGCCGCATGATCGAGGACTTGCAGGGGATCGCGGTTTTTAAGGAAGAAAAGTCGGCCCCAATGGACCAGTGGGGACCACTGTAGAGCCCCGAGGCGGAGAGGGTGGGATTCGAACTCAGGCGACCCGTCGTGAGGCTGACTGGCCACCGCAATACAACCGCGCAATGCCACGGTGCGCAGGGCAGTCCCTGTGGCTCAATTTCATGCTCCTCTACGAGGGCAGATTGCTCAGTCTCCCCGGTCGATCGCGGGGCCAGTGGCGTTTGCCCGGCGGCAATGGGCCGCGTGATCGTTCGCTTTAACGCCGCCACACCGCCGGCCGCACAGGCGCAAAAAAGAAGGGGCGCGCACTCCAGGGAATGCACGCCGCTCCAGAGCCGCGCGACGCCAGTTTATGACGCCCGCAGGGGCAGTAGTTCAGCGCAGCTGGAACCGGACCCCGACGCGGAAGGTGCGGCCAAGCATGTCCGAATAGGTGCTGTTCGCGGCAAGGCCGGTCTCCGGCACGAGCAACGGCCAGCGGTTGAACAGGTTCGTTACGTTAATGAAGAACTGCGCATCCGACTTGTCGTTGGCTTTGATCTTTTGCGACAGGTTGAGGTCGACGTAGAACAGACCCGACACGTGGTTGACGTCATAGGTCGGGAAGCTGGTGGTCGAGAGTGGGCAGCCTGTCGTGCACTCGATCCCGTTCGCAGCATATTTACCCGAACTCACGCCACGCGCGACCGCCGTTACGGAGGTGGTCGGCGTGTCCACCGTCGCGCTGAAGTGGAAGATCCAGCTTGGCGTACTGGCCTGGCCGCCGTTCACGCCGGCCGTGTTGACGACGGTCGAGCCGGCGACGCCGGTATTCAGCAGGTTCTCGATATAGTGCGTCGCCATGCCGCGCAGCGTAAAGCTGGTGCTGCTGCTCACCGGGATGCGATACGATGCCTCGTAGTCGATGCCGCGCACCAACTGGCGCTGGAAATTGAACGGCTGCGTACGAAACAGCAGCTTGGAGGCGTTGGTCGGGTCAACGCTATAGGCCGAGCAGAACGCCGTATTACCCAGCTGGCAGAGGTTGATGATGTCCTGCGCCCCGAAGCCGCTGATCAGATCCTTGATCTCGATGCGGAAGTAATCGACCGACGCGCTGAAGCCGGGCAGGAAGCGCGGGGTCAACACCCCTCCGATATTCCATTGGTTCGACTTTTCCGGCCGCAGATTGAGGTTGCCGAAGGCCGTCGCCGAATAGGAATACGTGGCCGGTCCCTTGGTCGGATCGGCTGCGTTGAAGAACGGGTTGCGTACCGAGTCGCTGTTCGACGTGCCGGCCTGGAACAGTTCGCCGAGATTGGGTGCGCGAATGTCGCGCGACCGGGTGACGCGGAAGCGGATATCCGGGATCGGCTGCCACGTCGCACCTAGCTTCCATGTCGTAACATATCCTGACGTCGAATAGTCCGTCGCACGGACCGCGCCGTTGAATTCGAGGCCCAGGCCGAGCGGGATGACGGTCTCAAGGTAGGCTTCCTTCACATAGTAATGACCGGTGGTGGGCAGGTAGTTACCGACCGACCAGGTGTTCAACGTCGTCGTGGCCGTCACCGTCGGCTGATATTGGACCGGCACCGAGCCGGTGATGCTTTCCTGCCGCCATTCCCCGCCGACCGCGACACTGACATCGCCCGCCCAAGTGGCAAACGGCGTGAGCGACAGGTTGGCACCCGCAACCTTCTCTTCGATGGTCTCGTCGCGATACGGATTGCCCAGCACATAGGCGAAGGCGGCCGTGTTCGCGACGCCGATGCCCATGCGGTTGAGCGGCACGCAGGCAGTGTCGTCATTGGTGGTTACCGCGTCGACATTGATGCGGCACTGAATCGAGCCTGCGGCAAAACCACCCGGATTGCCGGCCGAGGCGAACACCGCGTCGGTCGCATTGAGCATCTTCTGCGTGTTCATGATATTGGTCAGCTGCTCGCGCATCTGGGTCCTGCCATATTGGGCATAGACATCCCAATGCGCCGTCTTGCCGAACGCCTCGAACTTGCCGTTCATGCCGAGCACATAGCGCTGGACGCTACGTGTGTTGTTCACTCCTCGATAAGGAAGATCGGCGGCTGTGGTGGCGAGCGTCACACCGGTGATCCCGGCCAGCCGCGCCGCGCCGAGTTGGTTGATGAGATAGGCGTTGTCGGGCTTCAACGCGATGCCGGTCGACAGGTTCGGGCCGGCATTGAACACGATATGCTGCCAGTTATACGACCCTTCGGCAAACAATTCGACGTCGTTCGCGACCTCGTAGCTCAACCGGCCGAAAAAGCCGTGCCGGTCGTCCTGCGGATCCAGGCCGATGCGGCGGCCCGAATCATTGACCTGCCAGTCGCCACCCTGGGTCAGCGACGGCGCGGAGGCGCCCGTCTGCACCGGGAAGGTCAGCGAACCATAATGATATTGGAGTACGGTCCCATTCTGGCCGAAATAGAGCCCGCGCAGGCTGTTCGCGGTGCCCCCGGCCGACCCTGTGATGAGACCACCTGGCGTCGAATTGGCGGCCCCGACCTGTCGCCGGATCAGGAACTGGGGCGTCGTGCTGCCGGCCACCCAGTTGGGATCCTGGATGCGCACATAGCCTGTCGCGTTCCAGTCGCGATCAACCGAGAATATTCCGTCGCGGTGCGCCAGTTCGCCGCTCAAGAGGATATGGCCACGCCCGCCCCCGAAAGAGAGGCCAGCCGCGCCGCTGATGGAATAATTCTGGCCGTCACCATAAGTTGTGACACCGGAATCGGCCGTCAGCTTGAGCCCGGTATATTTCTTGTCGAGGATGAAGTTGACGACGCCCGCAACCGCGTCCGAGCCATAGGCCGCCGATGCGCCGCCGGTGACGATCTCGACGCGCTCGACCAGCATCTGCGGGATGGTGTTGACATCAACCAAACCGGTCAGCGTCGAGGCGACCGAGCGGCGACCATCGAGCAGGATCAGCGTGCGGACCTCACCAAGGTTGCGCAGGTTGAGCGCGTTGATGCCAGCCGAGCCATTGCTCAGATTGAGGCGCGAATTGGCCGGCCGGGTCGACCCGGCGAGCGCTGGCTGCTGGTTGACATAATCGGCGAGGTTATTGGAGGGCGACTGGCTCGCGATTTCGTCAGCCGTCAGCACGGTGAGCGGCGTCGGTGCCGAGAAGCCGCTGCGGACGACGCGCGAACCCGTGACGACGATATCGTCGCCCGTCGCTGCGACTTCCCCTGGCGGGGTCGGAGCCGCTTGCGCAAAAGCCGGTGCGCTGTGAACCACGGCGAGCGCCGTCATTGCGACACCGGCAACACCCAGACGACCGATCCGCGGATGAATTTGCCCGAAAGTAAACATTTGAAACCCCCCTTTTTATTTGCCATCAGGCCTACGCAGGAATGACTTCCGCGTGCCTAGCGCCGGTGCTTTATTTCCTGGTTTTCAACCACCAAGCCGCGGTGCAGCACATGTGTTTCGCCTGCTTCATCAGCGAGGTGTCCGGAGAGCCGTTGAGGCATTATACTCCCGCCATCCCTCCCGATGCTGGAGGGTGACCGCACCACCGCTCGCGCGGGGGAACATGTCAGTTCCATGACGGCAGGCTACAGGCCGCCCCAAAGCGGTCAATAGAGCCGGCGCTACTTTGATTTTGCTCGGGTATAGCCGGAAGGAATAGCGGTTATCCCACCCATGGCCCTGGCTTGTCGAAAGCCGGGGCGAGGGCGATAATGCGAGGTTATGGACGACGATCGGCTTGCTATGCGTTGTCGCCGGCCTGACGCAATAGGCTTCGCATCCATCGTGATGACGTCAAAAGGTAGCCTTGATGATTCAGCGGCGCGCTTTCCTGCTGGCGTCGGTGGCGATGCTGTCTCTGGTGGGAGGCCGGGCCTTGGCATTGCAGGCGGGTAGTGCCGGTGCGGCGCGCAGGCGGAATATCCGCGTGGCCGGCGCACGCGCGCCGATCGAGATCCTGGAGGACCGGACGGGCATCCCGCATATCCGCGCCCGGTCGAAGCACGATGCATTCTTCGGCCAGGGCTATGTCATTGCCCGCGACCGGATGTTCCAGATCGACCTGGCGCAGCGCCGTGACCTGGGCCGCATGGCGGAATCGTTCGGCCCCCGCTTCGTCCCCGGCGACCGCGCCGCGCGGCTTTTCCAGTACCGCGGCGATATCGACGCCGAACTCGCGTCGCTGCCGCCGGAGGTGCTGGACTGCGCGCGCGGTTTCGTCGCCGGGGTCAATGCCCGCATCGCCGAACTGGAAGCCGACCCTACGCAACTGCCGCTCGAATATGGCATATTGGGCATCATGCCGCTGCGTTGGGATGTGCGCGATTTCGTGCGCGTGCGCAGCGACGGCATGGGCGACGCCGATGACGAGATCCGTCACGCGCAGCTCCAGGCGCGCGGCCTGCTCCATCTCGATGAGTATATGGATCCGCTACGGCCGGCATGGCAGTTCACCGTACCCGACGGGCTGGATTGCGCGGCGGTGTCGGAAGGCGATCTCGGCGCGCTGCTCGACGCCGCCCGGCCGCTGCCATGGGGCGACAGGAAGGTCACCTCCTACGATCGAGAAATGGACCGCCTCGCGCTTGCCGCCCAGGGCAGCAACGCCTGGACCGTGGCCGGATCGCGCACCGCGAGCGGCCGGCCGATCCTCGCCAACGATCCGCATCTCGGCATCGGCGGCGCCAGCCCGCGCTACATCTCGCACCTGACAGCGCCGAGCCTGGATGTGATCGGCGGCGGCGAGCCCGGCCTGCCCGGCATCATGCAAGGCCACACCGACCGCTTCGCCTTCGGCCGCACCAATTTCCATATCGACCAGACCGACCTGTTCATCCTGCGCACCCATGAGGACGACCCCGAGCAATACTGGCACAAGGGCGAATGGAAGCACTTCGAGACGGTCACGGAGGAAATCGCCGTCAAGGGTGCGAAGCCCGAGCGCGTGGTGCTGCGCTATGCGCAAGGTCGGCCGATCGTCTCGCAAGACCCGGCGCGTCACCGCGCGATCGCCTTCGCCAGCGTGTCGCTGCTGCCCGGCGCGAACATGCGGTTTGCGATGATCGCGATCAACCTGGCGCACGACTGGACGTCGCTCTGCAAGGCGTTCGGGATCCATGTCTCCCCGACCAACATCCACTATGCCGATATCGACGGAAATACCGGCTGGCACGCCGTCGGCTTCACGCCCAAGCGGCCGCGACATGACGGCCTGTTCCCCGCGCCGGGCGACGGCAGCTATGACTGGACGGGCATCCTCAAAGTCGAGGAAATGCCCAGCATCCTCAACCCGAAACCGGGCTGGTTCGCCTCCGCCAACCAGATGAACCTGCCGCCGGACTATCCATACAAGGAACGCAACATCAGCTTCAGCTGGAGCGACCCGTTCCGCTACAATCGCGTTGCCGAAATCCTCAGCGCGCAGTCGAAGCACCGGCTCGAGGACAGCGTCGCGCTCCAGCATGACGTGCAATCCCTGCCGGCACGCGCGCTGCTCAGCTTGCTTCCCGCAACGCTATCGCCCGAAGCGACACCGGCCGCCGCCCTGTTGCGTCGCTGGAACTGCGGGATCGAGGCGGACAGTGCGGCGGCCTTGCTCTACGAGCAGATCATGCCCGAATTGTCCTCGGCGTTCCGCGAGAAGGTCATTCCGCCGGAAGCGCGCGACCTGATCAAGTCGGTCAATCTCTCCCAGATGCTGAAGCTGCTCGCCGCGCCCGACAAGCGCCTGGGAGACGACCCTGTGGCGGCGCGCGATGCGCTGATCGACAAGGCGCTGGCGGCGGGCTGGGCCCGAGCTGTCAAACTGCAAGGGGCCGACCCGACGCAGTGGCGCTGGGGCGACCTGCATCGCGTAACGATCGCGCACCCGCTCTCGGCCATACCCGCGATCGCCTCCGCCTTCCCCAAGATCGAGGGCGGCGGATCGGGGGGTGACGGCACGACCCCTATGGCGCGCGGCGTCAATCCTGCGCGCAACTTCAACGTCATGCACGGCGCGAGTTATCTGTTCGTCGCCGATGTCGGAGCCTGGGACAATACACGCGTGCTGCTCCTTCCCGGTCAGTCCGCCGACCCGCGTTCGCCGCATTATCGAGATTTCTACCAGGACTGGCTCACCGCCAACATGCAGCCTTTGTGGTTCAGTAAGGCGGCGGTCGATGCGCATGCCGTCAGTCGGACCATGTTGATGCCGCTCTAGGCCAAAGCGGCTCAGCGCGGCACGAAGTCATTGACCCGCACCGCCGGCCGGTCGAGCATGCGCCCGGCGCATAAGGGGATGGGTGGATGACGGCTGTGGCAACGGACCTGCCGACGACGACGAGCGGGGACATTGCGGCGGCGCCGCGCGCGCCGAAGGCGCGGCTGCTGCTATATCTGTTGCTCGGCTTTTCCGCCGGCCTGCCCTTCTACATGTTCTCGACGGTGCTCTCGGCTCGCATGGCCAAACATGGCGTCGACATCGTCCTGATCGGCTTTTTCGGCTGGGTGTCGCTGCTCCCCACCATGAAATTCCTGTGGGCGCCGCTGCTCGATCGCTTCCCGGTCCCCGGCTTCGCACGCTTCTTCGGCAAGCGCCTCGGCTGGATCATGGTTTCACAGATCGGCATCTTCCTTTCGATGGTGGCGATGGCCTTCACTTCGGCGGACACGAATCTGCCGGTGGTCGCCCTGTACGCGGTGCTGCTCGCCTTCTGGACCACCACGCTGGAAGTATCGGCCGATGCCTGGCGCATCGAGCTGGCGCCGACCGCCGAGGAGCAAGGTCCGCTGACGGCGGCCAATCTGTGGGGCTATCGCACCGCGATGGCGATCTCATCGCTGGCCGCGCTGGCCGTAGCCGACCATGCCGGTTGGACATGGGGCTATTTGGCGGTGGCGCTGGGGGCGTTCCTGCCGCTGCCGATCCTCGCCAGCATGCGCCGTACCGACATCGACAAGGAACGCAGTGGACGTGGCGGCGCGCTGGCGGCCGGCTTGATGGCAAGTGCGGTGATACTATTCGGGTCGTTTCTGATCACACTGGTTATCGGCTGGCTGATGCTGCGCGGCGCGGCCGCGATCGGCATCAACGCCAAGACCGATGCGAAGACCGCGGTGCTGGTGCTCTGCCTGCTGCCGTTCCTCCTCATGGCGGCGGCCTTGCCGTGGATCGTGGCACTACCCTCTTCGCACTGGGCGCGTCGATCGAGTTGGCTTGGGCCGTATATCGATATCTTCTGGCGCTTTCGTTACACCGTGTTGCCGCTGCTCGGCTTCGTCACCTTCTACCGGATGGGCGATGTACTGACCTTGTGGGGGGTCAAGCCACTCGAGATCGCAGCCAAATATGATCTGACGACGATGGGCATCGCCGATGGCTTCATCACCACGCCGTCGAGCATGGCCGGCGTCGCGCTCGGCGCGATCCTGGCGGTAAGGATGCGGATGGTGTGGGCGCTGGCAATCGGGGCTATCGGGTCGGCGCTGGGCAACTGGATCTTCGTCTGGCTGTGGTACGCGCCACCGAGCGGTGTGGCGATCTACACCGCCACCGCAATCGACCAGTTCGCGCATGGTCTCGAAGGCGCGGTCTTCGTGGTCTATCTCTCGTTGCTGGTGAACCCCAAATATCCCGCCGCGCAATATGCCTTTCTGTCGGGATTCGCATTCCTGTTGCCGCGCTTGCTGCAAGGAGCTGGCGGCAATATCGTCAATGCGATCGGCTATGATGGCTTTTTCTGGCTGTCCGGCACTCTGAGCCTGGCGGCTGTGGTTTTCCTGCCCTTCATCGCGGGAGCGAAGCCCCGCCCGGACGATTCATGATCGATATCAACCGCGCCTTCGCGCCCGCCGCTCGTTATGTTGCCGAAGGCCGTATCCCTGGCGCCACGCTCGGCATGGTTGCCGCCGATGGCCGGCGCTGGGTCACCCATATCGGCATGGCGGCGCTTGTTCCCGAGCCCGAACCCCTGACGCTCGATCACTGGTTCGACCTCGCCTCGGTCTCGAAAGTCATCGCAACCACGACGATGATCCTCAAGCTCGCCGATCAAGGCCGCGTCGATCTCGACCGGCCGCTGACCGACGCGATCCCCGACCTACGCCAATACGACACCGCCGGCGCGGCGGAGCGCAAGCTGACCTTTCGCGACTGCCTGTCACACCGCACCTTTTTCCCCGCGGTCGAGCCGGTCTACACCTATGGCGACGACCCGCACCGCCTGCGCACCTTCGTGTTGCAGCGCGCGTGGAAGCACGGCCCGCCGGTCTACTCCGACATCAACTTCATCCTGCTCGGCATCGCGATCGAGCGGCTTACCGGCCAGCCGCTCTCCGCCTGGCCGCTGGGCAATGGCCTGAGCTACGGCCCGCCTCCCGGCCCCGCCGTCGCCACCGAGCGCTGCCCGTGGCGCCAGCGCGTGCTCAAGGGTGAGGTACATGACGAGAATGCCTCAGCAATGGGCGGCGAGACCGGCCATGCCGGCCTGTTCGGTACCGTCGCCGGCGTGCTCGATTTCGCAGCCGGGCTGCTCGACGGCAGCGGCGCTTCCGAGGCGATGCTATCGGCGATCCGCACGCCTTTTTACGAGCACCGCACCTGCGGCTGGGAACGGCGCTTTGCCGGCTGGTCGGGCGGCCAGGCCTGCTCGCCCGAGACGATAGGCCATACCGGCTTCACCGGCACCGGCCTGTGGGTCGATTTCGAGCGCGGCCTCGCCTGGACGCTGCTCACAAACCGCGTCCACCCGACGCGGCATTTCGACAGCGGAATCTTCGTGCTGCGGCCCGAGACGGGGGATGCGGTGATCGCGGCGTTCGACGCCGCCTAGAGCATCGCGCGCAATATCAGAACCATATTAGCGCGCGGTGCTTCAAAGGCCGCAGGCCGCCGCACGGGCCTGAAATCTTGTCCCGCGATGAGAATGAGCCGCGCCACCTTATGGCCTTGCCGGTCTATGACGGTTTGGCGCGATGTTGAATCGGGGTCGAGTCGGAATGGCTCGCAGAAGAGCGCGTGTTGGAGAAGTCATGCGGACGCTGACATTTCCGACAGCCTGAGCCCGCACCGCCGTGGCGGTGAGAACAGCATACAGCATCGTCGTCTCGCGTTGAATCGATGCGCCAGGCCTGAAACGGCGCATGTGGTTCAGGTTTGGCGCAGGGTGCTCTAGTTTTCCGCCGCCACCGTCAGCACCGCTCTGTCCATCGCCGCGATCGCACTCGTCCCCTCAGGCACGTCATTGGCGATGATCGAGAAAGTCAGGGTCCGGCCGCCCTTCGTGATCATATAGCCCGACAAGGCGTTGGTCGCGTTGAGCGTGCCGGTCTTGGCGAAGATCTTGTGGTCGAGCGCCGTCCCGGCGTACCGCTTCGCCAGGCCGCCCTCCCCGCCGATGGGCAGAGTCGCGCGCCAGGCGGCGCCCCAGGGCTGCGTCGCGATCCAGCGCAGCATCGTCACCGCCCCGCGCGGCGCCACGCGATTATAGCTCGACATGCCCGACCCATCTGAAAAGTCGAATTCGGTCCGCGCGACGCCAGCCCTGGCGAGCATCGCCCGCACCGCGACCTGCCCGTCGGCGATCGAGCCGCTCCCGTTCAGGCGCGAAACACGCCGCAGCATCAGGTCGGCATGAAGGTTCTGGCTGACCTTGTTGATGATCATCAGATCCTCGATCAGCGGTGCCGGAGTCAGCCGCGCCAGCGCCTCAGGCGCCGGCGGCCGCGCCGCCGGGGCACCTTTACGGATCGCGGGATCGTCGGCCGGCGATAGCGGCCGATGTCGTACCCCGATCATGCCGGTGACGCGCACGCCCCGCGCCGCCAGCAACTGGCGAAATCGCCACGCGGTGAAACGCGCCGGATCGTCGATCCCGAAGCGCAACGGCTCGGGTTTGGCGCCGAGCGCAATCGCCCCCGTCAGCCGCACGACATAAGCAAAGACATCACGATCGAACGCGATATCGGTCTCGCCCGATGCCACCGTTACCGCGCGGTTATCGATGGTGTAATAGTCCGGCAGGTCGACCTTGGGCGGCATGCCCAGCCCACCGGCCGTGACCGTCGCGCCCAGTTCGTTGTCGTCGAGCGTAAGCGCCGAGATGCCGGTGCCCGATCGCGTCGGAATGTTGTTCCAGCTCATCCCCGGGGCCCAGCGCTCGTCGGGAAACCAGCTGTCGTCGCCGATCACATTGCCGACCACGCGCGTTTTCGCCGCCACGGCATCGGCGAGTTCGGCAAGGCAATCGACCTTGCAATCGGCCGCGCTCGACAGGCGCGCATCGCCGCGCCCCTCGATCACCACATCCGGCGCACCGCCGCCATTACGCTCAAGCCGCACGCCGGTGCCCCCCGCCGGATCAGGCTGGTCGAGCCCGGACAGCGTATCGAACGCGGTCGCGGTGGTGAACATCTTGGTGTTGGAGGCCGGGATGAAGCGCTGGTCCGGGTTGATCGAGATGATCTCGCGCCCGGACGCATCGGCCACAACCAGCCCGAAGCGCGTCCCCGCCGGGGCTGTCCCCAGCACGGCCGCCACCTTGTCGGTTAGCGACGGCGCCTGTTGCGCGCCGAGCGGCACGGCCGTGCCCAGCAAGAGAAGCGGCACCATGGCGCGACGGACGAGCGGGGATCGTGTCATGACCGCAACGGTAGACCGAATTGCCGCCGGGACAATCATCCACCGCACATTCAGAGTGTTGGCGTGGCCATAACTGGCGCGCATGGCGGGGCCATCGCCGCTTGCCCCGGTGCGTCGCCTGTCCCTAGTATCGCGGCATGATCCAGCGCCCCGGACCGACCTTCGCCGGATATCTGCCGGTCCTGTGCCTACCGGCATTGCTCCTCAGCTCGACGGCGCTGTCCGCGCAAGCGCCCGACGACCTCGCCGCACATCTCGCCATGCCGATCGCCAGCGATCTGGCCGGCGCGCGCGACATGCCGCGCTTTGCCTGGATCGAGAACGCTGCAGGTGCACGCAACATCTGGGTCGGCGGCCCCGACATCGTGGCGCATCGTGTCACCAATAACGGCGAGGACGACGGCGTCGAACTGTCCGATGTCACGCTGAGCAATGACGGCACCGCGATAGCCTTCGTTCGGGGCGGCGACAGCGAATATCCCGACGGCGCGCCCCCCAACACCGGCAACGCCCCGAACACTCCGCGACAGGACCTGTTCGTCATTCCGGCAGACGGCGGCACACCGATCCGTATCGGCGAAGGCCATACACCGGCCTTCTCGCCCGCGGGCGACCGGATCGCTTTCACCCATAAGGGCGAACTCTGGCTTTGGGATCGTGCCGGCGAGCCGCGCAAGCTGGCCAGCGTGACCGGCGAGGTCGATCGCCTGATCTGGTCGCCCGACGGTACACGTCTGTTGTTTACCGATGACCGCGGCGATCATGGCTTCGTTGCCCTGCTCGACCTGGCCACGGGCAAGCCGACCTACCTCCAGCCGGGCCTCGGCTATGCTGTGGATCCCGTCTTCTCGCCCGATGGCAAGCAGGTCGCCTTCATCCGCTTCGTCGATCCCCCGGCCGACGCGGCAGGCGACAGCGCCTCTTACTGGTCGCTGCGTATCGCCGATGCCGCGACCAGCGAGACGCGGACATTATGGACCGCGCCGACCGGCCCGGGGGGACAATATTACGGCACCCGCGGCCGCAACCTGTTCTGGAGCGCCGATGGAAAGCTCGTCTTCCCGTGGGAACGCAGCGGCTGGGTCCACCCTTACGCGATCAACGCCGGCGGCGGCGAACCACGAGACCTGACGCCGGGCGATTTCGAGGTCGAGACCTTCACGCTCGGCGCCGATCGTCGCTCGATCATCTATGCCGCCAACGCCGGCAATCTTGACCGCCGCCACCTCTGGCAGCGCCCGCTCACCGGCGGCGCGGCGGCTCAGCTGAGCAAGGGCGAAGGCTTCGAATCCGTGCCGACGCTCGCCGGCGGCATGCTCGCCGCGATCGCCACCGATGCGACGCATCCCGCGCATCCGGTGTTGGTGAGGTCCGGCCTCGCGGCGCTCGGCCCTGCCCCCCACGTGTCCGACTTCATCGCGCCCGAGGCTGTCACCTTCACCGCCGCCGATGGCGTGGTCGTCCACGGTCAGCTGTTCCACGGTCGCGGCCCGGGCAGGCACCCCGCGCTAATCTACGTCCATGGCGGCCCGCGCCGGCAGATGCTGCCCGGCTTCCACCCGTCCTATTATTATTCCAACGCCTATATCCTGAACCAGCATTTCGCCGCCCAGGGTTATGACGTGCTGTCGGTCAATTACCGCAGCGGCACCGGCTATGGTCACGCCTTCCGCGAGGCGCCCGAGATCGCCCGCGCCGGCGCGTCCGAATATCGCGACGTGCTTGCCGGTGGCCGCTGGCTCGCGGCGCGCGCCGATGTCGACCCGGCGCGGATCGGTATCTGGGGCGGGAGCTGGGGCGGCTATCTCACCGCGCTGGCACTCGCGCGGAACAGCGACCTGTTCGCCGCCGGGGTCGACTTCCACGGCGTCCATACCATGGTGCGGCCGGTCGAGAAGACCCTGTCGCCCGTGGCCGAAGCCACCGCGCACCAGTTGCAGTGGCAGTCCTCGCCAATGGGCTCGATCGCCACGTGGCGCTCACCCGTACTGCTGATCCATGGCGACGACGACAAGAATGTCGACTTCCCGCAATCGCTGCTGCTCGCCCGCGAACTGACCGCGCGCCATGTGCCGTTCCACGAACTGGTGTTTCCGGGCGAACGGCATGATTTCTTCCGCTATGCCGACTGGCTCGCCAGCTACCGCGCGGCGGACGCCTTTCTCGATCGCACGCTGATGAAGAAGCAACCGCTGCCGTGAAGCTGCTGCGCATGGCCGCCACACCGCTATAACGGCTGCTTTGCCGCCCGGCCGCGGGCGAATTTTGTCAGTCGGGGTAGTACGGTTCACCGCGCTCGTACAGCGCCTCGTAATGGACCAATGCCGGCTTCTCGCCGAACGGCACCGGCCGCCCATCGCGAAACGCCCATTCGCCGCGATCGCAATCCTCCGCCCGGACATAGCCATTGATGTAGAAGCGCCGGCGATGGGTGGCGTGGTTGGTGCCCGAGCCGTGGACGAGATAGGGATTCCACAGCGCCAGGTCGCCCGGCGCCATGTCGAGGTCGATCGCGATCGCGGGCGAGATACCTGCCGCCTCGAGTACGCTGTCGCTCATCGCGTTGCCGAGCACGTCCTGCGAGGTGTCGAGCTTCAGGTCGCCCTGAAGATGGCTGCGCGGGATGAAGCGCATTCCGCCGGATTGCGGATTATGCGGGTCGATCGCGAGCCCGGTCTGCACATAGGAGCTACCAAGATGACGATAGGCCTCGACCGGGCGGCGGAAGCGCGAATCCTGGTGCCAGGCGAAATCGCCGATCGCGCCCGGCGCCTTCCAGTGCACCTGGTTGATGATCTGTTTGAGGTCGCCACCAAGCAATGGCGCGAGCAACCGGGCGAAGCGCGGATCGAGCCGCACGGCATTCAGCACGGGCTGATGATAGGATGGCCACTGCACCATGCGCACTATGGGCTCACCGGCACCGGGCGCGACATTGTAGAACAGGTTGCCATGTCGGAAGCTGCGGCCATGCGCGACGCCCTCGTCATGGATCTGGTCGATCGCGGAACCGATGGTGACGACTTCGTCGGGCGCGAACAAGCCGCGCGCGACCGCATAGCCCTCACGCCGGTACTGCTCGATCACATCATCGAAATTCATGTCATGCATCTCGGCTCGATCGATAAATGTCTTCATCCAGCTCGCCTTCGAGCCGCGCCACCGTCGTTGCGACGGCGAGGTTGGCGCTGACGCTGGGCACGGTGCGGGTCATGTCGAGCAACCGGTCGAACGGCAGCACGAAGCCGACGACCAATGCGGTCTGCTCGGGCGGGATGCCGACCGCCGACAGGACAGCGGCGAGCATGAACAGCGACGCGGAAGGCACCGGCGCCGTGCCGAACGCGGCAAGTGCGCCGGTCAGCAGCACCACGCCATAGATTTGCGGCGTCAGCGGCGTGCCGAACGCCTGCAGCGCGAACATGGCCAGCAAGCCGACATACATTGCCGTGCCGTCCTTGCCGATGCTCGCGCCGAGCGGCAGCACGGTCGAATAGACCG